>CAZQVC010000214.1:0-2523 GCA_964596625.1 uncultured bacterium | reverse complement strand
CGACGCTGCGACCGAGTCCGACGAACCGCAGGACGACACGCAGGAGAACACCGAGGAGTAGGGGAGGAGCCTTCCAAGTGCCGCGAGCGCTGCTTAGCGTCTACGACAAGACGGGCCTGACGGAGCTCGCGGCCGGACTCCTGGAGCTCGGCTACGAGCTCATCTCGACCGGCAACTCCCTCAAGACGCTGCGTGAGGCCGGGCTCGAGGCGACCGCGGTGGCCGACGTCACGGGCTTCCCGGAGATCCTTGGTGGGCGGGTCAAGACCCTGCACCCCGCCATTCACGGGGGGATACTGGCCAAGCCGACGCCCGCGCACGACGCCGAACTCTCCGCGCACGGGCTCACTCGCGTCGAGTTGGTCGTCGCGAACCTCTACCCGTTCAGGGAGACGGTAGCCGAGCCCGGCGTCAGCGAGGACGAGGCTCTCGAGCAGATCGACATCGGCGGGCCGGCGATGATCAGGGCGGCCGCCAAGAACCACCCGGCGGTCACCGTGGTGGTGGACCCCCTCGACTACCGGCAGGTGTTGGCAGACCTGCGAGCCGGCATCTCCGCCGAGCGCCGGCGCGCGCTGGCGCTCAAGGCGTTCGCGCACACCGCCGCCTACGACGCCGCCATCGTGAGCTGGCTGCAGCGGGGCGACGAGCTGCCCGGCTACCTCAACCTCTCGCTGGAGCGGGCCCAGGAGCTGCGTTACGGGGAGAACCCCCACCAGGCCGGGGCCCGCTACCGGGAGGTCGGCGCCCGCGGGATGTGGGACGACAGCGTCCAGCACTCCGGGCTGCCGCTGTCGTACCTCAACCTGTTCGACGGGGAGGCCGCGTGGCGCCTGGCGCACGAGCTGACCGGCGCGTTCCGCAAGGCGGCATGCGTGATCGTCAAGCACGCCAACGCCTGTGGAGCCGCCGTGGCCGACGACCCGCACGACGCGTACGAGAGAGCCTTCGCGGCAGACCCCAAGTCTGCCTTCGGCGGCGTGGTGGCGTTGCCGACCACGGTCGACATTGAGTTGGCGCAGACGATCGCCAGCAACCCCAAGGCCGACGTGATACTGGCCTACGGCTTCGAGCCGGACGCGCTGGAGCTGCTGCAGAGGAAGCGCAAGAACACGCGGCTGCTCACGCTGCCGGCCCCCGGTGAGCGAGCGCTCGACCTGAGGCGGCTCGACGGCGGCCTACTCGTGCAGCGCCCCGACCAGCTCCCCGTGGGGCACGCCGACTGGACGGTCGCCACTAAGAGGACGCCGAGCGAGCAGGAGTGGCGCGACCTCGAGCTCGCCAACCTGGTCTGCGCCTACACCACCTCCAACGCCATCGTCTTCGCCAAGGACGGCGTCGCGGTGGGCATCGGCGCGGGGCAGCAGAGCCGGGTCGACGCCGTGGAGATCGCAGCCGCCAAGGCCGGCGAGCGCGCCAAGGGGAGCGCCTGCGCGTCAGACGCGTTCTTCCCCTTCCGCGACGGGGTGGACGCAGCGGCCGCCGCCGGCGCCGCAGCGGTCGTGCAACCGGGCGGCTCGATACGGGACGATGAGATCACGGCGGCCGCCGATGAGCTCGGCGTGGCGATGGTCATGACCGGCCGGCGGCACTTCAAGCACTGATCTCTTCGCGTCTGGAACGCACTCCCCGAGAGTTCGTCACGCAGCAGCAGAAGTCGGGTTAGAATCTCCTCATCGCGCCATAGGTAGTACGCGCTAGAATTTTGGATACAACATCTGGTAGGTTCGTCGCCGCGCGAGCGCGCGTCAACTGGAAGCCTGCAAGAGCCCGAAGTGCCCCGCCTGGCAACGTCCAGCGCGGGGCGCAAGAGCCAGCGACACCCGCCAGATTCGTATCAAGCAGCCGCAGCCGGGGGCGCGGCCGACCGAGAGGGGAAGTGGACACAGTGAGCAAGTTCTCGTCTTCCGACCATCGACCAGCACAGTTCGGGGAACACGCTGTGAAGGTGGCGAAGCGGCAGTATTTCCAGCCAGGAGACGAGAGTGTCTACGACATGTTCGAGCGGGTCGCCCGCTGGGTGGCCCAGCCCGAGCCCGACGCCCAACGGGAGGACACGGCGGCCGAGTTCTACCGGCTGATGGTCGAGCAGCGCTTCTGCCCCGGCGGCAGGGTGCTGGCCGGCGCCGCGACCGAGCACGGCAACGTGCTCAACTGCTTCGTGCAGGACGGCTCGCCCGAGCCGGAGGGCAGCAACGCCTGGGTGCTCAAGCTCGCGACCAAGCTGGCGCTGGTCACCAAGGTCGGCGGCGGCAACGGCCTCAACCTGGACCCCATCTCGCCCAAGCGCCGCTTCGACGGCGCCGTCGGCCGGCTCTACCTCACCGTCGACAAGGAGCACCCCGACCACGACGCGATAGAGAGCGGCACCTTCCTCGACCTCGTGCGCGATGAGATGGTCACCAAGGGCTACCGGGCCGCGACCTTCGTCGAGCACGGCCAAGAGCCGGAAGGCGCCGAGAAGATCCTCGTCGACGACTCGGTCGAGGGCATCTGGGACGCGGCCGGCTCGGCCGCCATGCG
>CAZQVC010000213.1:0-2523 GCA_964596625.1 uncultured bacterium | reverse complement strand
GAGATCGAGTAGCTGTAGTTGAGGTCGGTGTAGACGCTGCCGTAGGTCGCGCGTGCGCTGTCGAGCCACTCCTTCACGACCCGGTCGACGGCGTCGCCCACTTCGCCGCGCTCCGGCTCACTCGGTTCGGCGCAGGCCGGCGCCGCGCGGCTCGAGCGGGAGCGCTCGGCGATGGTCCGCCCGATGCGCTCGCCTCCAGTCCCATCGTTCTGCTCGAGGGCGACGGGCACCGCGTAGCTGAGGCCGACGGCGACGTGCGGCGCCAGGCTCCTGCCGTCGAGCAGGGGCACCGAGGCGAGCCCGCCCTCCAGGTCGAGCCTGAGTGCCCGGCTGAGCGGCACGTGGGTGCCGACCGCCCCGTGATAGCTGACGTTGGGGCCGTAGATGCCCACGCCGACGCCGAGGTACAGCGGCACGGGGACCGGCACCGGCGGGTAGCCCCTCAGCTGAAGCCCGAGGAACGGACCAGCAGCGGTCCAACTGCCCTTCGCCTGTAGCCCGACGAAACTGGACTGCAGCGACACGGAGAGCGCCACCGTCTGGTAGGAGGGGAAGCCTCCGCTGATGCCGACCGAGAAGAGGGCTGGCACGGCCGCGTCGACGTCCCCCTCCACCACCGTGCCGTCCTGAGCAGCTACGTCCGACGCGCCCTCGGCCACGCCTTCGGCCTGCGTCGCAGCGTCGCCCTGAGCGAGGGAGAACTGCGTCGTAGACAGCAACGACGCCGCCAGGGCGGCGATCAACACGAGCGTGGCGGCCGGCTTGAACGTCATGCGTTCGACCGTACCAATCGAGCGTTCGCGGAAACAGAAGATTTGGTACGCTTCGGCATTGTCGGCCGCCGCGCGGCGGCCCCAGCCCGCAATTGCCGGTCCTCGATCATGTCGCCCGCGAACGTTCCTTGGCTGGCGCACACGGGAGATAAGAGCCAGTGGACCAACAGCAAGAACCGACGCTAAGAGATCTCCTGCTGCTGCTACGGCGCGGGCTGCCGTTCGCCCTGGCGGTGGCGATCGGGGCCGCGGCCCTCACCTACTTCCTCAGCGAGCGGCTCACGCCGGAGTACGAGGCGTCTGCAACGCTGCTCGCCAGTCGGCCGAACTCCAACCTCCAGGGGTCGTTCGGCGTGTCGCTGGTGACCGCGCCGGTCATCGACATCAGCGCCTACCAGGCGGCCGCCACCAGCAACCCCGTGCTGCACGACGCGCTCGGCATGCTCGGCATCGACTCCGCGACGCCGGCCGAGCTGCGCGACTTCGAGGACCTGGTCTCGGTGCGCGTCGAGAACGCTCAGCAGTCGAGCCTGCTACACATCTCGGTGCGCAACGCCGACCCCCAGATGGCGGCGCGGGCCGCCAACGCCCTGTCCAACGCGATGCTGTTGTGGGACACGCGCCGGGCCACGCAGAACCTGCAGACGGTGGTCGACACGCTCGAGAGCCAGCTGCGCGCGATCGACGAGGAGATCGCCCAGGGCGCCGACGGTCCGAACGCGGCCGCAGCCGGCGTGGTAGGCGCCAACCCGCTCGACAGCCTGCAGAGCCTGCGCGCCGAGCGCGCCAACCAGCTGAACGCGGCCAGGGCCCTGATGACCTCGGCCGTCGGGCACCTCGAGGTGCTCGAGCCGGCCCTCGCGCCCCTCGACCCCGTCTCCCCTCGCCCGGTGCGCAACGCCGCGCTGGCTTTCGTGCTGGGGATCTTCCTGGTCTACGGGTTGGTGCTGCTGCGCGACTCGCTCGACACCCGCTTCCGCGGCGCCGACGACCTCGTGAGGGCCACCGGTCTGCCGGTGATGGCGGAGTTCCCGCGCCTGCCTACGGGCACGCGCCTGGTGCCGCGTGAGGCCTCGGGCTACCTGCGCACCAACGTGCTCTTCGCGACCTCGACGGCGCACCCCAAGATCCTGCTGGTCACCAGCGCAGGGCAGAACCAGGGCAAGACCTCGGTGGCCGCGAGCCTGGCCGAGAGCTTCACCCGCAACGACTACAGCACCCTGCTCATCGACGGCGACCTGCGCAAGCCCAAGCTCCACGAGGTGTTCGGCATCAAGCCGGTGGCGGCCAGGGCGGCCGGCGCGGGCGTCGCCACCACCCGCGCCCTGCTGGAGGACACCGAAGCCGACCTCGAGCCCGCCGAGGTCCAGCTGGGGGAGGCGAGGCTCAGCGTGCTGCCGCAGTTCGAACCGGCGCCCTCACCGACGGAGCTGCTGTCGCAGAACTTCGCCTCGCTCATCCATCGCTTCAAGGACAGCCACGACGTCATCATCATCGACACGCCGCCCATGCTGCCCGTCGCCGACGCGTTGACCATGGCGCCGCACACCACCGGGGTGCTGTTCGCCGTGAGCATGCCGGACACCGACCGCCGCTCCGTCGACGCCGCCATCGCGCTGCTCGACCGCGTCGGCGTGAGGGTCCTCGGCACGATCGCCACCAACACCGAGAACTCCTCTGGCAGGCGCGGGGACTACGGCTACGGGTACGGCTACGGTTACGGGTACGGCAAGGCCGAAGGCGGCTGAGG
>CAZQVC010000212.1:0-2543 GCA_964596625.1 uncultured bacterium | reverse complement strand
TACGGCGTGCTCACGCTCGGCCTGCACGTGCAGTTCGGCCTCGCCGGCATGCTCAACTTCGGGCACGTCGCGTTCTTCGCGGTCGGCGCGTTCACCAGCGCGCTGTTCTCGCTGCCGCCCAAGGGCACCGAGGCCTACCTCGCGATCGACGGCCGCTACCAGTTCGGCCTCGGCCTGCCCATACCGCTGACGTTCGTCGCCGCCGGCATCGCCGGGGGGCTGCTGGCGCTGCTGATCGGCTCCACCAGCGTGAGGCTCGGCTCGCACTACCTGGCCGTCGCCACCTTCGCCATGGCCGAGATCGTGCGCAGCGTGCTGAACAACGAATCTTGGCTCACGCGCGGGCAGTCTGGCATCCTCGGCGTGCCGCAGCCGCTACGGGGCGCCTTCGCCACCAGCGACTACCCCTTCTTCTACCTGGCGTTGACGGCGGTGATCACCGGCCTGTTGCTGGTGGTGGCCGTGCGACTCACGGCGTCGCCGTTCGGCCGGGCGCTAAGGGCGGTGAGGGAGGACGAGCTGGCCGCGCGCTCGCTCGGCAAGCCCGCCCCCGGCCTGAAACTCAGGGCGTTCGCGCTCGGCGGCGTGCTGGCCGGCCTGGCCGGCAGCCTCTGGACGCACTCACTCGGGATCATCCACGTCGGGCAGTTCGTGCCGATCATCACCTTCCAGGTCTGGCTCGCGCTGCTGCTGGGCGGCCGCGGCAACCCCTTCGGGGCCGTGCTCGGCGCGATCGTGCTCATGGCCATCACCGAGGGCACCCGCTTCCTCGACGGGCTCGCCTTCCTCGACCCGCTCACGCGCCGCAACCCGAGCTTCGTGCCGTCGCTGCGCTACGTGATCATCGGCCTGCTGCTCATCGCCGTGGTGCGCTTCTTCCCGCGGGGGATCCTGCCTGAGAGGCTGCGTCCGCCACCGCGCGCGGCGTCCGGCGGTGACCCGCGGTGACGGCAGCGCCCACCGACACTCCGCGCGGCCCGGGCTCCGAGCGGGCTCCCGGCGCCGAGCCTGCGGCCGCGACCCGCACCTCCACACTCGCGGCGAACACGCCGGCGGGCGAGCCGCTGCTCCGGCTCAACGGGCTGTCGAAGGCGTTCGGCGGCATCAAGGCCGTCGACGGGGTCACCTTCGACGTCATGCGGGGCAGCGTCACCGGGCTGATCGGGCCTAACGGGGCCGGCAAGTCGACGCTCTTCGACCTCGTCACGGGCGTCACGCGGGCCGACAGCGGCAGCGTTCAGCTCGGCGGCACCGAGCTGCTGGGCAAGGCGCCCGACGCCATCGCCAGGGCCGGCCTGGGCCGCACGTTCCAGACGCCACGGATCTTCGGCGGCATGTCGGTCTGGGAGAACCTGATGGCCGGCGGGAACAGGCACCCTGGCGAGTCGATCTTCGGCAGCCTCGCGCCAGGAGCGACGGCGCGCGCCCGCGAGGCCGAACTGATCGAGCGCGCCACGGAGCTCCTTCGCTTCCTGGGGCTGGAGCACCTCGCCTCCAGCGCCGCCGAGCAGCTGTCGGGCGGTCAACGCAAGCTGCTCACCCTCGGCCGCTCGCTGATGATGGAGCCAACCATCCTGCTGCTCGACGAACCGGCTGCCGGCGTCAACCAGACCCTCACGCAGACGCTCATGGCGCGCATCGCCGACCTCCGCGGACGCGGGGTGACCGTCCTGATCGTCGAGCACGACATGGACCTCGTCATGCGCCTGTGCGACCACGTCATCGTCATGCACCAGGGCAGGGTGCTCGCGCAGGGCACGCCGGCGAGCGTGCAGAGCGACGAGCGCGTCGTCGACGCGTACCTCGGCGGGGCGCTGTGAGCGACCGGCCAGCGGCGCTGCTCGAGGTCGAGGAGCTCGACGCCGGCTACGGTCCGCTGCAGATCCTCTTCGGGGTCTCGCTGCAGGTGGGTGTTGGCGAGCAGGTGCTGGTGTTCGGCCCCAACGGCGCGGGCAAGAGCACGCTGATGAAGGCGCTGCTCGGGCTGGTCGTGCCCAGCAGGGGCCGCATCGCGTTCGAGGGCCGGCCCATCGCCGGATTGCCGACCGAGGCCATCGTCCGGCGCGGCATCGGCTACGTGCCGCAGCTGGAGAACGTGTTCGGCTCGATGACCGTGGCCGAGAACCTGGAGATGGGCGGGGCCACGCTGAGCCTCGGGCTCGTGAGCCGGCGCGTCAGGGAGCTCGAGGAGCGCTTCCCCCTGTTGGGCGAGCGCCGCAGGCAGCTGGCGCGGACGCTGTCCGGGGGTCAGCGTCAGATTCTGGCCATGGCCCGCGCGCTGATGCAGGAGCCGCGCCTGCTGCTGGTCGACGAGCCAACAGCCGGCCTCGCGCCTCAGGTCGTGCGCGAGATCTTCGAGACGATCCGCGACATCAGCGCGGCCGGCACCGCGGTGCTGATGGTCGAGCAGAACGCCCGCCAGGCGCTGGAGTTCGTCGACCACGGGGTCGTGCTGGAGAACGGCGCCGTGCGCCTGTCCGGGCCAGCCCACGAGCTGCGCGACCGCGACGACATCGCCGCCCTCTACCTTGGTGGGTCGCGGG
>CAZQVC010000211.1:0-2560 GCA_964596625.1 uncultured bacterium | reverse complement strand
CTCAGCGCAAGCCGAGCGAGACGTACTTGATCTCGAGGTACTCCTCGATGCCCCAGGGGCCGCCCTCGCGGCCGATGCCCGACTGCTTCACGCCGCCGAAGGGGGCTTGCGGGGTCGAGGGCACGCCGTCGTTGACGCCCACGATCCCGTAGTCGAGCGCCTCGGAGACCTTGAAGGCGCGCGAGAGGTCGTTGGTGAAGAGGTAGGCGGCGAGCCCGAAGGGCGTGTCGTTGGCTAGCCTGACGACCTCGTCGTCGTCCGCGAACTCGATGATCGGCGCGACCGGCCCGAAGGTCTCCTCCCGCATCAGCAGCATGTCCTCCGTCACCTTCCTGAGGACCGTCGGCTCGAAGAAGAGGCCGGACTTCGCGGAGCCGCCGAGCACGACCTCGGCGCCCTTGGCGCGCGCATCGCTGAGGTGGCGCTCGACCTTCTCGAGGCCCTGCTGGTCGACCAGCGGACCGATGTCGGTCGACTCGTCGGTCGGGTCGCCGACGGTGAGTGAGCTCGACGCTTCGGCGAACGCGCGGGTGAACTCCTCCGCCACCGCAGAGTGCACGTAGATGCGGTTGGTGCACACGCAGGTCTGGCCGGCGTTGCGGTACTTGCAGGCGACCGCCTCGCGCACCGCGACCTCGAGGTCGGCGTCGTCGAAGACGATCAGCGGCGCGTGACCGCCGAGCTCAAGCGAGATGCGCTTGATCGTGTCGGCCGACTTGCGGTACAGGAGCCGGCCGACCTCGGTCGAGCCGGTGAAGGTGATCTTGCGGATGCGAGTGTCGGCCAGCAGCTCGTCTGACAGCGGCGCCGGGTCGAGCGCCGTGAGCACCTGCAGCGTGCCGGCCGGGCCGCCGACCTCGAGCCACAGCTGGGCCATGCGCAACGCCGTCAGCGGGCTCTGCTCCGCGGGTTTCAGGATGAACGTGCAGCCGGCGGCCAGCGCCGGGGCGGCCTTGCGCGTGACCATCGCAGCCGGGAAGTTCCACGGCGTGACGGCGAACACCGGACCGACCGGCTGCCGGATGGCCAGCAGCCGCTTGTGACCGGCCTGGCTGGGGAACGCCTCGCCGTAGACGCGCTTGGCCTCCTCGGCGTACCACTTCACGAACCCCGCGGCGTAAGCGATCTCGCCGCGCGACTCCTTGATCGGCTTGCCCATCTCGGCCGTCATGACGGCGGCGAGCTCGTCGCGCCCGTCGAGCAGCGCTTCGGCCCAACGCTCGAGCAGTTCGGCGCGCTCGAACGCGGTGGTCTTGCGCCAGGAGTCGAAAGCTTCGCTCGCCACGCCGGCCGCGCGCCGCCCCTCGGCCGCGCCGCAGTCTGCTACCCGGCCGACCACGTCACCGGTTGCGGGGCTGCGCACCTCGAACGTCGAGGCCGTCGCCGTCCACTGCTCGCCTAGGTACTTGCCGGCCTGCCCGGGAACTCCCAGCTCGGTCGACTGCCGCTGGTCGGTTGCTTCGGTCATGTTCGCCTCCCGCTGCTGAACGCTAACCCACCGCGGCGACAGCGGTCGTGCGCGCAGGAGCGCGAGGTCACTCCTGGGGCTTCGCGCGGATCCGGATGATCTCCCGCCTCGAGTGATCGTCGAGGTAGACGAACCACTCGAGCACCGACAACTCGCCGAGGTCGTTGTGAGGCACCTTCATGTCGACGTCTGCGCCGGCGGCCTGCAACTCGCGGGCCAGCGCGATCGAATCCTCCCGCGTCTGAGCGAACGCGGCCTGGAGCTCCTCCAGGCTCGCGGAGTCGGGCAGCCGGTAGCCGTGGTACGAGTCCAGCGTCAACGGCTCCCCCTTGGCGACCGCTATGCGGCTCTGGCTCCACCGCTCGATGCCGACGAAGTGGTTGAGCGCCTCCCGGTTGCCCGGGGTGTCCTCGGCCCTGTCGATCCGCGGCAGCAGGTCGTCGCGCGACCGCTGCATGCGCTCGATCAGCTCCGACAGCGACGCGCCGCGCGCCTTGCCGCGCACCCGCGGCCTCAGCAACATGCCTATCAGGCGTTGGAGCAAGCTCACCTCGACCTCTTCCCGTGACCCCGCCGCCCCGCTCGACGGACACCTCACCGCTGGCTAATCGCCCCTGAACATCCTTGAGACAAGTCTAGAGTGCCCGAGCCAGGAGGTCGGTATGCGCGCAGGAGAGATGATCAGTACCCACCCGAGGACGCCGTTGGCCGACGCCGCCGTGCTCCAGCGCTGCATCGAGGCCTGTTTCTCGTGCGCCCAGAGCTGCACCAGCTGCGCCGACGCGTGCCTCGCCGAGGAACGCGTCGAGCACCAGGTCCGCTGCATCCGCTTGAACCTCGACTGCGCCGACGTGTGTGCCGCCACGGGTCGCGTGGTGTCGCGCCTCACCGAACCCGAGCCCGGGGCGCTGCGCGAGCAGCTCGCCGCCTGCGCCGAGGTCTGCCGCGCGTGCGGCGAGGAATGCGCTCAGCATGCCGAGCACATGGAGCACTGCCGGGTCTGCGCCGAGGCCTGCCGGGAGTGCGAGACGGCTTGCCGCGAGCTGATGGCGGCCCTCCCGGCCTGATCACACAGCCGCACGGGGGCGCAGG
>CAZQVC010000210.1:0-2683 GCA_964596625.1 uncultured bacterium | reverse complement strand
GCCAGCCGCCTGCTGTAGTAGCCGTACCAGTCGTCGCCGAACGGCACGTAGACGCGCAGCGGCTCACCGGCGGCCGCCAGGCGGTCCTGCAGGCCCACGCTCACGCCGTAGAGCATCTGCAGCCCGTAGCCTTCGCGGCCGATGCCGGCACCTTCCATGAACGCTAACAGTCGTTGCAACAGCCGCTCGTCGTGCGTGGCGATGTCGATGTGAGCGCCGAGCTCCAGGCCCCGCTTCACCAGTCGCTCGAAGGCCGCGTCGACCTCGGCCTTGGCCTGGAAGGCCACCTCCGGAGGCTCCTTGTACGCGCCCTTGACGATGCGCACCGACGGCCTCTGGCCCAGCGCCAACACCCGCTCCAGGTCCTCCGGCGTGCGGTGCAGGTAGCTCTGCAGGACGGTCGTGACGTGGTCATGCCCCTCGCCGTGCAGGTCCTCGAGCAGCTGAAGCGTCTTGTCGACCTGCGGCGAGTCCTCCATGTCGAGGCACAGACGCCCACCGACCGCGGCCAGACGACGCGCGATGCCGGAAGCCAACTCGTGCGCCAGCTCGGTCGACACGCCGCTGCCCAGCTGCGTCGGCTTCACGCTGAAGTACGGCTGCACCCCGGCCTCGCGGACCACCTCGATCGAGGCCAGGATCCGTTCGGCCACGACCCGGGCGGCGGGCTCCGAGGTCACGAACTCTCCGAGCAGGTCGAGCACCACGCCCTTGCCGCTGGCCTGGATGGCCTGCAGCTTGGGCACCGCCTCGGTGACGTCCCGACCGGCGACGAAGCGGCCGACGCCGAGGCGCCAGCCGTACCGTTCGAGGAAGCTCTTGATCCACGGCGCATCGGCGACCGCGAGGACGGAGCGGCGGTAGAGCGAGTCGATATCGAGCATCGTTTCGCGTCAGCATAACGCCGCGCACCCACTGGCCGACCCGGCGCGAGCGATCCGCGGAATACGGTGACCCACGTCACGTCGTGCACCAGACGCAGAGCGGCGCCGGGAGGTAGTAAGACTTCCGACAGACCACCTGTCAGGCCGCTGCTAGCCTGTTCCTGACGCGCATAGCGGGTCTCGAGGGCGACCGGTTCGTCCTCGGGTTCAGCGGCCGCGCGCGCTTTTAGGACACCTTATGCCGGATGCGAATCCAGCTCCTAGCGGCACTCTAGAGGATGTTTCGTGAACCTTTACTTCGTACGCCATGGAGAGACCGACTGGGGGCTCGTCGAATCGCGGGGAGCGCGTGGCTGGGCCAAGGACTTCGCGCCGCTCACGCCCCTCGGCCGCCTGCAGATCGACACCATCGCCAGGGACTACCGCCTCTCGGAGGCGGAAGCCATCCTGTGCAGCACGTTCACCAGAGCACTCGAATCCGGGGCGCTGCTCAGTAGGGCGCTCAACAAGCCGCTGTTCGTCGAGCACGACCTGCACGAGTGGCTGCCGCAGAAGGATCCCCTCGCCGATTACGACCACCAGATGCTCGCTGAGGCCAAGAAGACCTTGAGCGGCGCCGTGCCGATGGACAACTCTGCGCCGTGGGAGAGCCTCGATGAGGTGCGGGCCAGGGTGCTCGAGGTGCTGCGACGCTACCGGCGCTTCAACACGCTCGTCGTGGTCACGCACGGCGTGGTCATCGGCAGCCTGGTCGGCGTCGAGCGGCTCGTCGATCACGCCGAGATCGTGCCGTTCTCGCTCGACCTCGACGCCGACTTCGGTCAGCGCAGCGAAGCCCACGTGGGCGGGCTCTAACCCACTTAGTCCCGAGCACACACGGTCTCTAGTACAATCTGCGCTCATGTGCGCGCGCCAGAAGCTACCGACCGACACCGTCCTGCGCGGCCGCGTCGTCAACCTCACGCCGTTGACGCGCGCCGACCTGCCGGCGCTCAACGCGATCGCCTTCGCGCACGCCGACGAGTTCGCGCTCACCTCGACGCCTACCGACGAAGCCGCGTCAGAGGCCTACTTCACGCCGGTGCTCGAAGCCATGGCGGCCGGCACCGCGCACATCGTGACCGTGCGCGACAAGGCCGGCGAGGTGCTCGGCACCTCGCGGCTCAGCCAGTACAGCAGCGAGCACAGGCGCTGCGAGCTCGGCTTCTCCTGGTACCACCCCAAGGTCTTCCGCACCGCCGTCAACACCGAGTCGAAGCTCTTGCTGCTGACGTTCGCGTTCGAGACGCTGCAGGTCAACCGCGTGCAGCTGCAGACGGATAGCCGCAACCTGCGCTCGCAGCGCGCGATCACTGCATTGGGGGCGGCGTTCGAGGGGGTCTTGAAGCGGCACATGGTGGCCAAGGACGGCTACGTGCGCGACACGATGATCTACGCCGTGACCGACCTGACCTGGCCCACCGTCAAGCTGGGGCTTCAGGAGCGTCTGGAGAGCAAGCTGTCCGCCGTCACCTGATGCCGTGGAGGATCTCCTCGAGACCCTCTGGGTCGGTGATGAACACCTCTTTGGGGCGCGTCTGGATGACGCCCTCGGCCTCCAAAGCCTTCAGGGCGCGCGTCACGGTCTCGCGGGAGGTGCCGGCCAGGTTGGCCAGCTCCTGGTGCGTCAGGCGCACCAGCGCGTGGCTGCTGTCGAGGTCGATGACGCCGCCGCGGTAGAGGCGGAGCAGCACGTACGCCACGCGGCCCTGCGCGTCCTGGTAGGAGAGGATCTGCGACTCGTCGTCCATGCCGCGCAG
>CAZQVC010000209.1:0-2684 GCA_964596625.1 uncultured bacterium | reverse complement strand
GAACGGAGCCTTGCTGGAGCTGCGCGGCTTGCGCAGGTCGTTCGGCGCCACCGTCGCGGTCGACGAGTTCTCACTGAGCGTCCAGCCCGGCAGCTTCACGACCCTTCTCGGCCCCAGCGGTTGCGGCAAGACCACCGTGCTCCGGATGGTGGCCGGCTTCGTCGACCCCGAGGCCGGCGCGGTGGTCATCGACGGGCGGGACCAGACCGACCTGCCGCCGAACCGGCGCGGAGTTGGCATGGTCTTCCAGGACTATGCGCTGTTCCCGCACCTGAGCGTGCGTGCCAACCTCGAGTACGGCCTGCGCATGGGGCGGGTGGCGCCGGAGGCCCGTCGCGCCCGCACCGGCAAGGTACTCGAGTCGCTCGACCTGACGGACCTGGCCGAGCGCTACCCTCATCAGCTCTCCGGCGGCCAGCAGCAACGTGTGGCGCTCGGCAGGGCACTGGTGTTGGAGCCGCGAGTGCTGCTGATGGACGAGCCGCTCTCCAACCTCGACGCCAAGCTGCGCCTGCGGCTCCGGAGCGAGCTCAAGGCTCTACAGCGACGCCTCGGCATCACGACCATCTACGTGACCCACGACCAGGAAGAGGCGCTTTCCCTCTCCGACGAGGTGGTGGTGATGGAAGCCGGCACCGTCCAACAGGCCGGCACGCCGCGCGACGTCTACAGGCGGCCCGCCAACCGCTTCGTTGCAAGCTTCGTCGGCCAGGTCAACTCGCTGCCCGTCGAGGTCGTCTCGGTTTCGGGTTCCCAAGCGACGACGCGCGCCATGGGTCGAGAGCTCCGTGTTCAGCTGCCCGACGCCCGGTCGCCCGAGCCGGGGACCGCCGGCCTCGCCGCTGTGCGTCCAGAGTCGGTCTCGTTGCTGTTCAAGGCGAGCGCGGACGTGGGCGCCTGGACGGCGCCGGCGGTGGTGGAGAGCAGCGACTTCTACGGGCCGTACGAGCGGGTGCGTGTGCGGTTGGAAGACGCATCCGAGCCGTGGCTGGTCGACGTGCCGGCGGGCGGAGCGGCCGACACCGTGGCGCCAGGAACCCCTGTCAGCGTGTCGCTGGCCCCTGAATCCGTGTTCTGGCTCTGGTGAGCTCGACGAACCGAGCAAAGCCTTCCGGTGGTCTGCTTGCCCGGCCAGCCTCGTTAAATGTTCACTGTCTACCTACTTAGGCCCTGCGGCGGCACCTACGAAGGCTCTTTGGCCTCAGGCAGCACCGTAGCCACGATCGACGCGTCAAGGGCTTCGTACGCCGCCAGGTCGATGGTCTCGTAGAGCTCGGCCCGCGTCTGCATGGCGCCGAGCAGCGCCTCGGCGCTGCCGTCGCGGGCCAGCACCCGGTACAGCTCCTCTTGCGCCTTGTTCGCGACGCGCAGCGAGCTGACGGGCCAGATCACGATCTTGTAACCGAGCTCCTCGAACTGCGCGGCGTTGAGCTGCGGCGTGCGGCCGAACTCCGTCATGTTGGCGAGCAGCGGCACGCCGGGCAGGGCGGCGGCGAAGTCGCGGAACATCTCGACCGTCGTGAGGGCCTCGGGGAAGATCACCTCGGCGCCGGCCTCGAGGTAGAGCTCGGCGCGGGCCACCGCGCCGGCCAGTCCCTCGCTGGCAGCGGCGTCGGTGCGTGCGACGATGACGAGGTCGCGACTGGCCTTCGCCGCCGCTGCCACCTTGAGAGCCATGTCGTCGGCGGTGGCAAGGCGCTTGTCGTTGAGGTGCCCGCACTTCTTGGGGAGCAGCTGGTCCTCGATGTGCACGGCCGCCGCCCCCGCCTCCTCGAAGGCGCGGACCATGTTCATGACGTTGAGCGCCTCGCCGTAGCCGGTGTCGCCGTCGACCAGCACCGGCAGGGCGCTGGCGCGCGCCACCTGGCGCACGAAGAAGGCGACGTCGTCGAGGCCGATGATGCCGAGGTCGGGCAGTCCCATTGAGGCGCTCATCGCCGCGCCGGAGAGGTAGAGGGCGTCGAAACCGGCGCGCTTGGCCTGAAGCGCCGCCATGCCGTTGTGCGCGCCCGGCAGACGCAGGATGCCGGGCCGCTCGAGCAGCTCGCGGAAGCGCGCGCCGGGGCTCTGCTCAGGTAGGTCGGCGGCGACGAGGTACGGCATCAGCGGTCCGCGAGCTTCACCAGCGGCCTGTCGCCCGGGCCGACGTAGGTCGCCGACGGCCGGATGATCGTGCCGTCGCGGCGTTGCTCCATGACGTGCGCGACCCAGCCCGCGACCCTGGCGATGACGAACAGCGGCGTGAACATCGCCGTCGGCACCTCCATGTGCGCGTACGCCACGGCGCTGAACCAGTCGAGGTTGGGGAACATGCGCTTGGTCTCGGCCATCACCCGCTCGATGCGCTCGGCGATCTCGAAGGTGGTGAGGTCGCCGTCCTCCTCCGCCAGCCGCCTGGCGGCCTCCTTGATCACGTCGCTGCGGGGGTCGGAGACGGTGTAGACGGGGTGCCCGAAGCCGATGATGACCTCGCGGTTGCTCACGCGCTCGCGGATGTCGGCCTCGGCTTCGTCGGCGGTCTCGTAGCGCCGCTGGATCTCGTAGGCGACCTCGTTCGCCCCGCCGTGCTTGGGGCCCCGCAACGCGCCGATGCCGCCGCACACCGCGGAGTAGACGTCCGACCCCGTGCCGGCGATCAGCCGGCAGGTGAAGGTGGAGGCGTTGAACTCGTGCTCGGCGTAGAG
>CAZQVC010000208.1:0-2707 GCA_964596625.1 uncultured bacterium | reverse complement strand
CGTTGACCTGCGGCGCGCCCCGCGCTGTAGGCGTAGAGGTCGGCAATCGTGACCCCCGTTTCGGAGGGTCACTCCGCCCGCGCATTGTCGGCAGGCCTTGACAAGCTCTCATCTTTGCCCTAATACTTCATTCACGAAATGAACTAATAGGGAGGCCGATGAGACGCTCGTCGTCCAGGGCTCTCGGGCGTGAGCGGATCCGTTCGCTCAACCAGAGTGCCGTGATCAGCGCAATCCACCGGAACGGTCGTATCTCGCGGACCGACCTGGCGGTAGAGTTGCGGCTCAGCCCGGCCGCCATCACCGCGCTGACCGCGCCCTTCATCGAGGAGGGCCTGGTGGTGGAGGCCGAGGTCGGCACCTCGCCTTCGGTTGGCCGCAAGCCGATCCTGCTCGGCATCAACTACGACCACGCGCACGTCTTCGGCGTGAAGGTCATGAACCACGCCGTCGTCGCAGCGCTCACCAACCTCAACGCCGAGGCCGTCGCGCTGGTGGACAAGCCGCTGGTCGACACGCAGGTGGACACGGTGGTGGCGGCTGTGGTCGGCGCGGTCCGCGAACTGGTGGAGAAGACGGCGAGCGCGACGGTCCGACCCCTCGGCATGGGCGTGAGCCTGCCGGGCGTGGTGGACCACCTGGCCGGCAGCGTGCGGCACTCGCAGCTCTTCGGCTGGGAGAAGGTGCCGTTCGCCGACCTGGTAAGCGACGCTCTCAAGCTCCCCGTGTTGGTCGAGAACGACGTCAATGCGTTGGCGGCCGCGCACGCGTGGTTCGGCAACGGCCGCGGTCACGACGCGTTCCTGGTGCTGACCCTGGGTCGCGGCGTGGGCCTGGGGATCGTGGTCAACGGCAGCGTCTACCGCGGGCCCCGCGGCGGCGCCGGCGAGTTCGGGCACAACCTCGCCACGCTCATCGAGCCCCGCGTCATGGGCCCGGAGACGGCCACCCTGGAGGAGCGCCTGGGCGACGCCGGCCTCGTGGCCCTGGCCGAGAAGCTGACGGGCGCCGAGCTCGACCCGGAGAAGCTCACCGAGCTGGCCGCCGCCGGCGACCGCGCGGTCCTCGACCTGCTCGCCGACGCCGGCGACTGCCTCGGCGTCGCGATGAGCGGCCTGGTCAACATCTTCGCGCCGACCCTGATCATCCTCGGCGGCGAGGGCGTGCGCAACGCGCCGTACCTCCTGCCACGCATACGTCCACGACTGGAGCGGTTCACGTTCGGCGATCTCGCCGACGACGTCGAACTGGTCATCGACAGCTGGGGTGACGACGGTTGGGCGCGCGGCGCCGCCGGCCTCGCCGCCGCCCGCTTCCTGCAGGAGGCTTCGATCCCGCTAGACGCCGCGAGCGTGGGGACGGGCAGCGCGTGAGGGCGCTGCAAATCGGACCGTCGGCCGCGTGTGGACGCTGTGTGCAAGGCCCAAGGAGGGTGCAATGAAGCAGCCAAGAGCCCGTAGGATCTCGTTGGTAGCGCTGTTGGTGGCGGCCATGACCGCGTTCGGTCTGGCCTCGGCCCAGACGACGGTCGACTACTTCTCGTTCACCACCAGCTCCGACCACATCGACGCGCTCGAGGAGCTGATCGCGGTGTTCGAGGAGGAGAACCCCGACATCGAGATCAACTACTCGACCGCAGATTTCGGCTCCTACTTCACGAAGCTGCAGACGGACTTCGCGGCCGGCAACTCGCCCGACGTCTTCGAGCTCAACTACGAGAACTTCGTGACCTTCGCCTCGCGAGGCACGCTGCTCGACATCGGCGACCTGCTGGAGGAGAGCGAGAACATCGGCGCCGACACGTTCTACCCCGCAGCCCTCAACGCGTTCGCCTACGAAGGCGCCCAGCTCGCCCTGCCGATCACCTTCTCGACGGTGATGCTCTTCTACAACAAGGACATGTTCGACGCCGCCGGCCTCGAGTACCCCAACGAGGACTGGACCTGGCAGGACGTCATCGACGCCGGCCTCGCCCTGACGGACGCGCCCAACCGCGTCTGGGGCATCTCGCAGCCGGTGCAGTTCTGGGAGTTCTACAAGACCGCTGCGCAGGCCGGCGGCGGGCTCACCGTGACCCCGACCGTGCAGATCGACACCGAGGAGAACCGCGCGGCCGCGCACTACCTGGTGGACAAGGTCCAGACCCACCACATCATGCCGACCGACATCGAGATGAGCGGCGTTGGCGACGTCGACATGTTCCTCAACTCGCAGCTCGGCATGATCGTCACGGGCATCTGGATGTTCGATCACATCACCACCGAGGCCACCTTCGACTGGGACGTCGCCGTCGAGCCGGGCGGCGTGCAGAAGGGCACGCACTTCTTCTCCAACGCGGCAGCGGTCTCGAGCCAGAGCGACAACCCCGAGGCGGCCTACCGCTGGGTCGAGTTCCTCGCCGCGCACCCGGCCGTCGTCGACACGCGCATCGAGCTGTCGTGGGAGCTCTCGGCGCTCTCGCTCGACCAGGCCGAGGCCCTCTCCGCCTACCTCGACCAGCCCATGCCGGCCAACCGCGAGGCCGTCTTCCGCTCCCTCGAGTTCGCCGTCAACCCACCCGTGATCGAGAACCAGCAGCAGCTCTCCGACATCATCAGCCAGGAGCTCGAGGCCGCCAGGCTCGGCACCAAGACCGTCGAGCAGGCGCTGGCCGACGCCCAGAGCAGGGTAGAGGCGCTGGTCAACGAGTAGGAGGGTCTCCTCCAGG
>CAZQVC010000207.1:0-2726 GCA_964596625.1 uncultured bacterium | reverse complement strand
CGCCGCAGGTAGCCGGCGCGCGCGAAGGTGGTGAGGATCACGACCTTGGTGGAGAGTTCCCCGGACTGGCGTAGCGCCGCGACCTGGGAGGCCAGCTCCAGACCGGTCGTGCCTGGCATCTCGATGTCCGTCACGAGCAGGTCCGGAGCATGCGCCTTCACGTGAGCCAGGGCTTGGTCACCGTCCTCGGCCTGAGCCACGACCTCGATGTCGCCCTCCAGGTCGAGAAGCGCTGCCAGAGCTCCCCTGACCATCGCCTGGTCCTCGGCCAGGACGACTTTCACGCGCGCTCACCGGCGTCTGCTGGCGCCCGTCCGGGACCGCGCGATCTCAAGCGGTCGCTCTTGCCTCGGGGGCGGGGAGGGGGGCCGGCTCTTCTGTACGCCTGGTCAGCGGCAGGCGAACCTCGAGAACCGTCGACCGACCTTGTCTGCGCAGCGAGACGGTGCCCGCCAGCGCCTCGATACGAGAGCGCATGGCGCTTAGGCCGCCGTCGTCCGGTACGGGGGCTTCCTTCAGCGAGCCGTCGTCGGTGACGACGAGAACGCCTTCGCCGGCTCGTGCTTCCAGCCGAACCTGGCAGCTGTGCGCGCCGGAGTGCCTGACGACGTTGGTCACCCCTTCCCGCAGCGCGAGGGCCAGTGCGCTCTCGGCCATCGGCGCCAGGTCAAGCTTCTCGAAGTAGTAATCGAACTCGATGTCCGCGGCCTCCAGAGCCAGCTTGGCGTTGGCGAGCTCGCCCTCCAGCCCGCTGGACCGGTAGCCGCGCACGGCTTCCCTGACCTGGCCCAGCGCGTCGCGCGAGATCCTTTCGACGTCAGCGATCTCCCGCGCTGCTCGCTCCGGGTCCTTGACGGCCAGTTTGGCAGCCAGCTCGGACTTGAGCGTGATGGTGGATAGCGTGTGCCCCAGCAGGTCGTGCAGGTCGCGGGCGATGCGCTCGCGCTCCGCGATCGTCGCCAAGCGCTCTATCTCGTCCTGAGCCATCGCCAGCCTGGCGCGGTGCTCTTCCCGCTCGCGCTGGTGGTAGTTGGCGATGCCGATGATGGGCACGAAGATCAGCGAAGGGACGTACGGGTAGAGGACGTACGGGAACTCTACGACCGAGAACAGCGCCGCCACCGGCACCAGTAGGAAGCTCGCCGTCACGGCACCAACGGCGAGGCGTCGTGGTCGCATCACCGCACCCGTCGCGGCGGCATAGATGAAGAACACGCTGGTACCGGCGTTGATGGGCGCAAGGAAGACGGCCATGGCCAGCATGATCCCGATGCCCAGGAGGCCGCCGGGCTGGTCGCGCCAGAAGTATGGGCGGTCGCATGCGAACCTGTTGGTCCAGCCGTAGACCGGCAGGAAAGCCAGGATGATCAGGCCGGTCAACGTCCAGTCAACCCACGTCGACGTCGAGTCGAAGAGCGGCTGGAACACCAAGGTCGCCAGGTACACCAGCCAGACGACCTGCCCCCTCGGGATGGTGAAAGCGCGCCAGCTCATCCCGTCAAGGATAAGCTTCGCGCTTCGACGCCGGTTCGTACCGTGTTCGCCCAGGTTCATGTTGCCTTGCCTATCTGGCGCCGCCAAGGCGGCCGGAGCCGAAGGGCCGGCGCTGGCTCAGCCAGCCGAATGCCGCCCGCTCTTCCTTTACCTGTAGCGCCGTCTTCTTCGCTACCAGCGCGGCTTCGCGCCTGGCGCGTCGCTTCTCGGCGCTCATGGCGGACAGCAGCGCTCGGGTCGCGGCCTGAGTCTGCATCTCGTCGGTGCGCTCGTGGTGCAGGCGCAATAGCGCGCTAGTGCTTAGTAACACGGTGTCCTCCCGGGTGCTTGGTCGCGGTCGATGAGGGAGGCCCCGCACACGGCGGTGCCGAGCCTCCCTCTGCGTGCTGTCGTCCTCAGCCGTACGTCTTGCCCTCATCGCGCTTGTAGGCGATGACCGCGACGATCAGGAAGGCTGCCGTGAAGGCGGCGAGGAGCAGGGCGTGCCTGCCGGCGTCGCCGAGCGGGGTGCCGCCGACCGTGCCGATGGCGAGCTGCGCGTAGTGGTAGGTGGGAAGGTACGGGGCGATGTTCTGGACCACCGGCGGCAGGACCGTGATCGGCATCCAGAGGCCGGAGGCGAAGGCCATCGGCATGTAGAGGAGGTTGAGGACCACGGGCGCCGAGTTGGGGCCGAACAGGTAGCCGAGGGCGAGCCCGAGCGCGCCGAACGGGAACGCGCCGAGGAGCAAGACGCCGAACAGGCTGAGCCAGTCGACCAGAGCGATGCGCACGCCCTGCGTGATGGCGCCGGCCGCGGTGATCACGACGACGACCAGCGCCCCGAAGAGCAGGGCCATGCCGATCTTCGCCAGGAAGTACGCGATCGGCGGCATGGGTGAGACGCGCTTGAGGCGCATCCAGCCTTGCCCGCGTTCCGAGGCCACGCCCACGCCGAAGGAGAACAGGGCGGCAGAGAGGACCCCGGCGGCGCCGAAGGTCGCGACCATGTAGCGGGACACGTTCAGTCCCTGCGCCTCGAGGTCGCCGTAGAAGGTGCCGAACAGCAGGTAGAACATCAGCGGGAACGCCAGGGTCGCCACGCTGTAGATCGGAAGCCTCAACAGCTTGAGGAACTCGTACTTCGTCTCGGTGGCCAGGAGCTTGAGGACATTGCGCCGCGGGCGCGCGGCGGTGGCCGGGTTGGGGACGGAAACTGACGTCATGCTGCTACTCCTTCGTGTTCTTCACGC
>CAZQVC010000206.1:0-2733 GCA_964596625.1 uncultured bacterium | reverse complement strand
GTCTGTCCCAGAACGCCGGCGGCTCGATGCCGAGCGCCCGCAGGTAGACGTAGCCTTGCGCTCGATGGTGGATCTCGTTGTCTATGGCGTAGAGAACTAGCGAGTAGACGAGGTCGTCGTAGAGGCCGTATGCCACGTCGCGCTCCTGCAGGCGTTGAGGCGTCACGCTGGCCCATGCGGCGTCTATCCGCTGCGTGTCGGCGTCCCACTGCTCGAGCAGTCCGGCCTTGGTGTTGGGCACCGGCTGGTCGTACTCAAGCCACTTCCCGGTGGCAGCGCCCTCAGCCATAGGCGCCCCCATCCGGATGAGCTCACCAGCAAGCTCACCGAACGGCCGCATGCCACCCACGCTGAAGCTGAAAAGATGCTCTTCCGGGAAGGCTTCGATGACACGGCGAGTGAGGGAACGGTGGCCCTGCCAGTGCTTCAGGAACTGATCTTTCGTCATGAACACTGCGTCGGCGGCGGTGGATGTGCCCATTGCTTCCTCCCTTGAGCGAGAACAGGAATATACCTGAATAATTAAGGTATGGTCAAGCCCTCAGGCCGCCTTGGAACGGATAGGAACGGTGGCTATCAGCGCCCGCGAGACCGCCACCAGTACGATCGCGAAGCCGAAAGCGAGAGCCAGGCCTACGCCGCTGGCCGCGCCAACACCCAGCCCGATGACCGTCCGCATGCCAGTCTCCGACCAACTGAACGCGCTCGCGCCGATCTGCAGGTCGAAAAGGGCGTTGCCCACGCCTAGAGGCAGCGCCACCGTGAACAGCAGCAGCGCCGTGCCCCACCACCCACCCACTCGGTAGAAGGCGTAACCGGCAAGCAGGCCGGCCAGCCCGAACAGCAGGTAGCGCACGGCGTACTCAGCCACAACCAAGTGCGCCTGTGATGTCGAGCCGAACAGGTGGTTGCCGTTTAACGTATGGGCCCAACCCAGCCTCTCGAACATGTACGACTCGTACAGGAAGCCCGCGGCGACGAACGCCGCCAAGAGCAGCGCGCACGCCGCCAGGGCGAGGGCCGCTGCGAGCGTGAACCGCGCGCGGGTCAGCCCGTTGGCGACGAGCATGGGGAGGTACGTGGTGACGGCCGTCGAGCCCATGGCGAGAAGGAACCAGCCCGGACCGTTGGCTGCGAAGCTCTCCCAGATACTGAACGGGAGGTCACCGCCCGCGCGGCCGATCAGCGGGTAGGCGAAGGTGAACACCAGTACCACCAGTCCGAGGAACCACCAGACGATCTGAAGTTGTCGGTTGAGCAGCCAGCGGGCGGGGCCGAGCAGGCCTGGCCGGCGGGTGGCCGCGGTAGTGGCAGAGCGTTCCAGGCGTGCCGTAGTCATCGGATCTCCTTCTGTGCGTCTCCGGCGCCGTGCACCGAGACATGGCCGCCTTCTCGGCGTTCGGTGAGGTGAACGAAGAGGTCCTGGATGCTCACGCTCTCCAGGTCGAGCCCCGCTGCGGCAGCGCGTCTCTCGGCGTCTTCTGTCAGGTTCCCGTAAAGGGTGGCCGCGGTCGTACGCCCCAGGTGGCGACGGTTGAGCACCGTGTACGGCTGGACGAACCTCTCTACCTCGGCGCCGTTGCCCACCACGCGCACGCCCTGCTCTCGAAGCGACTCCGCCGCGTCCTGAAGGAGGAGCTTGCCTTCGTCGAGGACCAGCACGTGCTCGAACAGGCGCTCGACCTCTTCGATCAGATGGCTCGAGATGACGATCGTGCGTGGATTCGCGGCGTAGTCGGACAGCAGCTCCTCGTAGAAGGCGTAGCGCGTCGGCGCGTCCATTCCCAGGTAGACCTCGTCGAACATGGTTATGCGTGCTTGCGACGCCAGCCCGACGACCGCGCCAAGCGCGGAGCGCTGACCACGGGACAGGGCCTTGACGTTCTTGTTCGTCGGAAGCTTGAAGCGTTCGATGAGGTGGCGGGCAAGGTCCTGGCTCCAGTGCGGGCGCATCGCCGCCGAAAGCCTCAGGGCCGTGTCGACGCGGACCTCTGCGAAGTCTCCTGCCTCCCGCACGAGGCAGGTGTTCGCCATGACGAACTCGTCCTCGAAGGGTTTGCGACCCTGCACGGTGACGCTGCCGCTCGCCGGTGGTCTGAAGCCTGCGATGGCCGCGAGTAGCGTGCTCTTGCCCGAGCCGTTGCGGCCCAGCAGCCCGGTTATCGCGCCAGGCTGGATCGTTGCGCTCAGACCGTCAACGGCCTTGGTCGCTCCGTAGCGCATGGTCAAGTTCGTGATCTCGATCCCGAAGGTGCTCACGATCTCTCGCCATCCCGTAGAGCGCGCCGCAAGTAGGCTTCTACCTCCGAAGCCCCGATGCCGATGCGCCTAGCTTCGTCGAGGACCGGTTGCAGTACGTCCTCGAAGAACCTGTCCCGTCTGTGCTGCAGCAGGCGCTCGCGTGCGCCCGGCCTCACGAAGGTGCCAAGGCCTCGCTTCTGGTAGAGCACGCCCTCGTCGATGAGCTCGGTGAAGGCCTTGGCGGCGGTCGCCGGGTTGATGCGGAAGTTCGTCGCGTACTGCGTTGTAGACATCACTTGCTCGTCCTCTCGGAGGGTGCCCTCCACAACGTCCTGACGGATCTGATCAGCGATCTGCCGGTAGATAGGTGCGCGGTCGTCGAACACCTGCTAGGCCCGTGGATGCGATCGATGGGGCGTGGTGTATGGGTTCATTGGTCAACTAATGAACCACATATGCAACGAACTGTCAAGCACCTGAGGTTGGGAGGGT
>CAZQVC010000205.1:0-2733 GCA_964596625.1 uncultured bacterium | reverse complement strand
ACGCAGCTGTCGGCGACGTTGAACACCGGGAAGTCGAAGTTGCCGCTGCGCACGTAGATGAAGTCGACCACGTAGCCGAGCCGCAGGCGGTCGATCATGTTGCCGGCCGCGCCGGCCAGCACCAACGCGAGCGCGACGCCAGCCAGCGTCGAGAGCCGGCCGCGGTTGCGCCACAGGTAGACGACCAGCGCGAGCGACACGACCGCCGAGAGGACGCCGAGCAGGAACGTCCCGTTGACGGTCAGGCCACCCAGCTGGAACTCGACGTCGCGCAGCATGCCGAAGGCCGCCCCGTTGTTACGGGTGTGCAAGATGGCCAGGCCGGGGATGAGCGGGATCTCGTTGCCGTCCAGCGGGAGGTTGCGGGTGACCCAAACCTTGCTCAACTGGTCCACGGCGACCAGGACGGCCGCCAGAAGGAACATCATCAGGCGAGAGTATATCTCGCGCCGGCAGCGGGCTGTCTCCCGCCACGCATGGGTTTCACATCCGCCTCGCGCGGGCGGCGTTATGGTGGCCGAAAAGCCTGAAGCGGCCACCCAGGCCGCTGTTCTAAGGGTTCTGGCCATGACGGCCATGGAGCGGTGAGATGACGGCAACGGTGGAACTCGTGCGCAGGCACATCGAGCGGGACGCGAGCGGCGCAGACGCCAAGCAGCTCGACCGCTTCGTGCAGGCGCTGCTGACCAAGGCTGACGACAGCTTCTTCGAGCAGTTCGACAGCGAATCCCTCTACGCGATGGCGGTCGACGGCTTCGAGTTCATGGGCGAGCTCGGCACCGACGACCTCAACATCGAGGTCTTCAACCCCAGCTACGAGGCCGACGGCTTCGAGGCGCCGTACACGGTCGTGCGGCTGGTCATGGAGGACCGGCCGTTCATCGTCGACTCGGTGCAGGCCGAGCTGGCGCGGCAGAAGCTCGACCTCGCCTTCCAGCTCCACCCGATCATCGAGGTCAGGCGCGGCCCGCAGGGCGAGCTGCTCGACGTCGAGGGCGAGGGCTCCAACCGCTCGGAGGCGTTCGAGATGTTCTTCATCGAGCGCCTGCCGGAGGAGAGCCTGGCGAAGCTCCAGGCGCGCCTCAAGAAGGTCATGCGCGACGTGATCCTGGCGACCTCCGACTACCCGGAGATGCGCGCCAAGGCCGCCGAGGTGGCCGCGGGCCTGCACGAGTTCGCGGCCAGCAAGCCGAAGCCGGGCGAGAAGATCACCGCCGACCAGCTCGCCGGCGGCTTCCCCGAGGAGATCGAGGAGTACGCGGCGTTCATCGAGTGGCTCGACGCCGACAACTTCGTCTACCTCGGCTACCGCGAGTACCGCCTGCTGGAGCAGGGGGGCGAGACCCACCTGCAGGTCGTGCCGGACAGCGGGCTCGGCATCCTGCGCGGCGACAGGGGCAGCCGCTACAAGGAGCCCGTGCCGCTGAGCGAGATGTCGGCGCAGCTGCGCGAGCGCGTCACCGGCGGCCGCGTGCTGATCGTCACCAAGACCAACGCCGAGGCCACCGTGCACCGCGTGCGGCGCATGGACTACGTCGGCGTCAAGCAGCTCGACGAGCGCGGCAACGTGACCGGCGAGCAGCGCTTCATCGGCCTGTTCACCTCGGCGGCGCAGGCCACGCCGGTCGACGAGATCCCGATCCTCAGGCGCAAGCTCAAGCAGGTGCTCGAGGCCGACAACGCCGTGCCCGGCAGCCACGACTACAAGGCGATCGTCAGCGCCTTCAACTCGATGCCGCGCGAGGACCTGTTCAGCACCGACGCCGAGCAGCTGCACAAGGACATCCGCACGATCATGAGCCTCGACCAGGAGCGCGGCGCGCGCCTGCGGCTGCGGCCCGACCCGCTCAAGCGGGGCATCGGCGCGATGGTGATGATGCCGCGCGAGAGCTTCACCGGCGAGGTGCGGCGCGCCATCCAGGACTACCTGCAGGAGCGGCTGGAGGCCACCCACGTCGACTACCGCCTGGCGCTGGGCGAGGACCAGAGCCACGCGCGCTTCCACTTCTACTTCGTCACCGACATCGACCTCTCGGAAGTCGACGTCAAGGAGCTCGAGCGCACCGTCGCCGACCTCGCGCGGTCCTGGCGCGAGGAGCTGCGCGACCGGCTGATCGAGACGCACGGCGAGATCGAGGGGCGCGCGCTGGCCCGCCGCTACGCCGAGGCGTTCGACGAGGGCTACGAGGCCGAGGTCTCGCCGGTGCAGGCCGTGCGCGACATCGGCAACCTCGAGGCGCTGCCCGTCGGCAAGAGCGGCTTCGACCTGCTCAACCCGGTCACCGAGAGAGGCGCGGCGTCCTCGCTGGTCTTCTACCCGGCGGGGCACGGCAGGGCGCTCTCCGACGTGCTGCCGCTGCTGGAGAACCTGGGGCTTCGCGTCCTCGACCAGAACCCGTACAACGTCGAGGTCGACGGCGTGGCCCGCGCGGTCGACTTCTACCGGGTGCAGACCGAGGGCGGCGAGCAGCTCGACATCAAGGCCGACAAGGCGCGCCTGCTCGCGGCGCTGGAAGGGCTGATCGACGGCTCGGTCGAGAACGACGTGCTCAACCGCCTGGTGCTCAGCGCCGGCATGACCGTGAGGCAGGTCGCGCTGCTGCGCGCCTACCAGATGTACTACTCGCAGCTCAACCTCGTCACCAGCCGCGCGTTCGTCACCAGCACGCTGCTCGCCCACCCCGACGTGGCGCGGCTGCTGATGGCCTACTTCGAGACGCGCTTCGACCCCGA
>CAZQVC010000204.1:0-2842 GCA_964596625.1 uncultured bacterium | reverse complement strand
TGAACAACCTCTTCACCACGAACGTCACGGCCGACGGACGGTTGATCCACTGGGGACGCGTGTACGCGCTGCCCGAGTCCGTGACCCATCGCGCCAAGCAGTTGGGGGAACGGGCGATCATCTCGAACGTGATGGCCACACGGCAAGCAGATGCAACCGTGACGTTTCTCACGGGCAGGGGCCTAGCGGCTGAGGTCGACCATTCCGGGCATCCCGTGTGCGGACGACGCGCCGAGGCCGACGAGATGTTGACTGTTCTCGAGGCGACCTACCTTCCCTTCGGCGCGGCTCCTCTACCGCCTGCTAAGCGCGCAGACTTCTCGGAGCTGGCGACCTCAATTAAGCGGCGGGGCCTTGAGCCCTTGGCGAGCGAAGATGGCCAACACCTCGGCGTCGTCGGAGATATCGAAGGGCTCGCGTTCGGGTTGCACCTCGACCTCACGGCCCGCCATCCGGTTCTCGGCTCGGGAATGCTGGCGCTGCTGCAAGTCCCCCTAGGTACGGGTCTCACGGTGTCCGAGGTGAACCAGGTCGCGCTCCAGTTGAACGATGCCGAACGCACCGCTCGTTGGCCGTTGAACAGCCTTGGCTCGTGGACCGCGGCGACCGCCCCCGCAGCTGAGGAGGGTGGCGCCGGCGCGCCCCTCAAGCTCGCCCATGCGACCTTCTACCCGGCGCTCTCACTCAACCACGGTGTGGCGGTGGAGGCCTTGACGGATGCCCTTCAGAGGATGGAGTGGCTGGCGGGGTTCCTGAAGACCAGCTGATTCGAGCAGCTGGCCGGGGTTGCTGCTGGCGGGACATAAGAGCACGTGATCTCGTGTCGGATGACACATGGGAGCCGCAGCACCAGCACTTGTCAGAGGACGCCGTAGCCTCGGGCTTAGGGGACACCTACTTTCCCGCACCGTTTTGATGGTTTGCCGGGTACGTTTCGCGTACTCGGGAGGCGATCTTGGCGAGGCTGTCGGAGCGGGAGCTGGTGTGCGCGGAGGTGCTCGTGGGTAAGGGCAGGAGCGTGCGCAGCGTGGCCAAGGAGCTCGGCGTCGACGAGAGCACGTTGCGTTATCGCCTGCAGCGCCGTAGGGCTAAGGCGGTGGATGGCCGTTCGCGGCAGCCCGAGGCTTGTGACGCTGTGGCCGATGTGATCGAGGCGTGGATCGCGCGGCAGGATTGGGATGGCGAGTCAGCTCGGCCGGAGAGCATCAAGAGCCTCTACGAGGATCTGGTCGCCGAGCATGAGTACGTCGGGTCGTACAAGGCGGTGTTGCGGTTCGTGCGGCGGCGCGCGCCGCCTGCGAAGCTGCGGCCGGTGAGGCGGGTGGAGACGCGGCCGGGTACGCAGGCGCAGGTGGATTGGGGTGTGCGGAAGGTCTTCGTGCACGAGCTTGGTGGGATCACGCCGCTCCGGGCGTTCCTGATGACGCTGTCGCATTCGCGGATGAACCCGGTCCGGTTCTACCTGGATGAGACGCAGCTCTCGTGGCTGGATGGTCATAATCACGCCCTGCGGTTCCTCGGTGGAGTGCCGCTAACGCTGCGTATCGATAACCTCAAGACGGGCGTGAAGCGGGGCGCTGGCGCGTGGGCTGAGTTGAACGACACCTACCAGGCGTACGCGGACGAGATGGGGTTCGTCATCGATCCGACACGGCCGCGACGGGGCAGCGACAAGGGCAAGGTCGAGAGGCGCGTGCAGGATGTGATCGGGCCGATCGTTAGGCGCGGTGAGCGCTTCGTGACCCTCGAGGACCTCAATGCCGCGGTGCTGGAACGAGCCCTCGCACGCGCCAAGGCGCTGACCAACCCGGTGACCGGTGACAGCGTCTACGACACTTGGCTCGCCGAGCGCGAGCTACTCCAGCCCCTACCGGAGAGCCTGCCGGTTCCGTTCGACGTGCAGGTCGCTCGCCGAGTCGGTCGTGACTGCCTGGTGAGCTTCGAGGGACGCCAGTACGCCGCGCCCTACCGCTACGCCAGCCGGCAGGTGCAGGTCCGCGGCGCCCCCGGCAAGGTGCAGATCATCGCCGACAGCCGGGTGGTGCAGGAGTACCCGCGCGGCACCAAAGCCCGGTTGCTCATCGACCAAACCTGCTACGAGCCGGCGATCTCGGGAGCGACGGGACAAGCCGTGGAGCCTCCCACGCCACTCGGCCACATCGGGAAAGTCATCGTCGCGGAGAAGAGCTGGGAGGCCGCCAGAAGGCCGCTGAGCGACTACGAGAACCTGCTAAGGCGGGCGCGGTGAGCGTCGGGTCGAGCCTCGACCGCAGCCGCAACCTCTTGCGGACCCTAGGCTTCGAGTTCACGCCAGAGCGCCTCCCCGAGCTCCTCGAGCAGAGCGTGCGCGAGGAGCATTCACTGCAGGACTTCCTCGAGAACGTCCTGCAGCAAGAACGCCAGGCGCGTGAGGAACGGCGCATCAAGACCGCCCTGAAGCTCAGCGGCCTCAGCCTCGCCAAGACCCTGGAGGAGTACGACTTCACCTTCCAGCGCGGCTTGGACAAGAACCAGGTCGACCTACTAGCGACCTGCGAGTTCGCCAAACGAAGAGAGAACGCGCTCTTCCTCGGACCGCCAGGAGTCGGCAAGAGCCACCTGGCTCAAGGACTTGGCATCAGAGCCATCCAGAACGGCTTCAGCGTCACGTTCACGACCGCCGATCACCTCATCGAGAAGATGCGCCGCGACGAGCAGAACCCCAACCGACGCAGCCACCGCCGGAAGTTCATGAGCGCCGCCGTACTCATCATCGACGAACTCGGCTTCCAAACCCTCGACCGCAAAGACGCCCACCTGCTCTTCAAGGTCATCAGCTACCGCTACGAGAGAGGAGCCACCA
>CAZQVC010000203.1:0-2862 GCA_964596625.1 uncultured bacterium | reverse complement strand
CTGGCCGAGGAGGTCGGTGCGTTGGCAGCCGCCGGGAGGTTGTTCGGTGAGCGTCCCTCGGGGATGGTCCTGGTGGGAGGGGACACCGCCACTCGCGTCCTCGATGCTCTCCACGCCGTCGCTCTCGAGATCCTCGGCGAAGTGGAGCCCGGCGTCCCCTTCGGGCTCATGCGGGGCGGCACCTGGGACGGTCTGCCCATCGTCACGAAGGCGGGGAGCTTCGGAAGCGAGATGACGCTTGTCAACGCGGTCGACTTCCTTACCGCAGGCCCCGTAACGGAAGGGTTGAGCGCGGGTCGAACTGAGACGTTGGAGGGCGCGCCACGATGAGCCAAGGAGTCCCGCGTATCGCCATCACGCTCGGTGACCCGACCGGCGTCGGCCCGGAGATCGCCGTCAAGGCGTTGGCTAAGGCCCAGGAGCTGAGCGGCAATAGCCTCGAGTTCACAGCGATACTGGTCGGCGACAAGCGCGTCGTCGAAGCCGCGAGATCCCGGTTCGCAACCCAACTGGACATCACGCTAGTCGAGAGTCCCCACGAAGCGACCGGTAGTGGCCGAGTCTTCGTCCTCGACGTGCCGGCCCTGCATATCGATGCCGCCAACCCCACTTCCGGCCAGGGCAGCAGCGGCGCCGGCTCGGCAGCCTACGACGCCTTGCGCGTGGCCACCCAACTCGCGCTCGACGGCGAGGTCGACGCCGTGGTGACCGCGCCCTTGAACAAGGAAGCGCTGAGCCTGGCCGGGCACGTCGGCGTCGGCCATACCGAACTGCTGGCCGACTTCTGCGGTGTCGACCGCTCAGACGTGAGCATGATGCTGGCGGGCGACCGCCTGAGAATCGCGCACGTGTCGACGCACGTGCCTCTTCGGCGGGCGATCGACGAGCTCTCCAGCGAGCGGATCGTCACCGTAGGCAGGCTGGCGGGCGAAGCCGTGCAGCGCGCCCTCGACCGGCGAGCGGCGATAGCAGTAGCGGGCATCAACCCGCATGCGGGCGAGGGTGGGCTATTCGGCCGGGAAGAGATCGACATCATCGAACCGGCCGTGCGTCAGTTGCAAGCGGAAGGCTGGAACGCGGTGGGCCCCGCGGCGCCCGACACGGTGTTCGCGAGGGCGGCGTCGGGCGCGTTCGACGTGGTGATCGCGATGTACCACGACCAGGGCCACATCCCGGCGAAGCTCATCGGCTTCCACGACACGGTGAACGTGACGCTCGGCCTACCGATAATCCGCGTCTCAGTCGACCACGGCACGGCTTATGACATCGCGTGGCAGGGCAAGGCGGATGCGGGGAACATGATGGTTGCGGTGCGGGAGGCTTTGCGGACGGTGGGCAGGGGCCCGCTTGAGCGCCTAGAACCCCTTGGCTAACTCGGCTCGAGCAATGACTGCGTTACCGATCGATTCCAGTATCTCGTGCTGTACCGCACCATCAAGAGACTCGCTGACACGATGCACGGCGCCCGGGACCTTGTGAGCTACCTCCCCCAGCCACTGCTCAGCCCTCTCCTTACTGATCCCACCAGCCACCGCGCTCTGGATGAAGTGGCGCGGGACTATCTCGTCCATCCGGTAGTGTCTGTTGGTTCCGACGGCCATCGCCGCCCTGAAGTCACGGCGGTTGACCTCGAACGCGTCCACACTGGGTTGTAAGGACATCACGTCATAAAGAGGTGTCAGCCGGAAGCCGCCCTGAGCGCGCAGCGAGAGGCTGAAGTTCTTGGCGTGGCCATCCGTTGCGCCGAGTAGCCAGAACGCGAAGCAGGACTGGAAGAACTGCTTCTGATCGTCCTCGGGAGCATCGCTTTGGAGCAAGAGCTCGAACACGTCGGCCATGCCAGGGCCTCCGTCGGCTTCGTACTTGCGGAACGAAGGCACCGAGAGAGCTTGGCAGAGGTCCTCTTGAGGAAGCCTGATCAATGCATCTTCGAACCAGACACGGTCGAATCGGCGCACGACGAGGGTTATCACGTCCCCGAAGCGCTCGATCTTCACCTCGGCAGTTGGCAAGCCGATCTCGGCGGCGAGGCACATGCAGACGTACTCGTTCTCAACGCTGTTGGAGAGATCTACGCCGGCTACCTTGCCGATGGCGGGCTTCAGTATGTGTGTCGATGGGGTGATTCCGGCGGGGAGCAACCACCGATCGCCGACCTTGCACAGAGCGGTCTTCTCTTGAGCCCCGGCGATCGAGATACGAAACGTGGTGTCGCGGCCCAGTCCTAGTGGTGCGGTCCGCAAAGTGGTGAGGAGGGCCTCGATCCGCTCGTCGTCGAGCTCCTCTCCCTGGACGCCCGCGCTCCAGTTGACATCTTCGTGAGCCGGAAGAAACTGCAGCGCGCCTACGCACTCACGCCCCAACTCCCACAGAAGCGAGAACGGATCCGTATCTCTTGCGCCCACCCTAGCTGCGATGGCGTCGCGCACGCCCTGATCATCCGGCAGCATGTTGTCGAGCACTGGCTGAAGACTGCTCGTCTTGTAGAGCTTCTCGCTCAGTGGCATCGAGAGCGAAAGCGGGAAGGCATTGATATCGGACAGCCAATCGTGGGCATAGCGGAACTCGAGCTGGGAGTCGGCACGCGACGTCAGCGTGCCCATGAGCCGCTGTTGGGCATACACGTTCAAGGCCGCGGATCTCGCTCGCCTAGCCATTCTCACCGCGGGGAGGCAGGGGTACGGGCCTAGCGACACGTTCTCGCACCACGAGTTCGAGATCGAGCGCCGCAAGTAGTGAGAACACGGTCGACAACTCGGTTCCCCGCGCGCCGGCTTCGACGCTCGATATCGTTGCCTGTCGTATGCCGGCGTCTCTCGCAAGCTCTGTCTGGGTGAGACCCCTTAGGCCGCGTATCCGGGC
>CAZQVC010000202.1:0-2986 GCA_964596625.1 uncultured bacterium | reverse complement strand
GCGAAGACGCCGTTGGCGAGTATCAGGAGGGCCACAAGCACGAGCTCGAACATGCCAGATGCTAGCGTCTCCGGCGTCCAGAATCGTGTCTGGACGCGTGGTATTCTCGAAACGTGAAGCTAACTACCGGTCTGGCGCGGGGCTACTCGGCCACCGCGCGTGCCGCTGTGCGCCCTGCTGCCGCACGGGCCCTGGCCGCGGTGTTCCTCCTGTTGGCGTCGTTCGCACTGCAGTCGGTCGCGGCGCAGGGAGCGAGCGGGCAACAGGCCAACGAGGTCTGGCTCATCCCCATCGAGGGTGAGATCACGCCCGCCACCACCTCGTTCGTGCGCACCCGCATCCAACGGGCCAACGATGAGATGCCGCTGGCCGTCGTGTTCTACCTCGACACGCCTGGCGGCTCGGTCGAGGCCATGCAGGACATCGTCGGGATCATCCTCCACCAGACCAGCGTGCCGAGCATGTCGGTGGTGCAGAACGCCTTCAGCGCCGGCGCACTCATCGCCATGAGCGCCGAGCGGCTGGCCATGCTGCCGGGGTCGAGCATCGGCGCGGCGCTGCCCATCCTCGCGACCCCCACCGGCATCGCCAACGTCGACGAGAAGTTCAGCTCGGCCCTGCGCGGCGAGTTCCGCAGCGTCGCCGAGGCTCGCGGCCGCAACCCCCGCGTCGCCGAGGGCATGGTCGACGAGAGCGTCGAGATCCCCGGACTCTCCACCTCCACCGAACTGATCACCCTCACCGCCAGCCAGGCGGTCGAGCACGACATCGCCGACATCCAGGCGCCCACGCTGCAAGCCGCCCTGTCGGAGTTCGGCTACGGCGGGGTGACGGTGGAGCGCATGGAGCCGTCCCTCACCGAGCGCCTCGGCGGCTTCCTGGCGCAGCCGCTCATCGCAGCCGCGCTGCTGGTCATCGGCATCGGTGGCCTGCTCATCGAGATCTTCAGCCCCGGCTTCGGCGTGCCTGGCGCGATCGGGATCCTGGCGCTTGCGGCCTTCGCGGCCTCGGCCTTCATCGCCACGCCCGCCGGGCCGTTCGACATCCTGCTCCTCGTCATCGGGATCGTGCTGCTGGCGGTTGAGGTGTTGATCTTGCCGGGGTTCGGCGTGGCCGGTGTGCTCGGCCTCGCCGCGATCATCTTCTCCGTCGTGCGCATCTTCGAGGAGGGCGCCCTTCCCGTGCTGGGCTACAGCGCGCTCTTCGGCGGGGTGTTGCTGGTCGTGCTGCTGTGGATGCTGCCCAACAGCCGCTTGGCGTCGGCCTTCCGCCTCTCCACGCGCCTCGCCACGCCCTCGGGGCCCAACGCGATCTCCATCGCCTCCGACTACCTCGACCTCACCGGTGAGCTCGGCACCGCCCTATCCGACCTGCGCCCCGCCGGCGTGGCCCGCTTCGGCAACGACCGGGTCGACGTCGTCAGCGAGGGCGACTTCATCCCGGCCGGCAGCACCATCAGGGTGCTGCGCACCGCAGGCAACCGCGTCACCGTGAGAGCAGAACAGCCAACCGCACCGGCCGACGCCGGCGCGAACCCCAGCGAGACGGCCGAAGACGGCCGCGAGGAGAACAGCTGAATGGATATACCCCTGATCGTCCTGGCCGGCGGCATAGTCCTCTTCTTCATCATCCTCTTCTCGATCGTTCCGGTCGGGTTGTGGATCTCGGCGATCGCCGCTGGCGTGAGGGTGAGCCTAACCAGTCTCGTGGCCATGCGCCTGAGGCGCGTGCCGCCACACCGCATCATCCTGCCCCTCATCAAGGCGGACAAGGCCGGCATCGCCGACGTCAGTCAGGACCAGCTTGAGGCGCACTACCTGGCCGGCGGCAACGTCGACCGCGTCGTGGACGCGCTCATCGCCGCCGACAAGGCGCGCATCGCCCTGCCGTTCGACCGGGCGGCGGCCATCGACCTCGCCGGACGCGACGTGCTCGACGCCGTCAAGGTCTCGGTCAACCCCCGCGTGATCCAGACCCCGAACATCAGCGCCGTCGCGAGAGACGGCATCGAACTCATCGCCACCGCGCGCATCACGGTGCGCGCCAACCTCGAGCGTCTCGTCGGCGGTGCCGGCGAGGAGACGATCATCGCGCGAGTCGGCGAGGGCGTGGTCTCCTCCATCGGCTCGACCGACTCACACAAGGGCGTCCTCGAGAACCCCGACATCATCTCGAAGACGGTGCTGGCCAAGGGCCTCGACTCAGGCACGGCGTTCGAGATCCTCTCGATCGACATCGCCGACGTCAACGTCGGCCGCAACATCGGCGCACAGCTCCAGACCGACCAGGCCGAGGCCGACAAGCGCGTGGCCCAGGCCCGCGCCGAAGAGCGGCGTGCCATGGCCGTCGCCGCCGAGCAGGAGAACAGCGCCAGGGTCGAAGAGATGCGCGCCAAGGTCGTCGAGGCGGAAGCGGAAGTGCCGCTCGCCATCGCCGAGGCCTTCCGTCAGGGCCACCTCGGGATCATGGACTACTACCAGCTCGAGAACATCCAGTCGGACACGAGCATGCGCGGCAACATCGCCAGGGCGGCGTCCGACGACGACAGCGGCGCCTGAGCCATGGACCTAGACGCCCTACTCGGAATCCTCTTCTTCGTCGTCTTCGTGGTCTTGCCGATGGTCACGGGCGCGAGGAAGAGGGGCCGGGGGCAGTCACGACCGCAGCAGGGGGCGCCCGGCCAGGGGCGCGCCGGACAAGCAGGCACCCCGGCAGCGCAGGGCCGCCAGGGCGCACCGGCCGGCGGCTCACCAGCGCAGGGCGGGCCGGTAGCCAGCAGTTCGCAGCGCGGCGACCACCCCGCATCGGCCACGCTCGAGGAGATCAGGCGCAGGGTGCAGGAAGCGCAGGAGCGCGAGCGCCAGCGTGAAGCGGAGCGGTCGTCCGGAAGGCGCGGGCAGACGACGGCCAGCGCGCGGCCGTCGAGCGGGAGCCTGGTCTCGAGTGACCCCTTCGAGGGCAGGCTGGTAAGCGCCAGCGGCAAGAC
>CAZQVC010000201.1:0-3011 GCA_964596625.1 uncultured bacterium | reverse complement strand
CTCTTTCGTCAGAGCCCCGCCAGGTAGCGTTGCCCTTCCGCGACTGCCGCCTCGGCCTCATCCCAGTCGGAGATCCTCACGCGCTCGTAGAGAGAGCGGGCTACAGAAGCGTGTGCGCGGGCCTCTTCCTCTTGGCCCAGCCGCACGAGCGACTGGGCGCGGAAAGCGTGCGTGTTGGCGAGTAGGTGTAGGTCGGGTGGGCTCGGGCGCATCCCACTCGCGAGATTGATCGCGCGCTGGGCGGCGGTTGCCGCGTCCGCCCAGGCACTTAGACGGAACGCGGTGGCGGCCGCGAACATCCACATACCGACCGCGTGACCACGCGCTTCGAACACACCCGACGCCAACCTGGCCTCGAAGATGTCCGCTGCGCGCGAGGCGGTCAGGTAGGCGGCGTGAGAGGGCTCAAGCCCGACCAGCGCTCCGACAGAACGCGCGAGCTCCTCACCGAGGCGTTCGTCGTACGCCCGGACGGTGAGTTCCTCTGCGTTCCACTCGATGGTCGCTTCACCGAGCTCGGCTAGCAGACCAGCTTCTATGGTGTCCGCTGCCGCACCGGCTGTATCGTCGGCGCCTGCCGCGGCCATGGCCTTAAGGCTGCTGACGGATCCCAGCAAGCTCAGCAGCAGCACGTCGCGCCATGGGTTCCGGCGAGGCAGCTCCATCGTAGCCTCGACGACCTTCCCAAGTTCGGACAAGCCTGCCTTCGCCCCTTCGCCATGGCCCTTCAGGGTGGCCCGCAGAGCCCCTAGACGAAGCGCATCCGTAATGAAGCGGTTGGGTGTCCGTTCGATCAGTGTCGCCACGATTTCGTAGGCTCTCTCGGCGATCGCTAGCGTGGTCTTCAAGGTGAGAGCGGTTGTTGGGAGGACGCCGAGCGCCCGTATCACCGAACCTACGAACACGCTCTGCGCCTCGAGAGAATCGCTGGCCGTGCCACCCTCGTGTTCGACGTCGTCGAGCAGCGCGCGGTAGGCGACCTCGAAACGCTCCGTAGCCTCTTCAACCGAGCCGCCGTGGGCCGCTTCACTTGCGAACCTCGCGAACAACTGTGCCCAAACCGACGCCGGCCAGTCGCGGCGCGTCAGTTCCTCGGCCAGATGAGTCGTCCAGACTACGGCCTGTTCGCCCCAACCTCGCTGCCTCAGCGCCTCGCAGACCACGGACTGTGAGACCATGCGCTCGGCGGACTCGGGTCGCCCCAATGACTCGTGGACGACACACCAGTCAAAGGCGCCGCTGGAGGCCAACGCGACTTGCGTGTCCGAGTCTTTCGCCGTGTCGAGCGCCCGCCACAATCGCCCGCACACCTGTATGTCGAAGTACGTGACTAATAGGTGGGCGTACCGTCCGCCGCGCCGCGCTTCCATGCGCAGACCAAGTGCCTCTGGCACCGACAGGAGCCCCGTGAGACCTTCCCGGTCTCGCCGGACGCTCAAGGCCGCGACGACGACGGCAGCTACGCCGAGGTTCAGTCCGCTTCGGAGGACGAACGTGAGCGCGCTCCCTAGTGCGGGCCTCTGCTCGATGGTGGCTTCGCCGAGACCGAAGACCTCGGGGATACTCAGGAAGAGCTGAATGCGAAGCAGACTGGAACCGATGAAACCCAGGACGGTGAGGCCAGTCACCTCGACGTCCGCCGGGCCGAACGTGCCCGGCCACGCCGTCGCCGCCGCCACCAAGGCGCCCCACGAGGCGTACACGAATCCCGTGGCCAGGAGGGCGGACCAGATCACGACACTGCGCCGTAGCCGGTCCAGCGGCACGTAAGGAACCAACCCAAGATCGATCGCCGCTTCGAACGAGGCACGAGGTGAGACGAGTAGCCAAGCAAGCAACAACATAGCCGTGACTCCCACGGCAAACGCGCTGACCGGTGGCGCCGAAGCGATGAAGACCGCCGCAGCTACCGCGGCCGCCGAGACGAGGCTCACCCGCCACACTTGAGGCCTCGGAGGTAGTTCCGGAGTTTGCTCCATGGCCACCGCGAGTTCCTTCGCCACCTCCTCGAGGGCGTCGCCGCGCGGGTCTCCGTGAGTAAGTCGGAGCCTGAGATAGGGAAGCGCCCATTCTCGCAAGGCCCTCAGCGTCATTCCGGGACGAGGTCGCTCGACATCATCAAACCGCCTGTTCAGCAGCACCTCGATGGTGCCGTGTATGTCGGACACCAACTCTCTGCCCAGATGGCCTGCGAGCACCGAGTCTCCCGCCTTGGTCGCGTGCTCGAGGCGGACCATGACATCTCGGCCACGACCCAACCCAAGCGCTCCGTAGTACGCGGCTCGCAGCAGTTCCACAGCCAACCGCACGAACCCGATACTCAGCAGCAAGCGGGTGATGAACACCAGTACCTTGCCGGTGAGACCGGGTTGTTCCGGAGCGAGGCCGACCCCGAAGATGTCGAATAGGTCAAGGAACAGCTCGGTGAACAGTAGGTTGTCGAGCGATAACCGCCAGGCGTCCGACCAGGTCGAGCCAGTCAGGACGCCCGGAAGATGCTGCATGACGTTCTTGAACAGGACCGCTTGCGCCGCGAGGTAGAAGGGGAGGCCGAACGTTGCTAGCGCGACGGGCAGGTACGTGACGACCCTGCTGCTATCGCGCTCCTTCACCCCGAATGAGTCTGATGACCGGAGCACTCGGGCGACCGCTTCCGGCCACAATAGAAACAAGGAGAGCGCTGCGAAGCCCACGACCTGGAGCACGAGTGCCCAGCCGCCCAGCGGCAGCACGCCGAGGCTCGCAAGGGCCGACCACGCGACACCAAGCAACAGCCACAGCGAAACGGGCGTGAGCCTGAACGTCTCGCGTAGTTGACCCAACTCGGCGCCTAGCGCGCCAACCATGGTCCGTAGCGTGACCGGCCCCGAGTGACGGGACGCGCCGTGCGGCTGTGACACTTACCAGACTCCCCGATTGTGACTTGAGGAAACTATACGCTTCTGGGCGCCAACGTGAACAAGCCGCCGACGCGCTCAGGGCGGCGCCGGCGACTTGGGTGCCAGCAGTGT
>CAZQVC010000200.1:0-3037 GCA_964596625.1 uncultured bacterium | reverse complement strand
CGGGCGACCGTGACTCACGGCATTGGCGCACCCGGCGTCGCCGGCCATAACCTTGCCGACGTGAAGGAAGGTGCCCGGTGCTAGAAGTCATCGACCTACGCAAGGAGTTCAAGGACTTGGTCGCCGTCAACGACGTCGACATGTTCCTCGGGCCCGGTGAGTCCGTCGGCCTCGTCGGGCCGAACGGAGCCGGCAAGTCGACGACCATCGCGATGATCTCGACGCTGTTGAGGCCGACCTCGGGCGACGTGAAGCTCAACGGCGTGAGCGTGCTGGGGAACCCGGCGCCGATGCGCAAGGTGCTCGGTGTAGTGCCGCAGGACGTCGCGCTGTACCCGGAGCTGACCGCGCAGGAGAACCTCAACTTCTTCGGCGCCCTCTACGGGCTGAGCGGCGCCGAGCTCGACAAGGCCGTCGACGACGCGCTCGAGCTCGTGGGCCTGAGCGACCGCAGGCGCGACGTGATCAAGAAGTACTCGGGCGGGATGAAGCGGCGCATCAACATCGCAGCGGCGCTGCTGCACCAGCCCGAGTTCGTCATCATGGACGAGCCGACCGTCGGCATCGACCCGCAGTCGCGCAACCACATCCTCGAGACGGTAAGGACGCTGAACCGCGAGCGCGGCCTCACTGTCCTCTACACCAGCCACTACATGGAGGAGGTCGAGCACCTCTGCGACCGCATCTACGTGATGGACCACGGCAAGGTCATCGCCTCCGGCACGAACACCGAGATCAAGGCGATCCTGGCCGCCGACAACACCATCGTCCTGCAGCTGGAGTCGCGTAGCGAGGGCCTCGAGGACCGCCTCGCAGAGCTACCGGTGGTGCGGCAGGTGACCCGAACCGGCGACGGCATCAAGCTCATCACCAGCCACGAGAAGGGCGCGCTCAGCCAGGTCTTCCACGCGGCGGAAGGCGCCGGTGCGAGGATCAGTAGCCTCGGCGTCGAGCGTCCCAGCCTGGAGGACGTGTTCCTCCACCTCACCGGCCGAACGCTGAGGGACTAGACCTCGTGCTGAACTTCCTCAAGAAGGACCTGCTGCTGCAGCTGCGCGACTACAAGGAGCTGCTGCTCCTGGTCGGCATGCCGCTGCTGTTGATCGCGATCCTAACCTTCGCGTTGGGCGGCTTCATCGGCACCTCGGACGTCAACCTCGACCTGAGCGCAGCGTTGGTCATCGAGGACGACCAGGCCGCCGGTCTTCAGGCGTTCGATGCCGACCTGGCCGCCTCCGACCTCCCTGCCGCCGCGAAGCTGCAGATGGGCTTGGCGGCCAGAGCCATCCGACCCGTGCCGCTGCTGCGCGAGGTCCTCTCCGGCCCGGAGCTGAGCGAGATCGCCACGGTGAGGGAGATGTCGCTCGCTCAGGCCGAGGCCGAGCTGGCCGACAACGACGTCAAGGCGGTGATCCTCGTGCCCGATGGGTACACGCGGGCACTGCTCGGCAGCATGCTGCTGGACGAGGAGGCGGGCGCCGAGCTGCGCCTGGAGCTCTCCAGCGCCGCGCCCATCAGCGCCTCCGTGTTCGAGGGCATCGTCGAGGGCTTCGCCAGCGAGCTCAACACCCGCACCGCCCTCGGGCGGCTCGGCGTGGACCAGGCAGCCCAGAACGTTTCGCCCAGCGTCGCCGTGGAGCGAGTGAGCGGAGGGCGCAGCATCGGCAGCGCCGTGTACTACACGTTCGGCATGGCCGTGATGTTCATGCTCTACGTAGTCGGCTCGATCTCGACGCGCGCGCACCTCGAGCTGGAGAACTACGCGTTCGACCGGATCCTCGTGAGCGACGCGAGGCCCCTCGGCTACCTGATGTCCAAAGCGTTCGCCGGCGCGCTCGTCGTCGTGCTGCAGGTCGCGGTGCTGGTGACCTTCGGCGCCCTGCTGTTCGGCGTCGGCGCCGGGCTCCCGGCGTCGTTCTGGCTGGGCGTCGCGGTGGTCGTGCTGACGATGGCGCTCAGCGTCGGCGCACTCGCAGCGCTGGTCACGGCCGTCAACTTCCGAGTCGGCAACAAGACCGTGAGCGACGCCTTCAACTCCATCGTCGTGTTCGTGATGGCGCTGCTCGGCGGCTCGTTCCTGCCGCTCGACCAGACCGCACCGGCGCTCGCCGCCATCGGCCGCTGGCTGCCCAACGGCGCGGCCTTCGACGCCTTGCTCGGCCTCGCCGGCGGCGCGGCGTTCGAGCAGTGGAGCGCGAACCTCGTGCGGCTGCTGCTCGTGGGGGCAGTGCTGATGGTCGCGGCCGTCGCCGTCTTCCCCAAGCAGAGGAGCGCCTGATGGGCCCGATCTTCAAAGCGCAGCTGCTCAACCTCGTGCGCAACCCGTGGGGCGTGCTGATCATGACGTTCCTGACGATCGCGATGAGCTTCATCTTCGGCTACCAGGCCACCAACACCATCCGCGTCGGCGTGCTGCCAGCAGCAGACTTGAGCGACGCGCAGACCGAGGAGTGGCTGTCGCTGCTCAACGACTCGGCCACCTTCGAGTTCGTCGTGGCCAACGAGGCCCAGTTGATCTCGTCGTTCGCCGAGAACAACAGCGGGCTCGGCTTGAGGCTCGCCCCCGACTCCTGGACGGTGCTCGCCGCGGAGGGCGAGACCAACGTGCCGGTGCTCGCCAGCTACGTCGAAGGGGTACGAAGGCGCGAGCTGATCCTCGAGTCGGCCGCACGCAACCTCGGCACGTCGGACATCGAGGCCCTGCGCGCCGACCTCGAGGCTGAACTCGAGCAGCCGGCGTTGAGCGTCACCAAGAGCTCGGTCGAGACGGTCTCCGACTTCGAGTACGACGCCAGCGTGCACACGCTGCTCGGCTTCGGGCTGTTCTTCGCCTCGTTCACGATCATGTTCGGGGTCAACAACATCCTCGAGGAGCGCCGCATCGGCGTCTGGGACCGCGTGATCTACTCGCCCGCCACCAGGCTGTCGATGTACGCCGGCCACCTGAGCTTCAGCTACCTCCTCGGGTTCCTGCAGATCACCGCCATCTTCCTCGTCTTCCGTTACGTCTTCCGCGTGCCGCTCGGCGAGAACCTCG
>CAZQVC010000199.1:1258-3056 GCA_964596625.1 uncultured bacterium | reverse complement strand
CGTGCGGCCAAGCGGGTCGACCTCGTGCCGCCAAGCGAGTTCACCCGAGGCCACCGGCTTTGCCCGCCGGTCTCTAGGCCCGGTCCCAGCTCGTCGCTACCCGGTGCAAGGCCCGTGATAGCGTGCCGTCAACGAGGTCGATCAGCTGTGCCGGCGCGCGCAGAGCTCTCGACCGTGGCGTACCTGCAACCTAAGGAGGAGCAGTTGAGCGCGACCGTGCCGGTCGGCTCGTTCCCCTTCCGCGAGTTCCGCGAGGGGCAGCGCGAGGCGATAGAGAGTGTGCGTGACGCGTTCGCTGCAGGCAAGCGCTTCGTCGTGCTGGAGGCGCCGACGGGCTCCGGCAAGAGCGCCATCGCCGTGACGCTCGCGCGGGAGGCCGAGTCGGCGTTCGTGCTCACGGCTCAGAAGGTCCTGCAGGACCAGTACGTCCGCGACTTCGCCGACCTCGCGATCATGAAGGGCCGCTCTAACTACCCCTGCCTTATAGCCCCGACCCACGCGGCCGCGGCGCCGTGCATAGCCGGGAGGCGACTGCCGGCCTGCGACGAGTGCCCGTACTTCACCGCCAAGGCCGTGGCTATGGACGCCAGGGTCACGACCATGAACTACGCCTACTACCTCGCGGAGCTCAACTACTCGGGCGGCTTCGGCCACCGCGACCTGCTGGTCCTCGACGAGGCGCACAACACCGAGGCCGCCCTGATGGGCTTCGTGCAGGTGAGCATCGGCGAGGCGCAGCTGGCGCGCGCCGGCATCCCGCGAGCGCTGCCGCCCGACCTCGGCCCCGAAGCGGCGTTCGACTTCGTCGACGACCTGCTGCCCGAGCTGCTGGCCAGGGCGAGGGCCATCGACGCCGAGCTCAAGGCCGACGCCACCTCCGAGGCCGACGTGCAGCGACTGCGCGTGAAGCAGTGGCTCGAGTCGGCCTACGCCCGCGCCAGGCTGCTGCTCGAGAGCCACGCCAGCGGTGAGCTCGAGTGGGTCGTCGAGCGCCACCGGAACGAGGCCGGTCCGCACCTGACCTTCAAGCCCGTCGAGGTCTCGAGCTTCGCCGAGGAGCTGATCTTCGGCCACGCCGACAGGGTCCTGATGATGTCGGCCACCATCCTCGACCCACCCACCTTCCTGCGCAGCCTCGGCATCGCCGAGCGCGAAGCAGCGGTCGTGCAGGTCCCGTCCACCTTCCCCGCCGCCAGGCGTCCGGTGGTCCTCAAGCCGTCAGCGCGCCTCACGCGCCGCCACCTCGACCGCGACCTGCCGCTCCTGGCCGCCGCCGTCTCCGAGCTCGCCGCCGACCACGAGATGGAGAAGGGGGTGATCCACGCGCACTCGTACCGCATCGCCGCCCACCTGGCGAAGAACCTCGCGCGCGACCAGCGCCACCGCGTCGTCACGCACGTCGACGCCGGCGGCCGCGAGGACGCGCTCAACCGGCACCTCCACTCGCCAGAGCCCACCATCCTGATCACCCCGAGCATGACCGAGGGCATCGACCTGGCCGAGGACCTCGCGCGCTGGCAGGTGCTCTGCAAGGTGCCGTACCCGTTCCTCGGCGACCCCCAGGTCGCGGCCCGCATGGAGCGCGACCGCGAGTGGTACGACTGGCGCACCTGCCTGGCCGTGGTGCAGGCCTACGGCCGCTCGGTGCGCAGCGCGGAGGACCACGCCGTCACCTACCTCCTCGACGCCGACTTCCCGGCGTTCATCAGGCGGCAGGGGGAGCGGCTGCCCGAGTGGTTCCTCGAGGCCGTCGAGTGGAGCGGCTAGATCGCAGGGGTTGAGCTGACGCCCTAGAAGT
>CAZQVC010000199.1:0-1158 GCA_964596625.1 uncultured bacterium | reverse complement strand
AGCGCGCGCGTCAGCGGCGCGAGCGGGGCAGCCGAGCCTTCCGCCAGGCCGTCGGCCAGCAGCGACTGAGGGGAGGCGGCGTTGCACACCAGCGCGGTGAGCGCGCGCACGCCGAGCGAGGCGGCGGGCGTCGCGCTGCTGGGCCTCACAGCGGCGCCGTCCTCGCCCAGCTCGATCTCGAAGACGCCGTCGTTCCACGGGCAGTCAGCGTCCACCACGCGAAGCGTGAGCGACGCCGGCTCCGGCCACGAGAGGCTGGCCAGCCCGGCCTGCAGGTCGACCAACCGGAGCTGCAGCTCGGGCGCGTTGGCCGTGCTGTAGGCCGCCCGGTCGAGGGCGACCGGGTCACCAGGGGGCAGGTGCAGGCGCACCCTGTCGACCTGACCCTCGAAGCTGGCCAGGAGCGCGAACAGCCGCTCGCGGCCGCTCGCGGAGCGGTAGGCGAGATCCCGGACCAGCAGCTTGGCTGGGTCGTCCGGGTCGTCGCCCTCCTCGGTGCTGAGGATCGCGTAGGCGTCCTCCATCAGGTAGCCGAACTGGTCGACGTCCTCCCACGGCCGCCGGAAGATCTCGCCCCAATGGTCCTTCACGCCCTCGCGGCGGGAGAGGTCGAAGGAGAAGCGGCGCGCGAAGGCCGCGTGTATCGGCTTCAGCTCGTCGAGCGACTCCCGCCCCACCGGGTCCGCGTCGACGGGACCGGCCGGCCTGCCCGCCGCCGCGCTGGCCCTCAGCTGCTGCGGCGACAGCTCGACCGTGTGCCCGTTGAGCACCGTCTGGTAGCCGAGTTGCGCGTAGAAGGTCGGCTCGAACGGGTGCTCGGCGCTCCAGCCCACGCCGTCCTCGCGCAGGCGCTCGAACCAGCGCACGATCCCCTTCGCCACCAGGCCGCGCCGCCGGGCCTCGGGAGCGGTCGCGACGCTGCTGAGGCCACCGACCACGACCTCACGGCCCCCGAGGTAGGCCTCGAAGGGGTACATGAAGGTCACGCTGCGCAGCCGCCCGCCGTAGAAGGCGCCAAGGCCGTACGGCAACCGCCAGGCCAACGCCGCGGCGTGGCCCGGCCTGTCGTCGACCGGCCGGTAGGCCACAGACCTCAGGTCGAGGTACTGGTCCATGTCGCCGTCGGTGAGCGCGCGGAACTCCGCCTCGGGCATCAGA
>CAZQVC010000198.1:0-3093 GCA_964596625.1 uncultured bacterium | reverse complement strand
GAGATCGCGTTGATCTCCGGCGGCACGCGCTGCTTGAGCATCCCGTAGACGAACAGCGGCAGCGTCGTCGTGCCGACGCCGGCGTTGAAGAAGGTGATGACGAAGTCGTCCAGCGACAGCGTGAACGCCAACAGAGCCCCGGCGAGGACGCCCGGCATGAGGATGGGCAGCGTGATGCGCCAGAAGGTCTGCTGGAAGTTCGCGCCGAGGTCGCGGCCAGCCTCCTCGAGGCTCGGGTCCATGGTCGCGAGCCTCGCTCGGACAACGATCGCGACGTAGGAGATGTTGAACGCGATGTGCGCGATGATGATCGTCGCGAAGCCGGGCACGAGGCGCACGCCGAGCAGCCGCTGGACGGCGTCGAACACGAGGTTGAAGAAGACCGCGAGCGCTACGCCCTGGGTGATGTCGGGGATGACGACCGGCAGGTAGAAGAGCGCGTCGAGGGTCTTGCGGCCGGGGAAGCGGCCGCGGGCAAGCGCCAGCGCCAACATCGTGCCGATCACCGTCGAGACGACGGTGGCGACGCCGGCGACGATCAACGAGTTGCGCACCGCGCGCAAGAGCAGGCCGGTCTGGAAGCGAGCGGCCTCGGTGCCGGCGGTGATGGTGTTGCTGAAGATGTTCTCGTACCAGCGTGTGGAGAAGCCGTTCCACACCGACACCGAGGCGCCGTCGTTGAAGGAGAAGACGATCAGCACGACGATGGGTATCCAGAGGAACAGGTAGACCAGGAACGGGTTGAGCCACAGCGCGACGCGGCCGGCGCGCCGCACGCCGAGGTCGCGGCGCAGTCGCCCGCGGTCCGGCTCGAAGCGGTCGCGGGGCTGGCGTGCCGGCGCGAGGTTGCCGCCCTCACGCTCGCCGCCGCGCCCAGCCGCGCTCACGTCCGCTCCTCCTGACCCCAGCGGGTGTAGATGAGCACGCCGATGAACACCACGACCAGCAGGACCATCGAGACCGCGCTGCCGAGCGGGATGTTGCCGCGCCCGCCGAACTGGCTCTGGATCAGGTTGCCGATCATCAGGCCGCGCGTGCCGCCCATCAGGTCGGGCGTGACGAACGCGCCGATCGCGGGGATGAACACGAGGATGCAGCCGGCGATGACGCCGGGCAGCGTGAGCGGGAAGATCACCTTCCAGAAGGCCCGTAGGTCGTTGGCGCCGAGGTCGTTGGCGGCCTCGACGTAGCGCATGTCGAGCCGCTCGACCGAGGCGTAGATGGGCAACACCATGAACGGCAGGTAGCCGTAGACCAAGCCGACGATCACCGCGCCCTCGGTGAACAGCAGCTGCAGCGGCTCGCCGATCAGGCCGAGCGACTGGAACAGCGAGTTGAGCAGGCCGTCGCGTTGCAGCAGCGTGATGAGGGCGTAGGTGCGCACCAGGAAGTTGGTCCAGAAGGGCAGCAGCACCAGGAACAGCAGCAGCAGCCTGACGCGCGGGTCGCGGCGGCGGCTGATGAAGAACGCCAGCGGATAGCCGAAGAGCAGGCTGAGCACGGTCGTGATCGCCGCGACCTGGAGGCTGCGCCAGATGACGGGGCCGAACACCGTGAACGTGCGCGTGTACTGGTCGAGGGTGACGGGAGGCACGGGGGCGCCGCCGCTGCCGCGCGACATGAAGCTGGCGACGGCGACGAACACCAGCGGCAGCAGGAAGAAGACGATCAGCCAGAACGTCGCGGGCCCGACGAGGCCAAGCGCCCTGCCGGTATCGCCGGGAGTGTGCCCCTGCCGCGCCATGTGCCCGGCAATATACCGCGGCTCTAGGCGCCTTCCCGGCCGAGGCCGTCGAGGTAGAGCAGCGCGGCGGCCGACCAGGCCTGCGGGCGGCAGGCGACCGGGTACGGCACGGGCGGGCCGTCACCTCGCGGGTAGCCGGCCACGAGCTCCGGCGGGCGCAGGTCGTCCTGGCTGCCGGCGAGGTCGAAGATCGCGCGCCTGAGCTTCTCGGCCTGGGCGCTGAAGCCGTAGCGCTGCAGGCCGGCGGCGATGAGGGCAGTGTCGTGGGGCCACACCGAGCCGTTGTGGTAGCTGAGCGGGTTGTAGCGCCGCTCGCTCGTGCCGAGGGTCCTGATGCCCCAGCCGCTGAACAGCGCGGGCGACATCAGCGTAGCCGCCAGCTCGTCGGCGACGTCGTCCGGGACGATGCCCGTCCACATGAGCTGACCGGCGTCGGAGGCCAGCACGGCCAGCGGGCGCTTGTCGTGGTCGAGGGCTAGCGCGTAGCTGCCCAACTCAGGCAGCCAGAAGGCCTCGTGGAACGCCCGTCGCAGTTCGGCGGCGCGCCGTTCGCAGACCTCGGCGGCGGCGCCCTTCCCCAGCGCCCGGTAGAGGGTGGCGGCTCCCATGAGGGCGGCGTAGGCGTAGCCCTGGACCTCGGACACCGCGATCGCACCCGTGGCGAGCGTGCCGTCGGCGTGGCTCAGCGCGTCGTGCGAGTCCTTCCAGGACTGCACCGCCAGCCCCTCGCCCGGTGCGGCGCCGGCGAACTCGACGAAGCCGTCGCCGTCGAGGTCGCCGTCGGCGTCGAGCCACGCGAGCGCGGCCTCGAGGTTCGCCTCGAGCTCGCGCAGCAGTTCGAGGTCCTCGGTCGCGGCGTAGGTCTCGGCCAATAGCGTCACGAACAGCAGGGTCGCGTCGATGCTGCCGTAGTAGCGCCCGAACGGCACCCTGCCGGTGCGGGCCAGCTCGCCCTGGCGCACCTCGTGCAGGATCTTGCCGGGCGCCTCGCCGGTGGCGGAGTCGTGCCGGCGGCCCTGGCGCGCGGCGAGGTAGCGCAACGTGCCGCGTGCCACGGCCGGGTAGTGGGGTAGCAGCATGGTGGCCGTGAGCAGTGCGTCGCGGCCGAACGCCGTCACGAACCAAGGGATGCCGGCGGCCGGCACGGGACCGGCGTCGGTGAAGAGCAGCAACGCGCGCAGGTCGAGCACCGCCCTTTCCAGCACCGCGCGGTCGCGCCCCGCCAGCTCGCGTCCAGCGCGTTCGAGGGGGTATGCGCCCGACCACTCCTCGTAGCCGACCACGGGCGCAGGCACGGCCAGGGGGTCGGAGATCTCGACGCGCACAGCCACCTCGGCGCTCTCGCCGGG
>CAZQVC010000197.1:1185-3099 GCA_964596625.1 uncultured bacterium | reverse complement strand
CAGGCCGAACTCCTCCATGGCCGCCATCGGCACCACGCTGAACGCCTCGTTGATCTCGTAGCGGTCGACATCGTCCGGCTGCCAGCCGACCTTCTCGTAGAGCCCCTTCATGGCGCCGACCGGCGCCGTCGTGAACCACTCTGGAGCCTCGCCGTGGGCGGCGTAGCCTGCGATGGTGGCGAGCACCGGCAGGCCCAGGCTCTCGGCGGTCTGCTCCGAGGTCACGATCAGCGCGGCCGCGCCGTCGTTGATGGTGCTGGCGTTGGCCGCCGTGATGGTGCCGTCCTTCTCGAACGCAGGCCGCAGCGTGAGCATCTTCTCGAAGTCGACGGCGGCGGGGCCCTCGTCGGCCTCCACCAGCGTGACCGCGCCCTTGCGGCCCTTCACCTCGACCGGCACGATCTCGCGCGCGGCGCTGCCGTCGGCGGTCGCCTGTTGGGCGCGGCGGTACGAGCGCTCGGCGAACTCGTCTTGCGCCTCGCGGCTGAACGAGTACTTCGCCGCGCAGCTCTCGGCGCACGAGCCCATGTGCTTGTCGTTGTAGACATCCCACAAGCCGTCGTGGATGAGCGAGTCGACCACGGTGGCGTTGCCCAGGCGCAGTCCGCCGCGGGCGCCGGGCAGCAGGTAGGGCGCGTTGGTCATCGACTCCATGCCACCGGCCACGACCACCGAGGCGTCGCCTACGGCCACGGCCCTGGCCGCCTGGATCACGGCCTCGAGGCCGCTGCCGCACATCTTGTTGAGCGTCACGCTCGGCACCTCGTTGCCGAGGCCCGCGTAGAGCGCGGCCTGCCGCGCGGGCGCCTGGCCCTGACCGGCTTGCAGCACGTTGCCCATGAACACGGCATCGACCGTCGCCGGCTCGACGCCGGCGCGCTCGATCGCTCCCCTTATCGCCGCAGCGCCCAGTTCGGCCGCCTTGAGCCCGCCGAGGGCGCCCTGGAAGGCGCCGATCGGCGTGCGGGCCGCGGCGCTGATCACTACTCTCACGTCTACCTCCAGGCCGGCTGCACGCCGGCTCGCTGCTCGAAGTATAGGTTCAGCGCCGGAAGGTCACGGTGGCGTCGATGCCCTCCCAGGAGACCGAGAGCGGCTGGTAGAGCGAGAACGAGGCCGGCAGCAGGACGATCGCGGCGACCTCGGCACCGGGCCCGACGGTATCGGGCTCGCCCTGGTAGACGCGCAGCCGGTACGGGTGGCGCACCTCGAGGCCGCGGCCGGCCTGCGCGAACTGCAGGCTGCTGCTCCAGTCCTGCTCGCTGAGCGCGCTGACCACCACCAGCAAGGCGTGGTCGCTGCCGGCCCCGGCCACCGCGGCATCGACCGCGGCGGTGGCCTCGGGGAACGCCAACGGCGCGAGGTCGAGGTCGAGCAGCAGCAGGCTCTTGCCGGGCGGGGAGAAGAATCGCAGGGCCGGTGCGCCGGCTATCTCGGTCATCTCCCAGCGCGAGGTGACGCCGCTGGCGCTCGCGCCGTCGGCGCTCGGGTCGAGCAGCGCTCCAGTAGCGTCCTCGGCTTCGGCAGGGTCGACAACCACGAGCGCGAGGCTCCGACCGGCAGGCGTGTGGAGGACGGCGCCGACTCCGGTCGCGTCGAACGCGACGCCCAACAGCTGGACGGCGTCGAGCGGCAGCGCCCAGCCGGCGGAGGCCGCCGCGAGCGGCGCTCCCGACTCGTGCTCGGCTGAGACGGCGAGCTCGTCGACGCTCGCGAGCACCGGCGCCGACAGCGCCCACTCGTCGGCGCCGCCGTCGCCCGGCCGCAGCAGGAGGGCCTCGGCCGAGCCGGCGAAGAAGGTGACGACGCCCTCGGCGCCGCGCCAGGTGAGGACCTCGTCACCGGCGGTTACGACGTCGCCGAGGGCGAGCGCCAGGGCGGCGGCGTCGACGTAGGTGACGCCGCGCAGCTCCA
>CAZQVC010000197.1:0-1085 GCA_964596625.1 uncultured bacterium | reverse complement strand
GCAGCAGCGCTGCCAGGCAGCAGCGCAGCGCGCGCGTGAGGTTTGGCATCGTGGCTGAGGGGAACGAGGGGCGCTTGAGGCTAGAATCCAACACAACGAACCGACCGCAGCATAGCGCTGACGAACCGCGGCCGAGAGGAGCTGGACCTCATAGAGAAGGTGCACGGCAAGACGCAGGGCCTGAAGAACAGCCAACTGAAACGACTGAGCAACCTGTACCGGCGCAGGGTTCCGCCTCGGGCGCCGGTAACCGCCGACCTGGCGCGCGCCTTGAGCGATCTCACGCTCGAGCTCGGCCGCGGCGTCAGCGTGCTGCTCGACCGCCGCGGGCGGGTCGTGACGGTGGCGGTGGGTGACGCGAACGACACGCCGCTGCCGGCCACGTCCGGCGAGGCCGAGTCGCGGCTCTACGGGCTACGTCTGATACACACGCACCTCAAGCCCGGGGGGCTCTCCGGCAACGACCTCACCACGCTGTTCCTCAACCGTCTCGACGCGGTCGCCGCCATCGACGTGCTGCCCGGCCAGTCGGGCGGCGCCGCCGTGGGCCGGGCGCAGCTGGCCACCGTCGCCCCGGCCGGCAGCGACCAGGAGGACTGGCTCATCGACGAGCCGGTGTCGGTCCACGAGCTCGAGAACCTCGACATCCTCGAGCGCGTCAGCGCCCTCGAGGAGGAGCTGGCCAGGCAGGCCGGCGCGCGCGAGGTGAGCCGCAGCAGCGCCGAGCGCGCCGTGCTCATCGGTCTGGCCGGCAAGGACGAGGGGGCCGAGGCGAACAGCCGCATGGCCGAGCTCCAGGAGCTGGTGCGCAGCGCCGGCGGCGTGGTCGCCGCCAGCACCATGCAGCACCGCAGCCGCCCCGACCACCGGACCGTGGTCGGTGAGGGCAAGCTGCAGGAGGCCGTCTCCCTGGCGTTCCACGAGGACGCCGACCTGCTGGTCTTCGACCGCGAGCTGACGCCCGCGCAGGCGCGCGAGATCGAGCGGCTGACGCAGCTCAAGGTGCTCGACCGCACCCAGGTGATCCTCGACATCTTCGCGCAGAACGCCCGCGGCCGGGAGGCGCAGCTGCAGGTCGAGCTGGC
>CAZQVC010000196.1:0-3104 GCA_964596625.1 uncultured bacterium | reverse complement strand
TTCCGTGGCCTCTACCGCGCGGTCCTGGCGCCGCAGGACGCCGCTCTCACGCGGCTCGACCAGCGCCTGTTCGAGCTGGCCAGCGGCCGGCCGGCGGCCAGCGCGACACCGGCGGAGCGCCGGCGCTGGAACGACCTCTTCTCCACCGCCGCCCTCGTGAACTTGGGCCTCAGCACCCAGTACGTCGCCCTCGGCGTCTGCCTGGTGGCCGGCGCGCCGTTCGCCTACGTCTACCTGGTCTTGCTGCAGGCCGTGTACGTTGTGGTCGTGCAGGCGATAAGGGTCAGCAAGTACGCGCGAGACGCCGCCGGTGAGCAGTGAGCCACGCTGAAGGTCGGCCGGCGGCGTTGGTGACCGGCTCCGCCAAGGGCGTGGGCCGAGCGATCGTGCTCGGCCTGGCCGACGCGGGCTACGACGTCGCGGTCCACTACCGCAGCAGCGAGCGCGAGGCGCGAGAGGTGAAGGCGCAAGCCGAACGGCGCGGCGCGCGCGCGGCGGTGCTGCGTGCCGACGTCACCGAGGAGCGCGAGGCCCGCGGCCTGGTCGACGCCGCGCACCAGGAGTTCGGGCGCCTCGACGTGCTGGTGAACAACGTCGGCAACTACCATCAGGGCCCCATCGACCAGCTGACCAGCGAGACCTGGCGGGAGATGTTCGCCAGCAACCTCGACGCGACCTTCTACACCTGCCAGCAGGCGCTGCCGTACCTGCGCCGGGCTCCCGCCGGCGGGCGCATCGTGAACATCGGCTACGCCGGCGCCGAGCTGCTCAAGGCGAGGCCTTCCATCGTGGCCTACGGCATCGCCAAGACGGGCGTGATCCTCTACTCGAAGGCCTTGGCGAAGAGCGAGGCGAGCAGCGGCGTGACCGTGAACGTGGTCTCGCCCGGCGTCATGGAGAACAGCGTGAGCCAGCCCCTCCAGGAGATCCCCATGGGACGACTCGGGCGGTTGGAGGAGCTGGTGGCGGCGGTCAGGTACCTGGTCTCGCCCGAGGCCGGCTACGTCACCGGCGTGACCATCGAGGTCGCCGGCGGCTGGAACGTCTGAGCCCGCGGCCCGCGCGCCGCGGTGCGGTTGGCCGCGAAGCGCCCCTGCCCACACACGGCGAGCGGCTCAGTTCTCCTCGATGCGGAAGTTCCTGCCGATGGGGTTGGTCACGTCGAACAGGCCGCCGGCCAGCGAGATGTTGACCGTGGCCAGGGCGTGGCGCTCTACCACCTCGTACTGCTCGATCCTCACCCCCGGCCGCGGCTTGCACACGCTCACGTCCGACAGCTCGACGAACGGCTTGTCACTGTAAACGGCCGTGAGGTGATCGGTCATCCTCACGCGCGGCGGGAGCATCAGCGTGCCGGTCAGCACGTAGGCCGGGTACATCACGCAGACCTGCCGTGGCTCGCGCTGGCCGCGGTCGCTCGGCGACTCCGGCAGGCCGCCGACGAGCCACGAGAGCCGCGACTTGGGCAGGGCAGCGAAGTCTGTCTGGTGGAGCAGCGCGTCGCTGGCAGGCGGGTGCTCGTACCCCTCGCGGTAGACCAGGCAGCGGGTCATGGGCAGGTACTGCCGGTCTCGCTGGTTGAGGAACCGCGAGATCGCCGTGCCGCGCCGCGGGTGGATGAGGCCGTACACGCGGAAGTCGTTGGTGTAGGCGCGCGCCTCAGTGGCCTCGACGTTGAGTCCCATCATCGTCATGCCTAGGGAGGCTATCACCCGGACGGCTTGGCGGCCGCCGCGGATGCCGGTTATGCACGCGGTCGGTCCGGCGCGAGCCGGTATCATTGGCGCCATGTCACAGCGTCGCTATTTCGGTACCGACGGCGTAAGAGGCGTCGCCGGTGAGCATCCCATGACGGCGACGTTCGCCCTGCACCTCGGCGTCGCCACAGCCGAACTGGTCAGACGCCCCGGCCGTGAGCACCCGCACGTCGTCATCGGCATGGACACCAGGCGCTCCGGACCGATGCTCGCCAACGCCTTGGCCGCCGGCCTCGCCTCGCGCGGCGCCGACGTCACCTCCCTCGGCATCGTGCCGACGCCGGCCGTCTCCTTCCTCACCCGCGAGCTCGGCGCCGACGCCGGCATCGTCGTCTCGGCCAGCCACAACCCGTTCGACGACAACGGCATCAAGCTGTTCAACCACGACGGCGAGAAGCTCGCCGACGACCAGGAGAGCCGCCTCGAGGAGCTCATGGAGCTGCACGGGGACGGCAACGGCGACTCCGGCCTGCCCGCCGTCGTCGGCAGCGAGATCGGCAGCTTCCGGCGCCTGCCCCGCCTGCGCGGCTCGGGCAACGCCGGCAACGACGTCTCGGTCTACACGACCCACCTGCTGAAGAGCGCGCCCTACCTCGACGGCATGAAGGTCGTGCTCGACTGCGCCAACGGCGCCGGCCACCTCATCGCTCCGCAGGTCTTCAGCAAGCTCGGCGCCCGCCTCGACGTCATCCACGCCACCCCCGACGGCGAGAACATCAACGTCTCGTGCGGTTCGACCTCCCCGGCAGCGATCACGCAGAAGGTCCTCGACGGCGGCTTCGAGGTCGGAGTGACCTTCGACGGCGACGCCGATCGCGCGCTGCTCGTCGACCGTCGTGGGCGGCTGGTGTCGGGCGATCAGATGCTGGCCATCTGCGCCCTGGCCCGCGGCGAGAAGGAGATCGTCGCGACCCAGATGAGCAACCTCGGGATGGAGCGCTACCTCGCAGAGCGCGGCGTCGCCGTGAGGCGCGTGAAGGTCGGCGACCGTTACGTCTTCGAGGAGCTGAAGCGCCAGGGCCTTAACCTGGGCGGCGAGCAGTCGGGGCACGTGCTGTTCCTCGACAAGGCTCCCACCGGCGACGGCATCCTCACCGCGCTTCAGGTGCTCTCGGCCGTGCGCCAGTCGAACAAGACCCTCGAGCAGTGGATGGACGAGATCCCCGTCTACCCGCAGCTGCTGGTCAACGTCGAGGTTCCCGCCGACCAGCGCGACGGCGTGGCCCAGTCCCCAGCCGTCGCCGCCGAGGTCAAGGCCGTCGAGGCCGAGCTGGGCGACGAGGGCAGGGTGTTGCTGCGTCCCAGCGGCACGGAGCCGCTGGTGCGGGTGATGGTGGAGGGCCGCGA
>CAZQVC010000195.1:0-3152 GCA_964596625.1 uncultured bacterium | reverse complement strand
GGGCCGCGGTGCTAGAATCCTCGAACCGCAAGGTTCGCCTCGGCCAGCGCCGCTCACCTTCGTCCAGTCCTCTGGTACGAGCAAGTGAAAGGAACCCGAGATGTCAGAGATCCGCAACGTCGCCGTCCTGTCTCACAGCGGCGCCGGTAAGACGTCTTTGGTCGAGGCCCTCCTCTTCAGGGCGGGCGCCATCAAGTCGCTCGGCACCGTCGAGGACGGCAACACCGCCTCGGACACCGCGCCGGAGGAGAAGCGACGGAAGATCTCCATCTACTCGACGGTCCAGCCGTTGAGCTGGAAGGGCCACGACTTCAACCTCATCGACACGCCGGGCTACGCCGACTTCGTCAGCGAGATCCGGGGCGGCCTGGCCGCCGCCGACGCCGCGATGATCGTGATCTCGGCGGTCTCCGGCGTGGCGGTCGGCACCGAGCGCGTCTGGACCAGCAGCTTCGAGCGGGAGCTGTCGACGTTCGTCGTCATCAACAAGCTCGACCGCGAGAACGCCGACTTCTTCCGCACCATGACCGAGATCGAGACGACGCTGCCTGGCAACATCGCGGCGATCCAGGTGCCCATCGGCCAGGCCGAGGACTTCCGTGGGCTGGTCGACCTGCTGAGCATGAAGGCGTACGAGTGGCCGACGGGCGAGCCGGAAGAGATCGAGGTGCCGGCGGAGGTGCGCGGGCTGGCCGAGGAGTACCGCGAGCGGCTGATCGAGGCGATCGTCGAGACCGACGACGCGCTGATGATGAAGTACCTCGAGGACGAGGAGCTGGGGCAGGAGGAGCTGAAGGCCGCCTTCGACGCGGCCGTCAGGCGCAACGAGCTGACGCCGGTCCTCATCACCTCGGCCACCAAGGTCATGGGCATCAGCCTCCTGCTCGACTTCCTCATCGAGGGCGTGCGCGAGGTGAAGGACCACGCGCCGCTGCGCGTCGACCGCGGCGAGCCGCCGGTGCTCGGCCGCGATGCGCCGTTCACCGCCCGCGTCTTCAAGACCGTGATCGACCCGTACATGGGCAAGGTCTCGATGATGCGCATCCTCGGCGGCAGCCTCAAGCAGGGCGACAGCGTGAGGATCGCCAACCGCGACGAGGACCTCAAGACCGCGCACCTCTACGTGCCGCGCGGCTCGGAGCTCCAGGAGGTCAAGGAGCTCTCCGCCGGCATGATCGGCGCGGTCACCAAGGCCGAGAACCTCTCGACCGGCGACACGCTGACGGCGCCGGGCGACGACCTGATCCTCTCGCCCATCCGCGTGCCGACGCCGGTCATGGCGCTGGCGCTCTTCCCCAAGGCCCGCCCCGACGAGGACAAGCTGGGCGAGGCGCTGCACCGGCTGCTCGAGTCGGACTCCGGCCTGAAGCTCGAGCGCAACCCCGACACGCACCAGACGGTGCTGTGGGGCATGGGTCACGTGCACCTCGAGATCGCCGTGAACACGCTGAAGGACCGCTACGGCGTGGAGGTCGACACGCAGATCCCCGCGGTCGCCTACCGCGAGACGATCCAGGGCACCGGGGACGCGCGCTACCGGCACAAGAAGCAGACCGGCGGCGCCGGCCAGTTCGCCGAGGTCGCCCTGCGCGTCGAGCCGCTGCCGCGCGGCGGCGGCTTCGAGTTCGACTGGGCCGTCGTCGGCGGCTCGATCCCCACCCAGTTCCAGACGAGCTGCGAGAAGGGCGTCATGAGCGCCCTCGACAGCGGCCCGCTCGGCGGCTTCCCCGTGCAGGACGTCAAGGCGGTCGTCTACGACGGCAAGGACCACCCGGTCGACTCCAAGGACGTCGCCTTCCAGGTGGCCGCGGCGCACGCCTTCAAGGAGGCGATGCTCCAGGCCAAGCCCACGCTGCTCGAGCCGGTGATGCTGGTGAAGGTGAGGGTCCCGGACCGCTTCACCGGCGACGTGATCTCCGACCTCAACGGCCGGCGCGGCCGCATCCTCGGCATGGACAGCGAGGGCTCGGTGAGCGTCGTGTCGGCGCACGTGCCGATGTCGGAGATCCAGTCGTACTCCGCCGACCTGCGCTCGATGACCGGCGGCCGCGGCGCGTACTCGCTGAAGTTCGACCGCTACGACGGCGTCCCGCAGCACATCGCCGACCGCGTCCTGGAGGACCGCAAGCCCGCCAGGGCCGTGGGCTGAGGGCCGAGAGGGTCGGGGTCGTCGAACGGCGCGAGCGCGGCTAGCCTACGCCTCGGCCGTCGTCTTCAGAGCTTCTTGCTGCGCTCCAGCACGTCCTGCGCCAGCTCCTTGCCGAGGTCCTCGGCCTCGCGCGCCTCGCCGGTCACGCTCGCCTGCAGCGTCGAGTCGTTCTCGACCACCGCGCCGAGCAGCGTGAGCTCGCCGTCGACCGTGACCGTGGCGACGGCGCCAACGGGGCGGTCGGCCAGGGCGCCGGCGAAGGCTCGTTCGGCCCTGATGCGATCGAAGCTGGGGCGGTGCTGCAGCGCGTAGACCGTGTCGAAGGCGAGGTCGTCGTCGTCGCGCACGACCAGCCCGACCGCCCCCTGGCCGGGAGCCGGTGTGAAGGCGTCGATCTCGAGGTAGAAGTCGATGCGGTCGCGCAGCTCCAGGCCCAGCATGGTGGCTGCCGGCAGGAGCACCCCGCCCAGCTCGCCGCCGGCCAGGCGGCTCAGCTCGTTCTCCGGCGAGTCGTCCAGCAGCACCGCCACCGAGCCGTTGCCGGCGGCTTCGAGGAAGGTGGCGTCGCGGTCGCTGAAGACCCCGACCTTGGTGCCGCTCCCGATGTCGGCTAGGGTCTTGTGGCCCTTGGCGACCAGCGCGCTGCGGGCGTCGGCGCGGCGCGTGACGGCCGCGAGGTTCACGCCTTCAGGCAGCTCGAACGGCAGCGTGTCGAGCTGCACCACGGCGACGTCGATCTTGCTCTTCAGCAAGGCGTCGAGCAGGGCCGATGAGTCTCGCTTGTCGGCGTGCGGGATGGTCCTTATCGTCAGGTGCAGGTCGGGCCACTCACCCGCCAGCGCCTCTAGAACGGCCCGCCCGTGGCGGACGGCCAGCGTACCGTCACGGTTGCCCAACGTGATCCTTGCCATTGGCCCTGTTTTATCACAAGGCAGGGGTCTTGAAGCTGTGGGAAGCCCGTGCCTGACTGGGAAACTGGGAGTCGCGGCGGCCTAGGCCGCGG
>CAZQVC010000194.1:0-3152 GCA_964596625.1 uncultured bacterium | reverse complement strand
ACGCCAGAGTCGCTCATGCGCGGTGCTCGGCTGTTGGCCGGCTACGTCATCAGGGTCGCGGTGCACGAGCACCGCTGGCGCATCGTGCTGGTCGACCTCAAGGGACACGCCACGCTCACCTTCGACGACTTCGAGAGCCTGGCGGCACACCTCGAGCTCGACGCCGCGCAGCGGGCCCTGAGCAGGCCGCAGGAGTTCGAGTGAGGCTATTACAACTTCTGTTGTCATTGACATTTATTCTTGGAAGCACTAGAGTGCGGTCAGATGAGCGTAGACCTCCCATCTCTCCGCGAAGGCGCCTGGTCACTCGACGAGTTCGTCGATCAGGCCAACCGGCTCTTGCCCCACCTCCTCCCCAAAGACGCCGGCAAGCGCGCCGCCGAGCCGGTGAACCAGCGCCTGGTGCGGCACTACGCCACCCAGGGCCTGCTCGACGAGCCGCTCAAGGAGGGCCGCGAGGCGCGCTACCTCTACCGGCACCTGCTGCAGCTACTGGTGGTGAGGCGCCTGCTGGCGGAAGGGTTCACCGCAGCCGTCGTCGGCCAGGTCATGGCGGAACGCAGCGACGAGGAGCTCGTCGGCCTGGTGACCGGCGGCGTGCAGATCGAGCTCGTGCCGAAGCAGGCGCCGAGCGGCGAGCGCGCCGAGTTCCTCCGGCGGGTTCGCGAACGCGCCGGCCTCGTCCCTCCGGCGACCGCCGAAGGCAACCGACCCGGCGTGGACTCGTCGGCGCTTGCCGCCGCGCGGACACCCACCGCCTCCGCGGCGTCCAGCCGCGCACAAGAGACCGGCTCTACCGGGCTCTTCTGGCACCCGGCCGGCTTGCCGGCTGACCGCTCCCCGCAAGCCGGCGTCCCCACGGCCCCCGCCGCGGCACCGCAGTTCGCCGCCAACCCCTTCCATGACAGCACCTGGAGCCACGTGACGATCATGGACGGCCTCGAGCTGATGGTCCGCGACGACTTCCGCCTGCCCGACACGCGGCTCGGTGACGCCGAGCTGGCCCAACTGATCAAGGTCACGCTCCTCTACCTGGAGCAGAAGCAGCGGGGGAAGCCATGACTCCCGCGTAGCCACACACCCACCCAGGCGCTGGCGAGAGGCGCGAGCCCATCTCAGCCACGCCCTGCAGCCCAGCCACTTGGACGCCCAGCCCCGAACCAGCGGCCCGGTCAGCCCGTACCGGAGCCGAGAGGAGAACCTATGCCCGCACACGACCCCAAGACCGCCCAAGCATCAACACCTTCCGCCCTCCCCACTCCGCGCCTCAAGGTCGTGCCGGCGAAGCCGGGATACCCGAAAGACGGAGGGCGTCTCGACCTCCTGGTGAGCCTCGGCGTCGACCTGCCCAGCCTCGACGTCGACCGCAAACCGCTGGCTCTCGCCCTGGTGGTCGATCGCTCCGGCTCGATGAGTGGGCAGCCCCTCGAGGCCGCCAAGGCCGCCACCTGCGCGGCGATAGAGATGCTGCTGCCGGACGACTGGGTCTCGGTCGTGGCGTTCGACAGCACCGTCGAGGTGATCGTGCCGCTGACCGCCTCAGGCCGCGACCGCTCGGCGCTGCTGGCGGCGGTGAAGGCCATCCAGACCCGCGGATCGACGGCGCTCTACGCCGGCTGGGCCGAAGGCCTCAGCCAGGTGATGGCCTGCCCGCAACCCGACGCCGCCGCCCGCGTGGTCGTGCTGAGCGACGGGGGCGCGAACGTCGGCATCTCCGACGCGCCGAGCATCGCCGCCGACGTGGCTCAGGCGACGGCGCATGGCGTCACCACCACCGGCATGGGCTTCGGCCGGCACTACGACGAGAACCTCATGCGCGCCCTGGCCGACGCAGGCAACGGCAACTACGTCTTCGTAGAAGACGCCTCCCAGGTGGGGGAGGCGTTCCAGCAGGAGCTCTCAGGGCTCAGCGCGCTGCGGGGCAGGAACGTGCGGCTCGAGCCGTCGGCCGGCATGACGCTGGCCTCGGCGGTGGCCGGCCAGCTACCGGCCGCGGGCCGCGGCGTGAGGCTGCCCGACCTCGTCGGCGGCTTGGACCGCGACATCGTGCTCACCGCGACGTTCGACGCCGGCGCCCCCGCGCCTGAGCTCACGCTGGCCTGGTCCGACACGCTCACGGGCGCAGAGGACCGCACGACGCTGAAGCTCGACCTCCCGGCCGTGACTGCCACCGAGTTCGAGGCCCTGCCTACCGACCCAGCGGTCACCGTGCAGGCCTCGTTGGCGCAGATCGCCGGCTTGAAGCTCCGCCTCTCCGACGCCTTGCGGTCGGGGCAAGCGGCCGACAGCGCTCGCCTGCTGGGAGAGCTACAGGCCGCGATCGAGCGTCTGCCGGAGGGTGAGGAGCGCCGCGCCGAGCAGCGCGAGCTGGCACGCCTGCGCGAGTTCGAGAAGGCCAGGGACGCTGCTATGGCTGCGCGCTTCACCGAGCGCAAGGCCCGCGACAGGGCCTTCGGCGTGAGCGACCAGAAGCGGTCGCGGCAGTACGCGCACGAGCGGGAGCTCCACGCCTTGAAGCTTCAGGCCATCGAGCGTGCGGGCGGGGCGTGGGCCTCCGGTGTGGCAGGGGCGCAGCCTGCAGCTGGACCAGCCGGCCCGGCGGGACCGACCGCGACATCCGGCAGAGGTCCACTGGCGCAGGTGCGCCTCGACGGCCGCCACGGCCCGGTGAGCGTGCGGGTACTGCTCGCCGACATCACCGCGCAACCCGTCGATGTCCTGGTGAACTCGACCAACCGCAGGCTGTTCGGCAACGCCGGCGTCGACGGCGCCGTTCACCGCCGCGCCGGGCCCGCGCTGACCCAGGCCGTCCGGCAGATCGGCGGTCTGGAGTACGGCCAGGCCGTGTTCACCCCCGGCTTCCGGTTGCCGGCCCGCTACGTGGTGCACACCGCCGCGATGCCTTGGCAGGGCGGAAACTCCGGCGAGGTGGACGTGCTGGAGCGCGCTTACCGATCGGCGTTCGCCGTGTCCGCCCAGCTTGGCGCCCGCTCGCTGGCGGTGACCGCGCTCGGCACCGGGTCGTACGGCGTGCCGCTCGACGTCGCGACCCGCGTCGCGTTCGCGGCTCTGCGAGAGGCGATCGAGCAGGGCGCCCCGTTCAGCGAGGTGAGCTTCGTGATCCTCGATCCGGCGATAGCCAACGTGTTCGC
>CAZQVC010000193.1:0-3170 GCA_964596625.1 uncultured bacterium | reverse complement strand
GCGACCAGGAACGCCAGAAGGGGTAGGAAAGCCACTGCAAGTGCTCTTCTCATCGAGACCTCCACTCGATTCGCGCCCGTCTCCCAGGGCGCGTGATGAGAACAACCTAACTGGGGTCCATGAGTGTAAGTACAGGGACGACCGTCCCGGCGCCGAGGCGGGTCGCGCGCGCTCACGCCGAGCGTTAGCGGCACGGTTACCATCGCCACCGTGAGTTCCGCTCCCATTCTCTCCGTCGACCGCGTGAGCAAGCGCTTCTCCACCGTGCTCGCGGTTGACGAGCTGAGCTTCGAGGTTCGCAGGGGCGAGATCTTCGCGCTGCTCGGTCCCAACGGAGCCGGAAAGTCGACCACGGTCCGCATGGTCGCCGGCATTACTCAGCCCGACTCCGGGACCCTCGCGTTCGAAGCCGAGTCTGGCGACGGCGCAGGAGAGGCCGAGGCCGGCCGCGGCGTGAGGAACAAAGCGGGCGTGCGAGCCGCCCGGCGCCTCGAGCCGTCCCGCCTTGGGTACCTGCCTGAGGAGCGCGGACTCTACCCCGACCAGAGGGTCATGCCCACGCTCACCTACTTCGCGTCGCTGAGAGGCGTCGAGCCCGCCACCGCCCAAGCTCGCGCCCGCGAGTGGCTGGCGCGCTTCGAGCTCGACGAGCGGGCGAACGACAAGGTAAGCGCGCTCTCGAAGGGGAACCAGCAGAAGGTGCAGTTCATCGCCAGCGTGCTCCACCAACCCGTGCTGGCCGTTCTGGACGAGCCGTTCTCCGGCTTCGATCCGGTCAACCAGGACCTCGTGAGCGAGATGATCCGCGACCTTCGCGACGGCGGCATGACGATCGTGCTGAGCGCCCACCACATGGACCTCGTCGAGTCGCTGGCCGACTACGTGCTGCTCATGCACCGGGGCAGAGCGATCCTCCGCGGCTCGATGGCCGAGATCCGCGCCTCTTCCGGCATGGGGCGGCGCCTCGACGTGACCGTGGCGCGCGAGGTCGATGTCACTCGGCTCGCCGAGCTCTCCGGCGTGGAGCGGGTGTTGTCGAGCACGGCCTCTACCGCGCGCCTGGCGTTGGCTCAGGACGCCTCGTTGAGCTCCGTGATCGCCGCGCTGGGCTCGGCAGTTGACGTCATCGACATCGCCACCGACACGCCGTCGTTGCGCGAGATCTACGTGGCGGCCGTCAGCGACCGGGGGCTCGAGCTCGAGGACGACTCCCTCGACGACGAGCCCTCCGGCAAAGTGGAGGCTGATGCCACATGAACCAATGGCCGGCCGTACGAAGGGTCACCGCCTGGGAGTTCAAGCGCTTCCTGCGCCCGCGCGAGCTGCTCACCACCGTTTTAGTGGTCGCCGCCTTGGGAGCCGGCGTGCCGCTGGTCATCGACTTTCTCACCAGCCGCGACGCCGCGCGCGTCGTCACCGTGGCCGTGCCGCCGGGGTCCGGCCTGGAGAACGTCAGCCGCTTCGCGTTCGTCGAGCTGGACGATGCGGCCGCCGCGGCGGCGCTGAGCGACGGCGAGGTCGACGGGATCTTGGAACCGTCGAGCGCCCGCACTGCCGACCTTGTCGTGAGCCGGGAGGCGGGCTGGACCGCGGAGCTGAGCGAGGCGCTGAGCCAGGCCGCGTTGGAGAGCCGCCTCGAGGCGAGCGGCGTGTCACCGGAGCAGTTCGCCGCCCTGGTGGAGCCGGTTGACCTGCGCGTCGCGGTGGAGGGCACCGCGCCGACTTCCGGCAGCGGACCGGTCGCCGCGATCGTCGGCATCATGCTGTTCGCGATCTTCACCGGCACCGGCCTGCTGTTCACGGCCATCACGGGCGAGAAGTCCCAGCGCGTGACCGAGCAGATCATCAGCGCCATCTCCCCGCAGTCGTGGATCGACGGGAAGGTGCTCGGAACCGGCCTGTACGTGATCGTCAACATGCTGGCGATCGGCCTCGGCATCGCCTTGGCGGCCGTGGTGCCGTCGCTGGTGCGCGGCGATCCGTTGCCGTCACTGCCAGCGGTCGCGACGACGCCCGGCGTGGTGCTGGTGACCCTCGCCTTCGCCGTCCTTGGCGCTGCGCTCTACTTCACGCTGTTCGCCGCCGTCGCTGCGACGATCGACGACCCGGCGACAAGTCAGCGCAGTGGCATCATCATGCTGCCAGGCCTGTTCGTCGGGTTGGGTTTCCTCGGCCTAATCGGCGACACCGGCAACGTGCTCTTCCGCGTCCTCAGCTACCTGCCGCTCACGAGCCCCAGCGCGATGCCGGTGCGCTTCCTCAGCGGTGACGCCGGCATCGTCGAAGCCCTCGTGTCGCTAGCGTTGCTCGTCGTTGGCGTGGTGCTGGCCCGCTACGCCGCCGGCAGGATCTTCTCGCTCGGCATCCTGATGACCGGCAAGGAGCCGAGTTGGCGCGAGATGCTGCACTGGTTGCGGCGCACCTGAAGCAGCTAAGCCGGGCCGCGGGCCAGCGATGAGTTGCCCGGCGCGCCAAGGGCGTGACCCTGCTGCTCAGGTCGCCGCCGCGCGTCCCGGCGGCCACGCCCCGATGAGCTGACGCAGCAGGACGATCCTGCCCATGTGGTACGCCGTGTGCACGGCGAGGAACTCGAGGGCGTCACGCCAGGTGAGGTCGTACTGCTCGAAGCCGGGGTCGGGCGACTCCAACCAGCCCGGCTCCTTGCTGCGCGCGACGGCCTCGGCGCTGGCCGCGAGGAAGCCGCTCACCAGCTCCTCCCACTCCTGCGCGTCTCGAGGCTCGGCTCGCGCCGGGAAGTGTTGCGCCAGCGGCCAGCCGCCCAGCGCGACGCGGCCCTGGTCGAGCGACATCCGCAGCACGGTGGCGGCGTGCCACAGCTCCTGGTAGATGCTGTGCGGCGCTCCCTCCGGCACCATCGCTGTCTGCTCGAAAGACAGACCCGCCAACAAGACGCTCCGCGGCGCGAAGCCCCCGCTGAGGAAGAGGTCGTCCCACTGGTCGAACGTGTCTTCGTCGGGCGCGTCTTGTTCGAACTCGCTCTGGTCGGACATGGTGCATTATGCCCGCCGCCGACCACCCCTGGCGCAGGAGGGAACCCCCTGGCGCGGCAGGCCACGCCGAACGCGGACCGAGCGCAAGGGTCGCCGGATCTCAACCCCCGACGTACTCGGCCAGGTGCTGCCCGGTGAGCGTCGAGCGGTCGGCCACCA
>CAZQVC010000192.1:0-3209 GCA_964596625.1 uncultured bacterium | reverse complement strand
CTCGGCTACTTCGTGACCGAGTCGAGCGAGCACTTCGCCGAGTACGTGCCGTGGTTCATCAAGGAGGGCAGACCCGACCTCATCGAGGAGTTCAACATCCCCCTCGACGAGTACCTGGCCCGCTGCCAGCGGCAGATCGACGGCTGGGGAGCCCTCAAGCGGCAGCTCGAGGACGACGACGCGCCGCTCGCCGTGGAGCGCAGCGAGGAGTACGGCAGTCGGATCATCCACAGCGTCGTCACCGGTCAACCGCGCGTGGTCTACGGCAACGTCGCCAACCGCGGCATCATCGAGAACCTGCCGGAAGGCTGCTGCGTCGAGGTGCCGTGCCTGGTGGACGCCAACGGCGTGCAGCCGACCAGGATAGGGAGCCTCCCGCCGCAGCTCGCCGCCTTGATGATGACCAACGTCAACGTTCAGGCGCTGACGGTCGAGGCGGCGCTCTCCGGCAAGCGCGAGCACGTCTACCACGCGGCGATGCTCGACCCGCACACCGCAGCCCAGCTCGACCTGCAGCAGATCCACTCGCTGGTGGACGACCTGATCGAGGCTCACGGGGAGCTGCTGCCGGAGGCGCTGAGGTCGGGCCACTAAGCGTTGGCGAGAACCTCGGCCAGGTGGTCCTCGATCGGCTGTAGCTCGAGGCCGAGGGCCTCGACCGCCGGCGAGGGATCGCTGGGAGACGCCGCCAGCAGCATCTCCAGCTCGTCGCGCGTGATGGGAGGGTCGGGGAGCAGGCTGAAGAGGGCCGTGCCGAGCCGCATCAACGGCAGCGGCACGCCGACCAGCGGCTTGCGCACGCCCAACGCGCCTTTGACCATCGCCTGGAGTTCCCGCAGCGTGTACTCGCGCGGCCCCACCAGGTCGAAGGTCCGCTGCACCGCGGCCGGGGTCCGAAGCGCCTTGCTGAAGGCCTCCGCGAGGTCGCGCGCGGTGATGGGGCGGAACGGGAAGTCGCCCGAGCCGACGACGGGGACCACCGGCGGCTTGGTGACCAGGTCGCGCAGCTTGTGGCTGAAGAAGTCGTCGCCGACGCCGAGGATCATGTCGGGCCGGAAGATCGTCCAGGCCAGACCTGAGTCGCGCACCAGCTCCTCGGCTCGAGCCTTGGTCCTGGCGTAGCCGCTCGCCGACGCGCGGTCGGCGCCGAGGGCGCTCATGTGCAGGTAACGCCCGACGCCGGCCTCGCCGGCCGCGGCCAGCACGTTGCGCGTCCCCTCGACGTGCACGCGCTCGAACGTCTGCGAGCCGCGCTCCCTGATGATGCCGACGAGGTGGATCACGCCGTCGACGCCCCTCACCGCCTCGCCAAGGCCGGCGCCGCTGACGACGTCGCCCTCGAGCCAGGTGAGGCCGTCTCGGGGTGCGCCGCCCTCGCGCGACAGCCCCACGACCTCATGGCCGTCGGCCAGCAGGCGACGCACCAGGTGGGTGCCGACGAAGCCGGACGCGCCGGTGACGAGGAGCCTCACGGCGCCAGCCTAGCTGGCCGCGCTCGGCGCCGCTGCCGGAGGTCGCTCCCCGCCGGCGGGCGCCTCGCCCAGGTCGAGGCGGCGCAGCGAGGACGCGTTCACCGCCACCACCACAGTCGACACGGTCATCAAGATGGCGCCGACGGCGGGGGAGAGCAGGACGCCCGCCCAGGCCAGCGCGCCCGCGGCAAGTGGCAGTGCGACGATGTTGTAGCCCGCTGCCCACCAGAGGTTCTGGATCATCTTCCGGTACGTCGCCTGGGAGAGCCTCAGCGCTGCGAGCACGTCGAGCGGGTCGTTCTCGACCAGCACCAGGTCGGCGGACTCGATGGCCACGTTGGTGCCGGCGCCGATCGCGATGCCCAGGTCGGCCTCGAGCAGCGCGGGGGCGTCGTTGATGCCGTCCCCGACGAACGCGACGTGGCCGGTCTCCTTCAGCTCGCGGACCTTGGCCGCCTTCTGCTGTGGCAGCACCCGGGCGAAGTAGCGAGCGATGCCCAGCTCCTCGGCCACGGTCCTGGCGACCGCCTCGGCGTCGCCGGTGATCATCACGCTCTCCACCCCGCTCGCGGCGAGCGCCCGAACCGCGGCCCTGGCGCTCTGCCGCACCTTGTCAGCCAGCGACACCAGGGCCAGCGCACGCTGCTCGTCCATCAGCGCGATCACGCTCTCGCCGCGCGACTCGCCCTGCTCGAGCCCGCGCCGCAGCGCCGGGGGGAACTCGAGGCCCTGCTCCGCGATCCACTCTGGCCGGCCCACCGCGTAGCTCACGCCGTCGACGGCGCCCCTCACGCCCTGACCCGCGACGACCTCGAAGTCGCGCGCCTCGGTGAGCGGCACGGCGCGGCGGCGGGCCTCCTCGACGACGGCCGCGGCCAGCGGGTGCTCGCTGCGGGTCTCGAGGGTCGCCATGACGCTCAGCGCCTCCTCGGCCGACAGCGCCTCGCCGGTCTCGGTGCGATCGGCGACGTAGACCTCGCGCACCGCGAACTCCCCCTCGGTCAGCGTGCCGGTCTTGTCGAACGCGGCCACGTCGACCTCGCGGGCGCGCTCGAAGGCCTCGCGGTTGCGCACCAGGATCCCGTGGCGCGCAGCGAGCCCGGTGGCGTTGACGGTCACGAGCGGGATCGCCAGTCCGAGGGCGTGCGGGCAGGCGATGACGAGCACGGTGACGGTGCGGGTGATGGCCTGCTCGAGGTCGGTCGCCAGCAGCCACGCCACGAAGGTGACGGCCGCGACGGCGACCGCGACGTAGAAGAGCCAGCCGGCGGCGCGATCGGCGAGGTTCTGGAAGCGGCCGCGCGAGGCCTGGGCCTCCTCCACCAGGCGTTGTATCTGGGAGAGCGTCGTCTCGCCGCCGGTGCGTGTGACAGCCACGGTCAGCGCGCCCTCGCCGTTGACGGAGCCGGCGACGACCTCGTCGGACGGCCCCTTCGCGACGGGCCGCGACTCGCCCGTGAGGAACGCTTCGTTGACGCTGCTGCGTCCCTCCACGACGCGACCGTCGGCCGAGAGCTGCTCCCCCGGGCGAACCAGCACGTGATCGCCGACCGCCAACGACGAGACCGGCACGTCCTCGATGCCATCGGCCGTCACGAGGTGAGCGGTGTGCGGCACCAGCGAGGCGAGCTCCTGGAGCGCTCGCGACGCGCCCTGCACGCTCTCCATCTCGAGCCAGTGGCCCAGCAGCATGATCACGATGAGGGTCGCGAGCTCCCAGAAGAACGGCATGCCGGG
>CAZQVC010000191.1:0-3294 GCA_964596625.1 uncultured bacterium | reverse complement strand
CCTTCGAGGCGGTCGAGCTCTTCACGCAGCACGCGGCGAGGATCGCGCCCTGGTTCGCGCCCGAAGATGCCGACCTCGAGGCGATAGCGGAGATTTGCCGGCGCCTGGAGGGCCTGCCGCTGGCCATCGAACTAGCCGCCAGCTGGAGCCGCGTCCTCTCGCCGCCCGAGCTCCTCGACCAACTGGCCCACGAACCCCAGATCCTCACCTCGCAGAGCCGCGACGTGCCGCCCCGCCACCGGAGCCTCTGGTCGGTGTTCGACCACGTCTGGGAACGGCTGGGTGATCAGGAGCGCAGCGCCTTGCCGAAGCTCGCGGTCTTCGAGGGCGGCTTCGATCTCGAGGCGGCCCAAGCCGTCACCGGCACCAGCCTGGCCGATCTCCTGCGGCTCACCGACCTCAAGCTCATGAGGCGCACGGCGCCAGGACGCTTCGCGCTTCACCAGCTCGTGCGGCAGTACGCGCTCCAGCAGATCTCCGAGGACGAACTGAGAGCCGCGCACGCGGTCCACTCGCGTTACTTCTGCTCGCTCCTCGAGCGCATCACGACGGACCTCACGGGCAAGGAGGTCAAGGCGGGGCTCGAGCGGGTGCAGGTCGACCTCGACAACGTCATGAAGGCCTGGGAGACCGCCGTGGACAACGCCGACGTGGCGGCCTTGGACGCCGCCAGGGAGGCCTTCGACAACTACTTCTACTACCGCGCGAGGTTCGAGACCGCCACCGAGATGTACGCCCGCGCGAGCAGAGCGCTCGACGGGGCTCCGGACGCCGAGACTCGCCGTGTCGCTGCGAGGCTGCTGCTGCACCAGGCCGACCACGAGCGGCACCGTGGCAACCTGCCGCACTCGCAGGAGTTGGCGGCCGAGGCGCTGAGCGTGCTCGAGCAGGTGGGCGGACCGCTCGACGTCGCGCGCGCGCGGCAGAGCCTGGGGGTGGGCCACATGCGCCTCTCCGCCTACGCCGCTGCCGAGGCGTGCTTCAGCCAAGTGCTCGAGGTCGCCAAGGCAGAGGGCGACATCTACCTCCAAGCCTCCGCGCACAACGGCCTGGCCATGCTCATCTCCTACACCGAGGGCGACATCCCCACCGCCGAGGAGCACTACCGCGCCAGCCTCCGGGCGTTCCGGCAGCTCGGCAACCTGGCGGGCATCAACGGCGCGCTCATCAACCTCGGCGCCTGCCGCTACGACGCACACGACTTCGATGGCGCCGAGCGCCTGTGGGAGGAGGCAGCGGAGATGGCTGCCGAGCTGGGCTACAAGCTGCGGGAAGCCGTGCTGCACAACAACCTCGGCTCCCTCCACGAGGCCCGCGGCGACCTCGACGGCGCCCACGCTCGCTTCGAGAAGAGCCTGGCGCTCAGGCGCGAGATCGGCGACGTGTCGGGCATGGCGGCCGTCCTTCACAACCTGGGCCGCCTCGCCGCCGAGAGGGGCCAGCTCGGCGAGGCCAGGGCTCACCTCGACGACGCGCTGAACATCTACCTCGAGGTCGACGAGCGCGCCGGCGTGGCACACACCAGGAGCCGGCTGGCGCGCGTGCTGTCGTCCTCCGGGCTCGAGCGCCAGGCCAGGGAGCAGGCGCGGCTCGCGCTGGAGACTGCGCTCGACATCGACTCGCGGGTCGACATCCTCAGCTCCCTGCTGACCGTCGCGATCCTCCGCAAGCGAGACGGGAAGTTCCAGGACGCCGCCGACCTGGCGCGTACGGTCGCGGGAGCCGCGGCGGGCAACCACGAGCCGCTGCGGGTAGAGGCGGAAGCCGTCATCGCGCGGGCGGGCGCCGCGAGCGAGGCGACCGAGCCGGTCTCGGCTGCTCGCCTGTTCCAGGTCGCGAAGCAGGAGCTGGGCTTGTTGGGAGGCGAAGCGCCGGCGCGGCCCTCGGCCTGAGCCGTGGAACGGCCACGGAACGGCGGCTTCCTATGGTCGGCCATGTCAGGAGAGAGGCTCCTCGGGAGCTTCATCGTGCGCGTGGCCGTGCGCGGGGGGAAGCGCTCCATCGACGTCTACGACGTCGCGAGCGGTAGCACTACACGACTTGCGGACTACCGCGAGCTTCACGCACACCTCGCAGCCTGCGAGGAGACCTTCGCTCCTGACGGTCCCACCACGGGAAGAGAGAAGGAGCGCAGATGAAGAAGCCCGCAACCGTCCTCGCCACCGCACTGCTCGTCGCCCTGCTGAGCAGCGCGGCGATCGCCCAGACCACGCACGAGGTCGACCTCGTGATCGAGCCGGTCGAGGGTTCGCCGATCCCGCAGTTCTACTTCGAGCCAGCCGGGCTGTTCATCGAGCCGGGCGACACGATCACGTTCGTGGCCTCCTCGCCACACCACACCGTGACCGCCTACCACCCGCTGCAGGGCAAGCCGCAGCGCGTACCCGACGGCGTGGAGCCGTTCTCCTCCCCGATGATCCCCGTGGGCCAGACCTGGGAGTACACCTTCACCGTGCCCGGCGTGTACGACGTGTGGTGCGGACCGCACGAGAGCTACGGCATGGTCATGCGCATCGTGGTCGGCGAAGCCTCCGGCCCGGCCACGGAGCCCCCGACGGACCTCGGACCGGAAGGCACCTACGGAGCCGCGGGAACCGTGCTGATGGACCCCGCCCTCAACCCGCTCAACATCGTCTCGGTGGGCAGCGTCTCGTGGCGCGACATCAGCGACGAAGCCAAGGCCGGCCCGGGCGCGCCGGGTGGTGGGCACTGAGTCTCGCGGTTTCGCGTTGGCGGTGACCGGATAGAGGTCTAGGGCGTCATGCTGGTCGCCCGGAAGCAATCAGGTGTAGCTGCTGTGGCGGCGAGGAGGTGACTCCTCGCCGCTCATCGGTCCACCATCCGCTAATATCCATCGATGCAAACGTCCGGTTCGGCGAGCGTAAGCCTGCAGGAGATCACGAGCGAAACGGTGATGGCCGTGGTGAGACTCAAGGTCTCGCGGGATCAGGAGCGCTTCGTCGCGTCGAACGCCGTCTCGTTGGCGCAGGCGCTGTTCACGGATATCGCCTGGTACAGGGCCATCTACCAGCACGACACGCCCGTCGGGTTCGTGATGCTGTCCGACGACAGCCTGGCTGCGGAGCCGCCCAGCGACCCGGAGATCTGGATATGGCGGTTCATGATCGACGAGCGCTATCAGGGTCAGGGTGTGGGCACAGCTGCCCTTCGACTCATCATCGACCACGTCCGCCGCAAAGGCGGGTTCAAGACGCTTCAGGTGTCATACGTTCCGGGCGAAGGCAGCCCGGAGATCGTGTACCTGCGAGCCGGGTTCCGGGAAACCGGCCGCAT
>CAZQVC010000190.1:0-3321 GCA_964596625.1 uncultured bacterium | reverse complement strand
GCTCAGGTCCCGACGTCCCTGCTGCGGAAGATGAGCAGTGCCACGATCACCAGGGCCGCCGACGTGCCGAGCAGCAGCGCCAGGCCAGACCAGTCGAAGCCGTCGGTGATCGGCGAGGCGCCGAACGCCCAGTGGTACGGCGAGAGCGTCCCCAGCCACGGCAGGTCGGCCGTCTTCGAGACGGCGTCCAGCACGTAGGCGAGGACCGCCACTCCCGCGCCGACGCTGGTGGCCACGACGCGTCTGCCCGAGGCGGCGCCGGCCGCGAGCGACGCCGACCCGACCAGCGTGGAGAGTCCCACCAGTGCAGCCGTTGCGGCCAACAGGTTGAGCGCTTCGAGTCCGAGCCCGGCGTAGTCGTCGATCAGCCAGATGGTGAGCGCGGCGACGCCGGCGACCAGCAGGACCCGCGCGAACAGCGCGAGGACGCGCTCCAGCAGCACCTGTGCGCGGCCGACGCTGTGGGCGAGGGTGAGCTCGAGACCGCCCGACTCCTCGTCACCGGCTATGGCCCCGGCGCCCCAGGAGACGGCCGCGATGGCCAACAACAGGAACGCGGTGAGGCCGAAGTAGGTCGCTTGCGTGTAGGCCGGCCCGCTGTAGAGCTGGTCGAGCCCGAAGAGCGTGACGACCTCCGGTGGGAAGTCGGTGAAGAACGACTGCATCTCTTGGTTGCCGCCGATCGACGGGTAGAACGGCAGGTAGAGGAGTATCGCGCCGACGTGGCCCAACGACCAGCCGAGCAGCCCGCCGCGCGAGTCGCGCATGGCCTTGCGGAAGAGCGGCAGCACGGCGCGGCTCATGCGTCCCGGTAGAGCTCGAGGACCGTGTCCTCGAGGACCGGCTCAGACACGATGAGGTCGCGTACTTCGTAGCGGGCCAGCAGCTTGACCAGCGCGTCGACGTCGTCCGTGGTCGCCGTGAGGCGCACCGTCGGCACGCCACGCTCGACGCGCGTCTCGAGCGCGAGATCGCTGGTTGGCACTGACTTCATGCGCTCCTCCACCTCGGCTTCGCTCGCCGTAACGGTCGCCTTGACGTGTCGCCGCCGGTCGAGGCGCATGTCGGCCAGCGCGCCGACACGCACCAGCTCGCCGCGGTGGAGCACGCCCACGCGGTGGGCCGCGCGCTCGATCTCGCTGAGCACGTGGGAGGAGAGCAGGACCGTCTGACCGTTCGCGCTGGCCTCGTGCACCAGCTCCATGAACTCCTGCTGCACCAGCGGATCGAGGCCGCTGGTGGGCTCGTCGAGCACCAGTAGCTCCGGTCGGTGCATGAACGCCTGTATCAGCCCCACCTTCTGCTTGTTGCCCTTCGACAACTTGCCGACTGGCCGCGAGAGCTCCAGTCCGAAGCGCTCGGCCAGCGCCTCGATGGCGCCCGGTGCCACCGGCCCGCTGATGCGCGCGAAGTGCGCGAGCAGCTCGCGCGCCGTTACGCGCTCGTCGAGGCGCAGCTCGCCGGGCAGGTAACCGATCCGCCGCCGCAGCTGGGCGCCTCCGCTTCTCGGGTCGCTCCCCAGCACCTCCACGCTGCCGGCGCTGGGCCGGATCACGTCGAGCAGCAGCCTCATCGTCGTGGTCTTACCTGCGCCGTTGGGACCGATCAACCCGAAGATCTCGCCGCGACTCAGCTCGAGGTCGAGGGCGTTGAGGGCTACCACCTCGCCGTAGCGCTTGCTCAGCCCGCTAGTCCGCACTGGCACGTTGGCTGAACCCCTCTCCCGCACGCCTCTTGCTGGCCGGTCGCTCACGGTTCCTCCCCCAACGCCGCCTTCGCGGCACGCAGGTAGGTGTCGTCGGCGTAGAGCCCGTGCGTCAGCAGCTCCAGCGTCGGCACCGTCATGCGCTTGAGCGCCGCGGCGTCGAGGCCGTCGGTGCCGAGCACCCGGCCTATGTGCCGCTCCAGCAAGAGGGGGACCAACGCGAACGCCGCTACGAGCACGGCCTGCATCCGGGCGTCGGTGGAGCGGTTCATGGTGTTGGCTGCGGCTCCCTCTTCGATCATCCGCTCGGTGCTGGCGACGACGCTGTCGAATAGCTCGTGGCCCGCCGACGTGCCGTCGACGATCAGCCTCGTCAGGTAATCGAGGGCCGGCCTGAACCGCTCCGGCTGTTCCAGCCACTGCCGCATGGTGCCCACCAGGTCGCTGCCGGCCAGCTCCTCGTTCTTCCTCATCAGGTCGTCGAGCACGTAGCTGTCGCAGGCACGGCGCAGGCCGTCCTTGCTGCCGAAGTGGTGGACGACGAGTCCGGGGCTGACGCCGGCGGCCTCCGCCACCGACCTGAGCGAGGTCGCGGCAACGCCGTCGCGACCGAACAGCTCGAGGGCGGCGTTGCGGATACGCGCCCTGGCGGTGAGGTCGCCGGCTTCTCCCGCGCTGGCTGAACACATGGTCAGTAGACTAAACGAGTGTTCAGGCGCAGGTCAAGGTGCGGCTGTTACTTGATCCCGGTCATCGTGATGCCGCGCACGAAGTAGCGCTGGCCGAGGAGGAACGCGATGACCACGGGGATCAGGCTCATGATGAGCCCGGCAGTGAGCAGCGTCCACTCGGTCGTGAACGTGTTGCGGAAGACGCTCAAGCCCACCGGCAGCGTGCGCATCTGCTCGGTGCGGGTGATCACCAGCGGGTAGAGGAACGAGTTCCAGAACGACATGAAGGTGAACGTGCCGAGCGTCGCGAGCGCCGGGCCGGAGAGCGGCAACATCACCCGCCAGTAGATCTGCCAGTGGTTCGCGCCGTCGATCCTGGCGGCGTCCTCCAGCTCGTCTGGGATGGTGAGGAAGAACTGCCGCATGATGAACACGCTGAAGGCGCCGAACAGTCCCGGCACGATGAGGCCGGGGTAGGTGTCGTACCAGCCGAAGGCCCGCACGATGATGAACAGTGGGATGATCGTGACCTGCGGTGGGATCATCATCGTCGCGAGGAACAGCAGGAAGGTCGTGTCGCGGCCGCGGAAGCGCAGGCGGGCGAAGGCGTAACCGGCCATCGAGCCGGTGAGCATCTGACCCGCCGTGGCCGCCAGCGCGACCACCAGCGAGTTGAAGAACCAACGCGGCAGCGGCACGCGGCGCGCGACCTCGAGGTAGTTCTCGAAGTGCCAGGTCTCCGGGATCCAACGCACCGGGATGCTGAACTCCGACCCCGGGGTCTTCAGCGAGGTCGACAGCGTCCAGATCAGCGGCACCAGCATCAGCACCGCGCCGACGCCCAGCAGTAGGTGGGCGGTCACGGTAGCCGAGCGACTGGAGCGGTTCACGGCTCACTCCTCATGGATCACCCACTTGCGACGCGCGTACCACTGCAGCGCGGTG
>CAZQVC010000189.1:0-3361 GCA_964596625.1 uncultured bacterium | reverse complement strand
GAGTGGTCCTCACCGTTGCCGAACACCACCAGCACGCGCTCGTGCTCGGGCGGCGCGTCGCGCAGGTAGAACACCGCCGTGCGCAGCGCCTCGCTGAGGCCGGTGCCCCAGCCCTCGTCGACCGCGTCCGGCAGCACGCTGCGCAGCTCGGCGAAGAACGCGAAGCGGTCGAGCTGGCTGCCGGGGTATGCGGCGTTGAACAGCGCGGCGTAGACGGTGTCGAGCGCGCCGGGCGCCCGCACGGGGATCACGATCAGCCGGTCGTGGCGCTCCAGCAGCGCGAGCTGCGGCGAAGGATCGGCCCAGGACAGCACCATCTTGTTGGCAGCCTCGAGCCGGGAGGCCTCACCGCCGGAGGCGTCCTGCAGCACCACGTAGGTGGTCGCGGCACGCGCCAGCCCACCGGCGCCGGCCAGGACGAGCGCGGCGAGCGCGACGCCGAGCACCTCGGTGCGCGGCCGCCGCCGGAAACCGGAGCCGATCCACGCGCCGACGCGCGCCAGGACCCGGCTGAGGAACAGCACGAAGCGGCCGATGAGTATGGCCAGGAACGCCCACGCCCGCATTACGGCGCTCTGCAGCTTGAGCAGCAGCCTTCCCAGCGCGCTGAGCGCCAGCACGTAGAGCCTGGTCACGGCGCTTTGAGCCTTGAGCGCGAAGCGGCCGATGGCGATCGCCGAGACCGTCCAACCGTGCTTCAGGCCACTGGCCAGGATGGCCAGCACCGCGCCGATGAGCTCGACGAACCCGGCGCCGTGCGCCACGCCGGCGAAGCCGCGGCCGGCTACTCTGAGCGCGAACCTCCCGCCCACGCCGAGGTAGAGCACGACGACGCTCAAGCCCAGCGCCAGCACCACCGCACCCCACTGCGCCACGCCGAGGTAGGCCGCCGGCAGCTCGGCGTCGAGACCGAGCGAGAGCCTCACCTGCCGATCCGCGGCCTCGGCCGCGCCACGGAGCCAGGCCAACCACAGCTCGATGAGGAAGATCCCGATGAGGCTGGCGTTGGCGCCGAGCCACGCGAGGAAGCTAGCAGACAGGCGCTCGAAGCGCGGCCGAGCTTGAGCTCTTGCCGCGATCCTCTCGGCATCGGCGGTGTACGCCGCGGCGCTTGCCGAGAAGTGCCCGGCTTCTGCCGAGCCCGCGAGCGAGCGCGGCCTGCGAGGCTGCATGCTCTTGGCGAGGAAGATGCCGAGCAGCGGCAGGATGCCGATGACACCGCCAACGCTCGCCTCCGGCAGCCCGAGCCAGGCGGGCAACGCCAGAGGGTCCTCACAGGAGGGGAGGGTGACGACCTTGCACGTCAGCGACTCGTAGAAGCCGCCGACCAGGCCGAGGAAGTACGCGGTCACGTAGAGGATGCCGGCGAACATCGCGAGGCCCACGAGCAGCCTAACGGCGGAACCCAGGGTCACGCCGAGGATCTCGCGGTGACGCAGGGCAACGCCGGTTGACGCCAGCGTGCCGAGCAGCAGCAGGATCAGCGCCAGGTAGATGATGCCGATGACGCTCATGTTGGAGGGAGGCTCACTGGAAGAAGTTCCGCCACACCAGGTAGACGCCAAGGCCGATCAGCGCCAGCGTGAGGATGTTGACGCCGACACGGAAGGCCAAGCGGTCCTCCTCCTCGACGTGAACGCGCTGGACCTCCTCGGAGTGGCCTGCCGCCACGCGGGTGTGCTGCTTCGTCGAAGAGTCGTCCACGGCAGGAACCTCCACGTAGGCGTCCACGGGGTGCGCACCTTCCTCGTGCGCCTCCCCGTCACGGGCCCCCAGGTTCGGCCCACGGGCTCCGTTGCCGTCGCCGCTACGCGGCGAGCCGGGGCTGCTGAACTCGACGCGAGTGCGTCTGATCGTCGGCGCGTCCTTCCGGGTCGGTTCCATGTCGATGCCGACATTATCGCGCCGTGAGCCCCATGGCGTCGCGCCGGAAGCTACCTGCCATATAGTCGGTGACAGGTAGTCGTCTAGTTGTCGTCGTCTTGAGGTCTTGGTCGGGCGTCCCGGCCATCTGAGTCGAAGCGAGGTGAACGTGCCCCTGGTATTCGTGCACGGCGTGAGCGTCAGAGCCGGTGAGTCGTACGACAGGCAGTTGGAGTTCAGGAACGCCGCCTTCCGCCGCCACGTGCTCCCGGACCCGGCGGCGTCGATCTACAACCCGTACTGGGGAGCGGCCGGCGCCAAGGCCGCCTGGCATCACGCCTCCCTGCCCGGCGAGCCCGTTCTGCGGCTGGACGCGCTGGGGCCACAGGACTCGGTCACCGTCGAGCAGGTCCTGATCTCCGAGGAGGCGGCGGGCCATTCGCACCCGCGCACCGTGCTTCTCGAGGTCGCACGCCAGGACTTCCCCGAGGCCATCGAGCTGCTGGTGTCGACCGCCATCGAGCAGAGCGGCCTGCCGCCCGAGGAGCTGGTGAGCATCGCGGTCGTGCTCGAGGCTTACGCGAAGCGCGAGCCGCAGCCGACCTGGGTGTTCGAGGTCACCCACGACTACGAGTTCCTCGAGCGGCTGCGGCGCGAGGCGAGGACCAGGCTGGCCAGTGCCAGCGCTCCCCACGACGGGGCGCGCGAGGCGGCCGCGGCGTGGTCCGAGACGGTGTGGGCCGAGACCACCTGGGACGGCCTGCGCGTCGCCATCGACCGCATCCGCGAGGCGATCGCGGACTGGCGCTGGGGCCAACCCGGCCGGTCGTTGCGGCGGACCATCCAGCCGTACGTCACCAACTTCTTCGGCGACATCTTCGTGTACCTCGTGTCGCGCGGGACCAGGGAGCAGCCCGGCGACATCGTGCGGCCGATCTGCGAAGCCCTCGAGACCGCCGCCGGCGAGGCCACCGAGCACGACCCGCTGCTCGTCGTCGCCCACAGCATGGGCGCGAACATCGCCTTCGACGCGATCACGTCGTTCTGCCCGCACGTCCAGGTCGAGACCCTGATCACCGTCGGCAACCAGATCGGCTGGTTCGAAGAGATGAAGCTGTTCGTCGCCAGCGACCACGACATCCCCAACGCCCAACGCCCCCGAGCGCCCAAGCCGGCCAACGTGCGGCGCTGGCTGAACGTCATGGACGCGAGCGACTACCTGGCGTACTCGGTCGAGCCGATCTTCGAGGGCGCCAGCGACATCAGCTTCGCCAGCGGCCGCGGTCCGCTGGCGGCGCACACCGAGTACTTCAAGAACATCGACTTCTACCTGTTGCTGGGCGAGCAGGTGAACGCCGGGGTCGAGGCCGGCTGAGATGAGCAGCGACGGGAAAGCCGGTCGCGAAGCGAAGGCCGCGCAGGTCGTGACGCCGCGCGTCGAGGGCCCGCAGGCTGCCTCGAAGGCTTGCGAGCAGCGCGGCTCGCACGAGATGGACGT
>CAZQVC010000188.1:1199-3410 GCA_964596625.1 uncultured bacterium | reverse complement strand
GCCTCGCTCGACGGCTTGGCGAAGGCCAGCAGGTCGTCCTTGTCGGCGTGGGCGGAGAAGCCGTTGATGGTGTGGATGCTCGCCCTCACGGCGATCTCGTCGCCGTAGATCTTCACGCGCCGCGCGCCGTTGATCAACGCCCTGCCCAGCGTGCCCTCGGCCTGGTAGCCGACGATCACGAGGCTGGCTGCCGGGCGCCAGAGGTTGTGCTTGAGGTGGTGCAGGATCCGGCCGCCGGTCATCATCCCCGAGCCGGCGATGATCACGGCGCCGCTCTCGATGTCGTTGATCTTCCTCGACTCCTCCGCGGTCACGGTGTAGTGCAGACCGGGCGGTTCGAACGGGTCGCCGCCCTCGGCGAACACCGCGGCCACCTCGTCGCGCAGCTCGTCGATGCCGCGCTGGTACTGCTTGGTCACGCGTGTGGCCATCGGGGAGTCGACGAACACCTGTAGCGGCGGGAGGTCGCGATCCTCGATCGCCCGGTAGAGCTCGTAGAGCACCTGCTGCGCGCGCTCCACCGCGAAGGTCGGGATCATCACGTTGCCGCCGCGGCGCAGAGCCGAGCGGATGACGTCCTCGAACTCGGCCTGGGTGGCGGCGCGGCTGCGGTGGGTGCGGTCGGCGTAGGTCGTCTCGAGCAGCATCACGTCGCAGCCATTCGGGGGCGTCGCGACCTCGTGCAGGGCGCTGCCGCGGTTGCCGAGGTCGCCGGAGAAGACGATCTTCGCGCCGTCCGCCTCCAGCTCGAGGTAGGCGCTGCCGAGGATGTGCCCGGCCAGGCGGAAGGTGACGTCGACGCCGGGCGCGACGGGCGTGCGGCGGTCGAACTGCACGACGGTGAAGCGCTCGATGGTCCGCTCGGCGTCCTCCAGCGTGTACAGCGGCGGCTCGACCTCGTCCTCGCGGCCGGCCCTCACGGCCTTGCGCAGCGCGCGCTCGTGGTCCTCGACCTGGATCTTCGCGGAGTCACGAAGGATGATCGCGGCGATCTCGCTGGTGCCCTGGGTGCAGTGGATCTTGCCTCGGTAGCCTTGACGCACCAGCAGCGGGAGGCGGCCGACGTGGTCGAGGTGCCCGTGCGTGAGCAGCACCGCGTCGAGCGCGGACGGGTCGAACGGGAACGGCCCCGTGTTGCGCGCCCGCACGGCGCTGCCGCCCTGGAAGTAGCCGCAGTCGACGACCACGCTCGCCTGGCTGGTGGCCAGGTGGTGGCAGGAACCGGTCACGATGCGAGCGGCGCCCGCGCAGGTCAGCTTCATCAAGGACTCCTCCTCAGTCGAGCTTGCTCCAGGTCAGGCGGTTCGCGGCGAGGAGCGGCTCGACACGGCCCTCGTTCCTGAGGTGCGAGAGGTAGGCGGAGACGGTGCAGAGGTTGAGGTGGTAGCGGGGCAGGTCGTTCATCTCCAGGCCGAGCTCGGCGGCCACCGCGGCCAGGACGGCCTCCGTCGTGGCGTCGACGCAGGCGGCCTCGACCACCGCCAGCGCGTGCTCGACGGCCTCGCGGTTGCGCTCGACGATGCCGGAGAGATCGTGCGTGAGCTCACCGTGGCCGGGCAGCAGCCGGCGCACGCCGTCGGCGGCGCTGGCGGCGACGGCGTCGAACGAGCGCAGCTGGTCGCCGACGTCCTGGGCGAAGGGGAGAGGGTAGCGCTCGAGCGTGCTCTCGCCGAACACGGCGTCGGCGGCGAAGAGGAAGTCCCCGATGCGCACGGCGAGCTGCCGGTGGGCGTGCCCCCTGACGTCGAGCAGGGTCAGCCGCACGCCGCCGATCTCCCGCTCGCCGGCCTCGACCTCGTGATGCACGGGGGAGGCCGAGGCCATCAACCACTTGCTGCGCAGCTCCTTCGGCGGGCTGGCACCGTGGAAGAGGTAGACCGGCTCGAGGTACGGGGAGCGGATGATGTTCGCCTCGAACTCCGGCGCGTAGACCTCGAGCTCGGGGAAGCGCTTGAGCAGGTAGGCGTTGCCACCGAAGTGGTCGGCGTGGCTGTGGGTGTTGAGGATCGCCGTGGGGCGGCGTCCGAGCTCCTCGAGGGCTCGCCGGATGCGCTTGCCGGCGTCGGCGTCGGAGCCCGTGTCGACGAGGACCGCCGTGTCGTCTGGGCCTTCGACGATCAGCGAGTTCACGGCGCCGCTTACAGCGTGTAGCCCGTCTGCGACGTTGCTGACCTGAGCGGGTCGGGCCATGGGGCAGCCTAACAGGCGCCG
>CAZQVC010000188.1:0-1099 GCA_964596625.1 uncultured bacterium | reverse complement strand
GCCGCGTAGCGCGAGCTCGGGTTCTGCGGCTGCACCAGGCCTTGGCGGTACGCGTCTAGGCGGTCGAGCGGCAGCGGTGAGCGCACCGCCAGCGACCGTAGGCTCCCGAACTTCGGTCCAGCTCGCACCTCGCAGCCCTGAGCGACGAGCGCCTCATCGGCGCGCTCGGCGAAGGCGGTGAGCCACAGCGGCTCGGGCTCGAGCATCCCCAGAGCCGCGCGCCGCGCGGCCCCCTCGCCCAGGGACGCGACGAACTCCCGCCAGAGCCACGGTGGGAGGGCCAGGTCGCGCTCGGGATCGATCTGAGCGGGCGCGTTCGCAGGGGCGTCGGCCTGGGCCGTCTCGGCGGTGCGCGCGACCTTGCGCAGGACCGCGTTGGCCAGTCCGGCGAGGCCCCTGGCCTCCCGCTTGACGATCTCGACCCAGCTGCTGACGACCGCGTAGGAGGCCGTGCCGCGGAACAGCAGCTCGTAGGCCGCCAACCGCAAGGCCACCAGCACCCGCGGCGGCAGCTTCCCTGGTGTGCGCAGGTAGGGACGCAGCGCGGCGTCGAGCTGGAGCAGGCGCCGGACGGCGCCGTAGCTCAGCTCGGTGACCAGCGAGCGGTCAGGCCCGGTGAGGCTCGACGCGTCGAGCGCCTTGCGCAGGGCCGGAGCCAGGTACTCGCCCTCGAGGCAGCGAGCCACGACCTCCAGCGCCGCGCTGCGCGCGGCCAGGCCTTCTGGAGCTCGTTGTGCCCTACTCCCGATTGTCCGGGAACGACTCGACGGCGAAGCGCACCGCGGTGCGCTCCTCCTCGTGCAGTTCGAGCTTGACGAACGACGGCACGGTGGAGAGCCTCAGCCCATCGGCTTCGATGTACGACCGCGCGATGGCGATGGCCTTCACCGCCTGGTTCACGGCGTGAGGCCCGATCGCCTGGATCTCGACCTCACCCTCGTTGCGAAGGAGGGCAGCTATCGCACCCGCGACCGAGTTGGGTCGCGAAGATCCGGAGACGCGAAGGATTTCGATGAGCAACCTCCCATGCCGTACGTGTCGCCACAGTTTGCAGCATCACGGGCTGCTAGGCAAGCGTCCGCGTCACCACGCGCCGGCC
>CAZQVC010000187.1:0-3430 GCA_964596625.1 uncultured bacterium | reverse complement strand
GCGGAGCCGGCGACCGCGTGCCGCCGAGGTCGATCGCGCCGGAGCGCACCAGGAGCCAGCCGCCGACCGCGATCAGCACGACCGGCACGATCCAGCCGCCGGACGAGGTGAACGACAGCAGGGTGATCGCGCCGAGCACGCCGGCTGGCCAGATGGCCCACGGCTGCGGCTCCACCTTGAGGCGCGTGAGGGCGAAGAACGTCGCCGCCAGGCCGAGCAGGAAGACCCAGCCGGCCGAGGCGCCCATGAAGCCCTCGAGGAACGCGACCGCGGCGAGCGAGGCGAAGACGCCGGCCGGGATCATCGCCCACCAGCGGGTCTGGTCGTGCCGCCAGTAGACCGCGAACGCGAGCCCTATCGAGGCGAGGAACGTGGCGCCGCCGATGGATCCCGGCAGGATCGCGGCCAGCGCGAGGCCGCCCAGGGGGTAGGCCGCCAGCCGCCAGGTGACGTTGCCGCGGCGCTCGCCCTGGGTGTACGCGTAGTACGCGAGGACGCCGAAGAGCGCAGCGCCGACCAGGCCCCCGATGAACTTGAAGAGCCCGGTGAGGCCGAGCAGCGCGAGGATGCCAACGCCTATGAGGATGGCGCCGGTCAGCTGCCTGTCGTTGGACCTCGGATCGAAACGTGTGTTGGACATGTGTGCCCTCCTTCTCCTGCTTCCAAGCGTAGGGTTCCGGCCCCCGCCGGCGTATCCACCGTCGGCACAGGCCCGGCGTAGGTCGAGGGGACTACGCCCGACTCATCCCAAAGTGGGAGGCGGCCGCTTCCGCTCGGCGGTTACCCTGGAGCGATGATCCGTATCCTGCTCGTCGATGACCACACCGTCGTGCGCAGGGGCCTGAAGCTGGCCTTCGGCCTCGAGGACGACTTCGAGGTCGTCGGCGAGGCCGAGAACGGGCGCCAGGCCGTCGCGTTGGCCGGTGAGCTCCAACCGCACGTCGTCGTGATGGACCTGCTGATGCCGGTGATGAGCGGGGTGGAGGCCACCAGGGAGATCCGCCGGCTGTACCCGGACATCGAGGTGGTAGCTCTCACCTCTGTGCTCGAGGACCGCATGGTGGTCGACGTCATCGAAGCCGGCGCGGCCGGCTACATGCTCAAGGAGTCGCGTCCTGACGACCTCTTCGAGGCGGTGAGGGCAGCCTCGCGTGGCGAGGTCCGCCTCGACCCGCGCGCGCAGCAGCGCCTGGTCCGAGAGGTGCGCACGCCACAGCTGCGCGAGCCGCTCACCGACCGGGAGATCGAGGTGCTCACGCACATCGCCGCCGGCCGCACCAACAAGGGCATCGCTCAACATCTCGACGTCACCGAGGCGACGGTCAAGACCCACGTCTCCAACCTGTTGGCGAAACTAGGCCTCAAGAGCCGCACCCAGGCTGCCCTTTACGCCATGCGCGAGGGGCTGGTCAGGCGTGACGAGTGAACGACTAGGCTCGAGCGGCGACCGCGCCGGCCCCGAACCTGGGGCGGTGCCTTGGCTCCACCGCATCTCGACCCGCCTCACCCTGCTGCTGCTGGGGGTCGTCGCGGTGCTTGCCGTCGCCACCGGCGTGCTGCTGTGGCGTGCACTGGCCGCCATCGTCAAGCTGCGCACGGGAGTCGACCTCGACGCCGCCAACCCCGGCATCGCGGCGGACGGGCTGGCCGAGACCATCGCCGGGCAGATCGCCCTCGACGAGGAGGCAGCCGGCGCCATCCTGCGCAGCACGCTGGTCAACCTCGCCGTGGTGGTGGCCGTGACGCTCCTCGCGGCCACGGCCTTCTCGCGCTCGCTGTTGGCCGAGCCGATCAGCCGGCTGACGGCCGCGACCAGGGCGTTGGCGGCCGGTGACCGCGAAGCGCGCATCGGCTCGACCGACCGCTCGGAGCTCGGCGAGCTGGCGCGGTCGTTCGACGCCATGGCCGACGCGCTGCAGGGCGCCCAGGACCGGCTCGAGGCGCGCGTGGCCGCCCGCACGGCCGAGCTGCGCGCGCTGCTTGAGCTGTCGAACACGGTCGCGCTCACGACCGAGCTGCAACCGCAGCTCGAAGCGGTGCTCGCCCGCATGATCGACACGGGGGAGGCCGTCGCCGCCGAGGTCCTCGAGCTGGAGGCTGACGGCCGGCTCACCCGCGTCGCCAGCCTCGGCACGGTGCCCTCCCGCCAGCTGTCGCTGCGCGAGGACGCCGCGACCGCTCCCCAACCGCGCGGCCTCACCGCGATGGCGGCGACCGCGGTGGTCGACGACGACGTACTGGCGCTGCCGCTGCAGGCCAGGGGTGAGGTCGTCGGTGTCCTGCACGCGTTCGCGCCGACCGGCACCGGCTGGGACGACGAACGCCTAGACCTCGCCGGTGGGCTCGCGGCGCAGGCGGCGGTGGCCATCGAGAACTCGCGGCTCTACGAACGCGCCAGGGAGCAGGCCGCAGACGAGGAGCGTCAGCACCTCGCGCGGGAGCTGCACGACTCGGTGAGCCAGGCGATCTACGCCGTGGTGCTGACCTCCCACGCGCTGAGGAAGCGGCTGTTCGACGACCCCGAGGCCTCCGCCGAGGCCGTCGACTCGGTGATCGAGCTGGCGGAAGGTGCGCTGGCCGAGATGCGCGCGCTGATCTTCGAACTGCGCCCTGAGGCGCTGGCCGAGGTAGGACTGGTCGGCGCGCTCGAGCGGCAGCTCGACGGGCTCGAGCTACGCCACGGCCTCAAGACCGAGAGCGACCTGCACGACGAGCCCGCCATCGCCTTCTCGGCCAAGCAGGTCCTGCTGCGTGTGGTGCAGGAGGCCCTGCACAACGTGGCGAAGCACGCCCGCGCGACGACGGTCAAGGTCACCATGCGCGAGCGGGGCGACCAGCTGGAGCTGAGCGTCGCCGACGACGGCGTGGGCTTCGACGTCACCGCCAGCTACCCCGGCCACCTCGGCCTCACCTCGATGCACGAGCGGGTGGCGGCCCTCGGCGGCGAACTCCAGGTGAGCAGCGAGCCAGGCAGCGGCACCACCGTCCGCCTCGAGCTCCCCCTCGACGACACGGAGCCGGGAGGTGAGCGAGCGTGAACCGCGAGCGGCTCATCGGCCTCGGCCTCCTCGGGCTCGGCGCGCTCGCGCTGCTGCGCGGCGTCAGGCCGACCAACCTCTTCACGGAGCTGCTCTGGTTGGCGGTGCTGGCGTGGCTGGCGCTCACCGCCTGGCGTCTCCTAAGCCGGCAGCCGCTCGGCGTGAGGCTCGCGGTTCACGGGGTCCTGGCGCTGGTCGCCGTGACGTCACTCGATCGGCTGGCCGGGCCGGCGTTCCTCGCCTTCATCGGCCTCGCCTTCCTCGCAACCTACCGCTCGCGGATGCGCCACTCCACCGGGATGCTGATCCCGGCCTGCGTGCTGCTCACGCTCTCCGCGACCGCCGCGGTCGACACGGTCTTCCCGCGCTGGGACGGCGGCGTGGTGTTCCTC
>CAZQVC010000186.1:0-3569 GCA_964596625.1 uncultured bacterium | reverse complement strand
CCAAGCCGCTGCTCGAGCACCTGCACGACTACGCCAACCTCATGCTGGCCAACCTGCTGTGGCTGGTGTCGTCGCTGCCGCTGCTCACGCTGCCCGCCGCGACCGCCGGGCTGAGCGCCGTCATGGCCAGCTGGGCTCGCGGCGGCCGCCCCGACGTGCCCCGCACGTTCTTCGGCGCGGCGCGCCGGCAGTTCTGGCGCGCCTGGCTGGTGGTGCTGGTCGACGTGGTGCTGGCGGCCCCGCTGCTGCTGGACCTGCTGATCATCGAGGGGGCTGGCGAGCCCGGCCCGCTGCTGTTGGTCGTGCGCGGCCTCTGCCTCGCCGGGCTGGTGTTCCTGGCCGCCGTCAACCTGTGGCTGTGGCCCTCGCTGGAGAGCGGCGAGCGGCTGGCCGCGCTGTGGCGCAGGGCGGCCTCAGCGGTGCTGCTGCGGCCGCTGGCCACCCTCGCGGTCCTCGCAGCGAGCGCCGCGGTGTTCGGCCTCGGGCTGCTGCTGCCGCGCGCGGCGTTCTTGTTCTTCAGCGTCGCGGCCGCCGCGTTCGTGGCGTGCTGGGGCGTCTCGCGGATCGAGCGGGGGCTGCCCGCAAGGCTGGCCGCCGGCGCCGGCGCTGAGCTCGGCGATCACCGCGAGCGTGGGGGCGCGGGGGCCGTGGAGGGAGTTCGATGAGTCGACGACGTTACGCGCTCGTCGGCACGGGATCTCGTGCCGGCATGTACATCGAGGCGTTGGCCGGGGAGTACCGCGACTTCGGTGAGCTGGTCGCGCTGTGCGACACCAGCCGCACGCGCATCGACTGGTACCGAGGGCGGCTCGAGCCGCGGGGCGTGCGGCCCGCCGCCTACGCCGCCGAGGACTTCGACCTCATGGTGCGCGAGACCCGCCCCGACGTCGTGATCGTCGCGACCGTCGACAGCGAGCATCACCACTACATCGTCAGGGCCATGGAGCTCGGCTGCGACGTGATCACCGAGAAGCCGATGACGACCGACGCGGCGAAGGTCCGCGCGATCTTCGACGCGATCGAGCGGACCGGACGGCGCCTGCGGGTCGCCTTCAACTACCGCTACGCCCCCGCCTACACCGCCTTCCGCGAGGTGATCGCCAGCGGGCAGGTGGGCAGGCCGCTGGCCGTCGACTTCTCCTGGCTGCTCGACACCAGCCACGGCGCCGACTACTTCCGCCGCTGGCACCGCGAGAAGGCCAACTCGGGCGGGCTGCTGGTCCACAAGGCGACGCACCACTTCGACCTCGTCAACTGGTGGATCGCCGACTACCCGCAGACCGTCAGCGCGATGGGCGGGCTGCTGTTCTACGGCCGGGAGGCCGCCGCGGCCCGCGGCGAACGCTACGACTACGAGCGCTACACCGACGTGCCGGCCGCCAAGGACGACCCCTTCGCGCTCGACCTCCACGCCAAGGAGGCGTTCGAGGGCCTGTACCTGGCGGCCGAGGACGAGACCGGCTACCTGCGCGACCGCAACGTCTTCTCCGGCCCCATCACCATCGAGGACACCATGAGCGTGTCGGTGCGCTACCGCTCCGGCGCCCTGCTGTCGTACTGCCTCATCGCCTACGCGCCGTGGGAGGGTCTGCGCGTCGCGGTGACGGGTACCAAAGGCCGCGTGGAGATGGACGTGATCGAGACGGTCCAGCACCTCTCGGCCGACGCCTCGGCCAGCAAGGGCAACTTCAAGCGCGCCAGCATCAGGCTGCACCGCATGTTCGGCGAGTCGAGCGACATCGCGGTGCCCGTGGGCCAGGGAGGGCACGGCGGCGCCGACCCGCTGATGCTCGAGCAGCTGTTCTCTCCTGACCCCCCGGCCGACCCGTGGGGCCGGGCGGCGAGCCACCTGGACGGCGCGGCCTCCGTGCTGGTCGGCATCGCCGGCAACGAGTCGATGACCTCGCACAGGCATGTGGCCATCGAGGAGCTGTTCGCGCTGCAACGGCACCTGGCGGACGACGCCGCGGTGGAGCCGCAAGCCGTGAGGCGTTAGCGTGGCGCGAGCGGCGCTAGTCCCGTCGTTAACGGGTTCGAAATCGCTGTCGAGCGCATCGGCGTGGTGGCAAGCCGATTACTCAGCCAAGAAGGGATTGATGACTTCAACGCCGAGCACGCTTTGACCGTGGTTCAGGTCCTCCGTATAAAGGACATCACACGCCAGCTGTCGAGCGCTCACCAGGATCATCGCGTCCCAGAATGAAAGCAGGCCTTTCTGGTGTAGATCGATAGCGTCCACAACGTCATTAGCTGACGGACGGTGGAGCCGCCACATTCCGTAGTGAGCTACGACGACTCGACCGGTTTTGGGCTCCACGGCCGCCTTTCTGGTCAAGGTGACATAGAGCTCCTGTAGCACCTGGATGCTCAGAGAACCAGTTCCATCGTCCCATAAACGAGTGAGCAACTTCCGGGCCAGCGTGCGCTTCGAACCGGCCGAGAGGTCATAGGCGTAGACGATGATGTTCGTGTCGAGGAAGGCCTTAACGCTCATGCAAGTCGTCACGTGACCACGTGACGGCGCCCTCTGTTCCGAGTCGCATACCTGCCTCGAGCATTTCGAGCGCTTCCGACCTCGCTCGCTTGTAGGCCGCGTCCTCATCGACCAACTCAACGAGCTTCTCAGCCACCAGCGCCGAGATGGAGGTGTCCCGGCTCGCAGCTAGGATCTTCACTCGCCGATATAGCGCCTTGTCCAACCGCAACGTAAGGTTCCGGTGCTCCATGACCCTCCTCCCCCTTTAAGTAAGTGTAGCACCGGATTCGGTGTGCGGATCAACCCGCCTTCACGATCTGGATCAGGTTGCCGCAGGTGTCGTCGAAGACGGCGGTGGTCACGTTGCCCATCGTGGTGGGCCGCTGCGTGAACGTCACGCCCAGGCTGCTCAGGCGGTCGTACTCGACCTGCACGTCCTCGACCGCGAACGACGCGGCAGGGATGCCGTCGGCGACGAGCGCCTCCTTGTATGGGCCAACGGCAGGGTGGCCGTCCGGCTCGAGCAGCAGCTCGGTGCCAGAGGGGTCTTCAGCGGAGACGAGCGTCAGCCAGCGCGCCTCGCCCAGCGGGATGTCGTGCTTCTTCTGGAAGCCGAGCACGCCGCTGTAGAACTCCAGGGCCTTCTGCTGGTCGTCGACGAACACGCTGGTGATGTAGATCCTCATCTCGCACTCCCTCTCTATAGCCACCGGTCGGTGAGTCCGCGCAGCGGCTCGCGCCTGATGGCGATGAAGCGGTACTTCCCCTCCTGCCAGCTCGTGACGAGACCGGCCTCCTCGAGGATCGCCAGGTGCTGCGAGACCGCCTGCCGCGAGAGGTCGACGCCTTGCTCCATGACCAGTCGACCGCACAGCTCGAACAGCGTCTGGCGCTCGCTCTGGTGAAGGGCGTCGAGGATCGCGCGGCGCGCGGGTGCGGCCAGGGCGTGGAAGACGTCGCTCACCTGGCGCACGATAGGCAAGCAAACACTTGCATGTCAAGCGCGGTGTCCGTGAGACTCGGCCTTAACAGGACGGAGCGGCGTCGGTTAACCTGGCGGGGTGACCGAGAAGGACTCCTCGCAAGGCTCGTC
>CAZQVC010000185.1:2325-3632 GCA_964596625.1 uncultured bacterium | reverse complement strand
CGGCAGCATCGCGCTGGACGGCGTCGACATCACCAGGCTGCCCTCGTTCAAGCGCTGCCACCTCGGCCTCGGCCGCGCCTTCCAGGTGGTGCAGCCGTTCCCCGAGATGACCGTCGAGGACAACGTCATGGTCGGCGCGCTGTTCGGCGGGCACGGCGTGGCCGCCGACGAGGCCCGCAGGCGCGCCGACGCCGCCATCGAGCGCAGCGGGCTCGAGCACCTGCGCGACGCCCCCGCGGAGGACCTCAACCTGCTGCAGGAGAAGCGGCTGGAGATCGCCAGGGCGCTGGCCACCGCCCCGCGCCTGCTGCTGCTCGACGAGGTGATGGCAGGCCTGCGCCCGGCCGAGGCGCGCGTCGCCGTCGACCTCGTCAAGAGCGTGCGGGACGACGGCGTCACCGTGATCTTCATCGAGCACGTGATGCCCGTGGTGCGCGACCTCGCCGACAGGGTCCTGGTCATGGACTACGGCCGCGAGCTGGCGCGCGGCAGCTACGCGGAGGTCACGGCCGACCCGAAGGTGATCGAGGCCTACCTCGGCGAGAGCGAGGTGGACGTGTGAGCGCCGCGACGCAGAGCGTGCTGGCGGTCGAGGGGCTGCGGGCCGGCTACGGCAAGATCACCGTGCTGTGGGACGTCGACCTGCACGTCGACCGCGGCGAGCTGGTCACCATCATCGGCGCCAACGGCGCCGGCAAGACCACCCTGCTGCGCGCGATCAGCGGGCTGCTCCCGGTGCGCGCCGGCAGCATCACCGCGCTCGACGGCCTGAGGCTCAACGGCCTCTCCCCCGCGAAGATCGTCAACGCCGGCGTCGGCCACGTGCCTGAGGGCAGGCAGCTGTTCCCGCTGATGACGGTCAAGGAGAACCTCGAGAGCGGCGCCGAGTACCTGCCGCACGCCCGCCAGAACGCCAAGCGCAACCTCGACTTCGTGCTCGAGCTGTTCCCGCGCCTGGGCGAGCGGCGCTCGCAGCTCGCCGGCACGCTCTCGGGCGGCGAGGGGCAGATGCTCGCGATCGGCCGGGCGCTGATGAGCGACCCCAAGGTGCTGCTGGTCGACGAGCCGAGCATCGGCCTCTCGCCCGCGCTCTCCGCCACGGTGTTCAAGGCGCTCGAGCAGGTGCGGAGCGAGGGCGTGAGCATCCTGCTGGTCGAGCAGAACGTGCTCAGCTCGCTGCGCATCGCCGACCGGGCCTACGTGCTGGAGAACGGCGAGGTGCGCAAGGAGGGCCCGGGCGCGGCGCTGCTCGACGACCCCGAGGTGAAGGAGGCGTACCTCTCGATGTGAGCCTCGAGGCTCGCGCG
>CAZQVC010000185.1:0-2225 GCA_964596625.1 uncultured bacterium | reverse complement strand
GCCTCCTGGAAGCGCTCCATGGGGAAACGGTGGGTGATGACCGGGGAGACGTCGAGGCCGGCGTCGAGCAGGCTGATCATCTTGTACCAGGTCTCGAACATCTGCCGGCCGTAGATCCCCTGGACGGTGAGGCCCTTGAAGATCACCTGGTTGAAGTCGACCGCGAACTCCGCGGCCGGGATGCCGAGCAGCGCCAGCTTGCCGCCGTTGATCACCGACTCGAGCTGCTGGCGGTAGGCGGCGGGCGCACCCGACATCTCCAGCCCCACGTCGAAGCCCTCGGTCATGCCGAGCTCGCTCATCACCCCGCGCAGGTCGCTGCCCTCCTTCGAGACGTCGACGGCCCGCGTCGCGCCCATCGCCTCGGCCAGCGCCAGGCGGGCGGGGTTGACGTCTGTGATCACGATGTGCCGCGCGCCGACGAAGCGCGCCACGGCCGACGCCATCAAGCCGATGGGCCCCGCGCCGGTGATCAGCACGTCCTCCCCCACCAGGTCGAAGGCCAGCGCGGTGTGCACGGCGTTGCCGAGCGGGTCGAGGATGGCGGCGACCTCGTCGGAGAGCGTGGGCGGCAGCTTGAAGGCGTTGCCGGCCGGCAGCGCGAGGTAGTCGGCGAACGCCCCCTGGCGCTGCACGCCGACGCCCACCGTGTTGCGGCACAGGTGACGGCGACCGGCGCGGCAGTTGCGGCAGTGCCCGCAGGTGATGTGACCCTCGCCGGAGACGCGGTCACCCGGCGCCAGCCCGTTCACCTCGGCGCCGACCTCCTCGATCACGCCGACGTACTCGTGGCCGGTGATCAGCGGCACCGGCACGGTGCGCCGCGACCAGGCGTCCCAGTTGTAGATGTGCACGTCGGTGCCGCAGAGGCTGGTGTTGGTGATGCGGATGAGCACGTCGTTCGGCCCGATCTCGGGCCGCGGCGCCTCGGTCGCCCAGATGCCCTCGCGCGGCTCGAGCTTGGCCAGCGCCCTCAAGGCGCCACCACTCCCCTGACAACGGTGCCGGGTCGTCTCACGCGATGACCGAGAGCTCGCGGCCGACCTTGGTGAACGCCTCGACCGCGCGGTCGAGCTGCTCGCGGGTGTGGGCCGCCGAGAGCTGCGTGCGGATGCGAGCCTGGCCGCGCGGCACGACCGGGAACGAGAAGCCCACCACGTAGAGCCCCTCGTCGAGGAGCCGGTCGGCCATCTCCGCCGCCAGCGCCGCGTCGCCGATCATCACGGGGGTTATCGGGTGCCCCGCTCCGGCGAGCTCGAAGCCGGCTGCGGTCATGGCCTGCCTGAAGTACGCGCTGTTGTCGCGCAGGCGCCGGCGCAGGTCGCCGCTGCGCTCGAGCAGGTCGAGCACGGTGAGCGAGGCCGAGGCCACGATCGGCGAGAGCGAGTTGGAGAACAGGTACGGGCGGGAGCGTTGGCGCAGCCAGTCGACGATCTCCTGACGCCCGCTGGTGTAGCCGCCGGACGAGCCGCCCATGGCCTTGCCGAGCGTGCCGGTGATGACGTCCACGCGGTCCAGCACGCCGCGCGCCTCGTGGCTGCCGCGCCCGTTCTCGCCGACGAAGCCGACCGCGTGGCTGTCGTCGACCATGACGATCGCGTCGTGCTCGTCGGCCAGGTCGCAGATCGTCTCGAGGTCGGCGATGATCCCGTCCATGGAGAACACGCCGTCGGTGGCGATGAGCCGGAAGCGGGCGTCGGCCGCCGCCTCGAGCTGCCTCTTGAGGTCTGCCATGTCGTTGTTGGCGTAGCGGAAGCGCTTCGCCTTGCTGAGGCGGATGCCGTCGATGATGCTGGCGTGGTTGAGCGCGTCGGAGATGACCGCGTCCTCCTCGCCGAGCACGGTCTCGAACAGGCCGCCGTTGGCGTCGAAGCACGAGGAGTAGAGGATGGTGTCGTCGGTGCCGAGGAACTCGCTGAGCCGCCGCTCGAGCTCGCGGTGCACGTCCTGGGTGCCGCAGATGAAGCGGACAGAGGCGACCCCGAAGCCGCGCTCGTCGGCGCCGCGCTTGGCGGCCTCGACGATCTCGGGGTGGTTGGCCAGGCCGAGGTAGTCGTTGGAGCAGAGGTTGATGGCCTCGCGGCGGCCGTTCGGCGTCTCGACGGTGACGGTGGCGCCCTGCTCGGAGACGATCGTGCGCTCACGCTTCTCGAGCCCGGCGTCTTTCACCTCCGCGAGGGAGCTCGCGAGGTGGTCGGTGAAGCGTCGGGTGCGGTTCGAAGTGT
>CAZQVC010000184.1:0-3647 GCA_964596625.1 uncultured bacterium | reverse complement strand
GTCACACACCATGCCGGTGGCATCGCCGCCGAACACGCTCTCCAAAGCTTTCTCTTCTGGTTGGCTCACGAAAGGCTCCTCCTGCGCCGCCACCATCGGGCGCGTCTCTCGCCACTATACGAAAGTAAGGTACTTGTGTCCAGTAAGCGAGTGCGCTATGCTCGAAGCATGCCCGAGCTCGACGTAGCACTCTGTCCGCGTTACCACCGCGCGGTCGAGATCATCGGCAGGCGCTGGTCAGGTGCGATCCTGCGCGTCATGCTCGACGGCGCCACCCGCTTCAGCCAGATCAAGAACGCGGTGCCGGACATCACCGATCGCATGCTCTCGGAGCGCCTCAAGGAGCTGGAAGCCGAGGGGCTGGTGGAGCGCCAGGTGATGGCGTCAACGCCGGTGAAGGTCGACTACCATCTCACCCGCAAGGGCTTGGCGCTTGAGCCGGTGCTGGAGAGCATCGGTAAGTGGGCTACCGGCTGGGTCGAGCTGTCTGAAGCAGACACCAGCAACCCGGAAGCGGCTTGTTAGCTGGCCTCACGAACGAGCAGTAACGTGACTGCCTGAAGTCCGCACATCACGGGCCTGAACGGCTCGATCCGGCGGGGCTTCCGGAGGCCACAAAACTGAACCGCGAACAAGGTAACGAACTCAACGGCGTCATGCTGCAGTACTTCCACTGGTACGTGCCGCCCGACGGCACCTGGTGGAAGCGTCTGGCGGGCGAAGCGCAGGCCTTGGCCGACGCCGGCTTCACGTCCCTCTGGCTCCCGCCCGCCTACAAGGGCTCGAGCGGCGGCTTCGACAGCGGCTACGGCGTCTACGACCACTTCGACCTCGGCGAGTTCGACCAGAAGGGGTCCGTGCGCACCAAGTACGGGACCAAGGACGAGTACCTCGAGGCGATTCGGGCGGCGCAGGCGGCAGGACTCGAGGTCTACGCCGACATCGTCATGAGCCACAAGATCGGTGGCGACGCCGAGGAGGAGTTCGAGGCCACGCCCATCGACCCCGATGACCGCACCCGCGCCGTCGGCGAGCCAAGGACGGTGCGGGCGTGGACGTACTTCAACTTCCCCGGCCGCAAGGGCCAGTACTCGACGCTCGAGTGGCACTGGTGGCACTTCAACGCCCTCGATTCCAACTCGCTCGAGCCCGACGCGAACGTCATCTACCTGATCGAAGGCAAGCGCTTCCAGGACGACGTCGACCTCGACAAGGGCAACGCCGATTACCTGCTCGGCAACAACGTCGACATCAACTCCGAGGACGTGCGCAAGGAGCTCTTCTATTGGGGCGAGTGGTACGTCGAGACCACCGGCGTCGACGGCTTCCGCTTCGATGCGGCCAAGCACGTGCGCGCCGGCTTCTTCCTCGACTGGCTCGAGCACCTGCGGCAGCACACCGGCAAGGACCTGTTCGCCCTTGGCGAGTATTGGTCGTACGAGCAGGCCGCGCTCGAGCACTTCATCGAGCGCACCGAGCGCAAGATCCGCCTCTACGACACCCGCCTGCAGAACAACTTCTCGGTGGCCAGCAAGCAAGGCAGGGAGTTCGACCTGCGCACGATCTTCGACGGCACGCTGGTGCAAGCCGACCCCGAGCTGGCCGTGACGCTCGTATGCAGCCACGACCTGCAGCCGCTGAGGACCATCGACGCGGTGGTCGAGCCGTGGTTCACGCCGCTGGCGTACGCCCTCATCCTGCTACGCCGCGACGGCTACCCGCTCGTGTTCATCGGCGATTACCAAGGCGCCGAGTACGAAGACCAAGGTGACGACGGCCAGCAGCACCGCATCGTCATGCCCAGCCACCAGTGGCTGATAGACCGCTTCCTCGAGGCGCGACACACGAGGAGCTGGGGCGAGCAGTTCGACTACTTCGACGACCCAACGTGCGTCGGTTGGACCCGCCAGGGCGACGACGAGCACCCGGGCGGGCTGGCCGTGCTCCTGTCGAGCGCCGACGAGGCCAGCAAGCGGATGCAGACCGCGGCGCCCAACACCAGGTTCGTCGACATCACCGAGCACATCACCGAGCCGGTCACGACCGACGACGACGGTTGGGGCGAGTTCAGGTGCGCCGCCGGGTCGGTCTCGGTCTGGGTGCCCGAGGGTTAGGCGAGAGAGCCGGCCACGGCCGCCGTCCGAAGCTCCTCGGTCATCCCACCCTCCCCGCCGAAGCGCCACACCCTGGTTGCGACGCGAGCCACCAGTCGCCGGTCGTGGGTCGCCAACAGCAGGGTGCCGGCGAAGGTCTCGAGCAGCGCCTCCAGCGCCTCCACCGCCCGCAGGTCGAGGTGATGGGTGGGCTCGTCGAGCATCAGCAGGTGAGCGTTCGAGGTCGCGATGCCGGCCAGCGTGAGCCGGCGCCGCTCGCCGCCCGACAGGTCAGCCAATGAGCGGTTCGGGCCCGAAGGCACGCCCACCGCGGCGGTGAGGCGCCAAACGTCGGCGTCCGTGAGCCCCTCGTTCACCCGGTAGAGAACGTCACCAACGGTGCCCGCACCGCCCCACGGTTCCGCGATCTGGTGGCTGGTAGCCACCTGCAGGCCGACACCGAGCTTCACGCTCCCTAAGTCCGGCTCGAGAGCACCGCTGAGCACGCCGAGCAGCGTGGACTTGCCCGAGCCGTTCGGCCCGACCAGCGCGACGCGGTCGCCGCGGCGCACGTAGAGGTCCGTACCGGAACCGTCGGCGCCGCCGACGATCAACCTGCCCCCACGCCTCACCACCAACCCTTCAGCAGTTAGCACCTCACCCGGGCCGGGCGACTGCGGCTGAGCGACGAACTCGAGGCGCCGGTTGTCCTGCCAGGGCTTCTCGACTGCCTGCTCACGCTCCAAACGCGACTCGAGCGACTTGGCTCTCCTGGCCAACGTGCGCGCGACGTCCTCGGCCTTGCCTTTGGCGAGGATCAAGGGCTGGCCCTCCGCTCTGCGGTGGTTGAACTTGTCGGCGGCCCTGGCCTTCGAGCGCTGCCTGTGGAACTCGCGCTCCAGCCCCTCCTGCTTGCGCCGCTGGCTGTTGTGCCGGCGGAGTTGCGCCGCGGCTTCGGCGTCACGCCTTGCCGACGCCTCGCTGTAGTTGCCGCCCTCCACGCTCAAACTTCCGCGCTCCAGGAAGGCGACGTCGGTGGCGACCTCGTCGAGGAAGGCTCGGTCGTGGCTCACGAAGAGCAGGGCGGCGTCGATGGTCGTAAGGCGGTAGGCCAACCAGTCCATGGCGTCCACGTCGAGGTGGTGGGTCGGTTCGTCGAGCAGGTAGAGGTCGGCCGAGGCATCGAGCAGCGCCTCGAGCCGCCGGCGCTGTACCTCGCCCCCAGAGCCAGGCACCTCGGGCTCGTCCGGGAGGTGCTGTGTGAGCAGGGCGGCTCGGCCGAGCAACGTCACCTGGCCGCGGTCGGGCTCGAGCTCGCCTGCTGCGAGGCGCAGAAGGGTCGTCTTGCCGGCGCCGTTCTCACCGATCAGCGCGACCCGCCGGCCGCGAGACAAGGCGAGGGTTACGTCGTCGAAGAGTGGTCCGCCGGGCAGGTCGTACCCGACGCTGGATAGCTGCAGAACTGACATGTCGACTCCGAGGGGTAGAGATGGGTCGTCGCCCCTCCGCCCCGCAGCCTTCGCTGCGGCCGGGGCGCTATCGCTCGGTGTGGTT
>CAZQVC010000183.1:0-3730 GCA_964596625.1 uncultured bacterium | reverse complement strand
CCGTCGATGTGGGGTTCCCCCACGTGAAGACGCCGCCTGGCTCGTCGGGCGCTTCGCAGCCGAGGTCTGGGGCGCGGCTGCTGGTGGTCGAGGACGATCTCCAGCTCGCCGCGTTGCTGGAGGAGCAGCTGCGGCTCGCGGGTCACGCGGTCGACGTCGCCGGCGACCTCGCGACCGCGCGAGGCTTGCTGGTCGATCGCGATTACGAGCTGGTGGTTCTCGACAGGAACCTGCCCGATGGCGACGGCCTCGAGCTTGCTGAGGACCTGGCCAGGGAGGAGCGGACCCGCGAGGCGGTGGCCGTGCTCATGCTCACGGCCTTAGGAGACGTCGACAGTCGCGTCGCCGGCCTCTACGCCGGCGCCAGCGATTACCTCACCAAGCCGTTCAGCGTTCAGGAGCTGCTCGCCAGGATCCACGTGCGCCTCCGCGAACGCCGCGGGGTGACGAGCGAGGCCCTCCGGTACGAGGACCTGGAGCTGGACGCCGACACCTTCAGCGTGCGGCTCGGCGACACCGTCGAGTTCATGCCGGAGCGTGAGTACGCGGTGCTCGCGATGCTGCTTCGCTACCGCGGCCGGGTCATGACGCAGGACGACCTCGAACGAGGGCTCTACGGGGCGGACGTGCCCGACTCGAACACCGTAGAGGTCTTCGTGCACAACCTCAGACGCCGGCTCAAGCGCCTCGGCTACGACAACGTGATCCGCACCGTTCGCGGGCGCGGCTACATCGTCCTCTAGGCTCGCGCGAGGTGCTGAGAACCCGCCTGGGGATCCTGGTGACCGCCGCGCTGGTGGTCGCCCTCACGGCGGTGACCGTCCTGGCCGACGTGCTCTTCGAGAGGCAGCAGATGGCAGAGCTGGAGGCTCTGCTGCAGCGCGAGCTCGCCAGGGTCGAGCGGCTCCTCAGCGAAGGCGGCGTGGGCGAGGACCTCCTCGACGAGGCGGCGGGCATCCTGCGGCTGCAGTTCGTCACGGCCGGAGGCGTCGTCGTCGTGCCCGGCCCAGCCGAGCCGGCGATCCCGTTGACGTCAGGCGTTCAGAGGGTCACCTACCTCGACAAGCCGGCGCTGGCGGCCTCCGTGCCGTGGCGTCTGACGAGCGGAGCGGAGCTTGGGACGGTGCGCCTGGCGTACAACATCGAGGCGGCGCTGGCCACCAGGGCGAACCTGCGCAGGTCGCTGCTGGCGGCGGGCCTGACGATCGCGGTGGTCACGCTTACGCTGAGCCTCTTGCTCGTCGGCCGGGAGCTGAGGCCGTTGGCGCGGCTGGCCCAGCGCGCCGAGGCGCTCGACCCGGCGGACCCGAACCTGGAGCTCGAGCCGACGCGCGACGACGAGGTCGGCCGCGTGGCGGCGGCCCTGCAGCGAGCGGTCGAGGCGATACGGCAACGGAAGGTCGAGGAGCGAGAAGCCCTCGCGACGGTGGCGCACGAGCTGGCGGCGCCGCTCACGGTCGTCGCCGCTCAGCTCGAGACGCTGGCCGAGCGCGAGGACGACCCGCGCCTGCGCTCCGCCCGTGACGCGGCACGCGAGCTGCTGCACACGTCGAAGGACCTCCTCACGCTGGCGCGCGGGGAGCTGAACCTCCCGCTCGAGCTGGAGGTCGTGGCGTTGTCACGCGTCGCCACCAGGGTGGCTGGCGAGTACCCGGGCGTCGAACTCGACCTGGCAGGGGAGGGGCAGGTGCTCGGCAGCGAAGTGAGGCTGGCGCAGGTCGTGAGGAACCTGATCCGCAACGCGGTCCAGGCGACCGGCGGCGCCGAGGGCGTGAGCGTGCGGGTTCGAGAGGGGCCGGACGGCGTGCTCCTGGAGGTCGCGGACGATGGGCCGGGCATGGCGCCGGAGGTGGCGAACCGGGCGTTCCAACGCAACTTCACCACCCGGCCGGAGGGCCGCGGGCACGGCCTGGGGCTCGCGGTCGTGCGCACCATCGTCGTCGCTCACGGCGGGACGATCGAGCTGCGCTCCGAGGCCGGCAGCGGCGCGCGTGCGGTGGTGACGCTGCCCTCACTGGAGTCCTCGCTCAGCAACGACGAGAGCTGAGCCTGAGGCGTACCATGGGGCGGAGATAGCGGGCCGCCGACGCCGTGGAGCGCGGAGCCCGCTGGCGCAACCGAGCCGATCGACCACCTATGGAGGCACCATGACAGAGACGACAGACGCGCCGCTTCGTGAGGCGGCGCAGCGGACCTACGGCAACCTCATCGGCGGGCGCAGCGTGCCCAGCCAGAAGACCTTCGAGTCACGCAACTCCAGCCGCCTCGACGACGTCGTAGGCGTCTTCCCCGAGGCGACAAAGGAGCAGGTGCGTGAGGCCTGCGTCGTGGCGGGCGAGGCCTTCAAGACGTGGTCGAAGACGCCAGCCCCGATCCGCGGCCAGCTCGTCGGCAGCATCGGCAAGGCCCTCGAGCGCGAGAAGGAGAGCCTCAGCCGGCTCGTCACCCGCGAGATGGGCAAGACCCTCAAGGAGGCTCGGGGCAGCGTTCAGGAAGCCATCGACACCTGCCACTTCTTCCAGTCGGAAGGCCGCAGGCTGTACGGCCAGACCGTGCCTTCCGAGATGCCCAACAAGGAGCTCACCACCTACCGCAGGCCGCTCGGCGTGGTCGGCATCGTGACCGCCGGCAACTTCCCGATCGCCGTGCCGGCCTGGAAGATCATCCCCGCCCTGCTCACCGGCAACACCATCGTCTGGAAGCCGAGCGAGGACGCTCCGGCGGTGGCCTACGCCTTCGCCAAGCTGATCGAGGAGGCCGGCGTCCCGGCCGGCGTGCTCAACCTCGTCTTCGGTGGCGGCGCCGACGCCGCCGGTGCCTACCTGGTCGAGATGATGGACGAGGGCCTGCTGCACAAGTTCGCCTTCACCGGCAGCACCAAGGTCGGTAGGGAGATCGGCGCGGTGGCCGGCCGCAACCTGCTGCACCCCACGCTCGAGCTCGGCGGCAAGAACCCGCTCATCGTCATGCGCGACGCCGACCTCGAGAACGCCGTGGAGGGCGCGATCTTCTCCTCGTTCGGCACGGGCGGCCAGCGCTGCACCTCGGCCGGCAACATCATCGTCGACGCGCCGATCTACGACGAGTTCAAGCAGCGCTTCTTGAAGCGCGTCGAGGAGCTCAAGATCGGCGATCCCAACGAGCACGACGGCGTGCTCTACGGTCCGTTCATCAACCGGCGCTTCTACGAGAACTGGGAGCAGCACTACGACTGGGGCGCCGAGGACGGCGCCACCCTGCTGCACGGCAAGCGCCGCATCGGGCCGGACAACCGGCCGAGCGGCTTCGTCGGCGACCCCGAGGCCTCGTACTACGGCTGGCCGACGGTGTGGGAGGGCGTGAAGCCGGGCATGAAGCTGTTCCAGACCGAGGTCTTCGGCCCCACCGTCAACCTGGTCAAGGTGGACGGCATCGACGAGGCGCTGGAGACCGCGAACGCCGTCGACTACGGTCTGTCCAGCGCGATCTACACCAACGACCGCGAGTGGGCGTACGCCTTCAAGGACCGCATCGAGGCGGGGATGTCCTCGATCAACAACACCACCGTCGGCGCGGAGGCTCACATGCCGTTCGGCGGGGTCAAGGGCTCCGGCAACGGCACGCGGGAGTCGGGGATCTGGGTCATCGAGGCCTACACCTACTGGCACGGCATCAACGACGACGTCTCCGGCAAGCTGCAGCTCGCCCAGATGGACACCGAGTACGTCGAGCCGCAAGGGGAAGTCCGGGT
>CAZQVC010000182.1:0-3758 GCA_964596625.1 uncultured bacterium | reverse complement strand
CCTTACTCGATCTCCTCGAGCTGCTCGGCGAGGATGTCGTTGGCTTCCTCGTTGACGTCTTCGAGCGTCGACTGGACGTCGGCGCCGGTGGCGATGTCGGCCATCGCGCCGGTGACGATGTCACGCACGAAGTCGTAGCCGGGCACGGGCGGCTCGGAGCGGCCGTACGGCAGCAGCTCGAAGGCGGTGCCGTAGCTCGGCAGCTCCTCGAACAGGTCGCTGAGGCCGGCGGCCACGCTCTGGCGGACGGGGAAGTACTGGCTGGCGGTGGCCCACTTGGCCTGGGCCTCGGTGCCGGTGTAGTACTTCAGGAAGATCCACGCGGCGAGGGTCTCCTCCGGGGTGTGGCCGGCGGGCAGGCTGACGCTGGCGCCGTAGACGTTCATGACGGGGTCTTCCGTGGTGTGCGGGATCGCCGCGACGCTCCACTCGTGGCCGGCGCCCTCGTCGACGGCGGCCTGGTAGAACGGCAGGCCGGAGGAGGAGCCGATCGTGAACATCGTGCGGCCGGCGCCGAAGTTGGTCTGGTCGCCGTACTGCTCGGTGACGAGCTGGGCGCAACCGGCTTCGGTCATCTCCTGCAGGAAGGTCATGGCCTCGATGGCGGCGGGGCTGTCGTAGGTGTACTGGTTGGCTTCGTAGTCGAAGATGTCGCCACCGAAGGCGAAGGTGAGCGAGGCGAAGCGGCTGCCGTCGGCGGCGATCTCGTAGCCGATGGGACCTTCGGCGGTAGCGCCGGAGTACGCGTGCTCGCTGGCGGCGCAGGCTGCCTGCATGAACTGGTCGGGCGTGGTGGGCGGGCCCTCGAAGTCGATGTGGCCGGCCTCGTGCAGCTCGTCGAGCCACGAGGCGTTGTAGTAGAGCATCTCCATCGAGCGGTTCGGGGCGATGCCGAGGCGCGCGTCGTCGTAGAGCGGGAAGATGTCGGAGTTGTAGAAGCCGGGGAAGAAGTCGGCCTTGTCCTCTTCGCTCAGGCCCCACTTCTCGGAGTTGACCAGCGGGCGCATGTCGACCATGCCGTCGACCAGCTGGTAGGTGGCCGACTGGTTCTGGTAGGCCACGACGATGTTCGGCGTGTCGGCGGTGCCGAGCAGCGGCAGCATCTTCTGGAAGATGTCGCTGTAGCCGCCCTGGTACTCGGCGACGACCGTGATGCCGTAGTCGTTGGTGACGTTGAACTCGGTGATGATCTCCTGCAGCGCGGTCTCGCGCTCGCGGGTGTGCTGGTGCCAGAACGTGACGGTCTGGCCGGTCGGGTCGACGTTCTCGTAGTCCTGTGCCTGTGCGAACGCTGGGCTGGCGGTGACGGCCAGTAGCGCAGCTAGCAAGATCGCCTTCAGCTTCATCTGTACTCCCTCTCTGTGCGGTCAGGGTGCCGGCAGCTTCTCATCTATCGCCTAGTGCTGCCCCTTAAGGATGACCGCTTGGTGCCTGATTTACGTGTGCCGCCGTTCAAGATGCCTTCAAAGTGCCGGCCGATGGCTGCCTGGATCCAGGCGACTCACCTCCTCTAGACGTTTGCGAAGTCATTGGCGTTCACCCCTTGAGCCCGGAGGTCGCGATGCCTTCGGTGAACTGCTTCTGGGTGATGAAGTAGACGACGAGGACGGGCAGCACGGTGATCACCGCGCCGGCCATGAGCAGGTGCGTCTCGGGGCCGGCCTCCGAAAGGAAGGTGTAGAGGCCAACGCCGAGAGGACGCCACTTGGGCGTCGTGGTCACCAGCAGCGGCCAGAGGAACTCGTTCCAGCTGGTCACGAAGGTGAGCAGGGTGGCGGTCATCATCACCGGCCGGCTCATGGGGATCACCACGGCCGTGAGGAAGCGGGTGTGGCCGGCGCCGTCGATGCGCGCCGCGTCCCACAGCTCGTGCGGGATGGCGATGAAGAACTGCCTGAACAGGAAGATGATGAACGCCGTGGCCATGAACGGCACGGTGAGCGCCGGCAGGGTGTTGAGCCACGAGCCCCAGGGGATGATGTCGCCGCGCACCATCAGGAAGTTCGGGATGAACGTGACCGTGCCGGGGATCATCAGCGTGGCGAGCATGGCCATGAAGATCACCTCGCGGCCGGGGAACTCGATGCGCGCGAAGGCGTAGCCGGCCAGCGTGCAGGTGACCAGCACGCCGACGATGACGATGGCCGTGATGATCACGCTGTTGCGGAAGTACAAGGCGAAGTCGGCTTCTGACCAGGCCACCTGGTAGTTGGCCCACTGCGGCGTCGACGGCAGCAGGCGCCGGTTTATCGTCTCCCCGAGGGACATCAGCGAGGTGGAGATCATGTAGAGGAACGGCGTCAGGGAGAGGATCGCGCCCACGGTGAGGGCGAGGTAGACGGGCAGGTGCGAGGCCCTGAACTCGTAGGGCTCGCGGGCGGCCCGGCGCTGGCGGACAGGCGCGGTTACGGCAGCCGTGCGGTCGTCAGTCACGGAACACCCGCCGTCCGAACAAGCGGTTCTGGAGGAGCGTGAGGATCAGGATTATCGCGAACAGCACCACCGACTGCGCCGCCGCCAGGCTGAAGTTGTTGCGGCCGTAGAAGGTGTCGAAGATCACGATGCTCGCCGTGTCCACGGCGTCGCGGGTGTTCGGGGCCCTCATCACGTAGATGTGCGTGAAGGCCTGGAACGTGCCGATGAAGCCGAGCACGGTGAGGTAGAAGGTCACGGGGGAGAGCATGGGCACCGTGATGTAACGGAACTGCTGCATCTTCGTGGCGCCGTCGATCGCGGCCGCCTCGTACATCACCTTGGGGATGTTGCCGAGGCCGGCGAGGAAGATCACCGCGTTGTAGCCGGTGTAGGTCCAGATGCCGAAGACGATGATCGTGACCAGCGCCAGCGACGGCCCCGCCCAGAAGCCGCTGAAGTCGGTCACGCCGACGCGCTCCAGCAGGCCGCCGAACATGATCTGGGTGACGGGCTTGGTCTCGAACAGCCACTGCTGGGTCGGCAGGCCGAGCATGTCGAGCACGGCGTTGGCGGGCCGCTCGGGGCGGGGGCTGAAGATGTTGCGGAACACCGCGCCGCCGGCCACCGCCGGCGTGACGTATGGCAGGAAGTAGAGCATGCGGAACGCCTCCTGCCCGCGGATCTTCTGGAACAGGAGCGTGGCGATGATCAGCGCCAGCACGATCTGCACCGGCACCGAGCCGAAGCCGTAGTACACCGTGCGCTCGAGCCCGTCGAGGAAGCGGTCCTCGCCGGTGGCGCGCATCATGCCCCAGCCGAGCCCGATGGCCACGCCCGAGCCGAGCAGCACCATCGCGCCGAGCACCTTGCCGATGGTGGCAGCCCCGTTGTCGTCGCGGCGGAAGGCGTCGGTCCAGAGCCAGTGCGCGACCATGATCAGCAGCAGGCCGCCGAAGAACGCCAGCACGCCCCAGCCCTCGCCGACCACGTCGACGTAGTTGTCGAGCCCGACGAAGCGGCCCTTGCGGATCCGCCAGCGGAACAGGCTCATGTAGATCGCGTAGCCGATGGGGAAGAGCCCGAAGATCGCGATGAGCAAAGCCGCCGGCGTGACGAACAGGTAGCCGGTCAGCCAGTCGCGTCGCTGCTGAGCCGAAGCCCGGCGTCGTTTCGGTGCGCTCGGCGGCGCTGAGGCTAGCGACATCTACAGGGGATCTCCGGGTCTCGCCGGCCGGCCAGGGAGCTGGCGGCGGCCAGGAAACCGTATCGAGTCAACGTCAGCTCATCGTCAGGCACGTAGGCGCTCACCGCTCGGTGAAGGCATGCCACAACTATAGCGGAGC
>CAZQVC010000181.1:0-3763 GCA_964596625.1 uncultured bacterium | reverse complement strand
ACCGAGAACCTGGTGCTCGGCTCCGAGCCGAGGAACGGGCCGGTGCTCGACTACCGCGCCGCGCGGCGCCGCACGGCCGAGCTCATCGAGGAGTTCGGCTTCGACATCGACCCTGACGACCGCATCGAGGACCTGCCGGTGGGCTTCCAGCAGCAGGTCGAGATCCTCAAGGCGCTCTACCGCAAGGCCCGCATCCTCATCCTCGACGAGCCGACCGCCGTGCTCACACCACAGGAGACCATCGGGCTGTTCCGCTTCCTGCGGGAGTTCGCGGCCAAGGGCAACGCCGCTGTCTTCATCAGCCACAAGCTCGACGAGGTCGTGGAGATCTGCGACCGCATGAGCGTCATGCGCGACGGCCGCATGATCGGCACGGTCGACCGTGAGGACACCAACCAGCGGCAGCTCGCGAACATGATGGTGGGGCGCGAGGTGCTGTTGCGCGTCGAGAAGGGCCCCTCGGCCCCCGGCGAGGTCGGCCTGAACGTCGAGAACCTGTCGCTGGCGCATCCCTTCAAGCCGCGCAACGTGCTCGACGGCGTGTCGTTCGAGGTGCGTGCCGGCGAGATACTGGGCGTGGCGGGCATCGAAGGCAACGGGCAGTCCGAGCTCGTCGAGTGCATCACCGGCTTGCTGCAGCCCGACGACGGCCGCATCTGGCTGCGCTCGGAGGGCGTGCTCCACGACATCACCCACGAGAGCGCCCGGCGCCGCCGCGAGCTCGGGCTGAGCCACGTGCCCGAGGACCGCAACGGCAGGGGGCTGGTCCTGCCGTACACCGCCGCTCAGAACTCGATCCTCGGCGATCACCACCACGAGCCGTACGCCGGCGCGTTGGGGCTGCTGGACGAGCAGGCCATCGCCGAACACGCCCGCAAGCTGGTCTCCGAGTACGACATCAGGCCGACGAGCATCGCCATCCCCGCCGGCAACTACTCCGGCGGCAACGCCCAGAAGCTGATCGTCGCCCGCGAGCTGGAACGCGGGCCCAGCGTGCTGGTGCTGGCTCAGCCGACCAGAGGCGTCGACATCGGCGCCATCGAGTTCATCCACCAGCAGATCGTCGAGGCGCGCGACGCGGGCCTGCCGGTGCTGGTGGTCTCAGCCGACCTCAACGAGGTGATGAGCCTCTCCGACCGCATCATCGTGATGTACGAGGGGCAGATCATGGGCGAGCTCGGCCACGACGAGGCCACGCCTGAGGTGCTCGGTCTGATGATGGCCGGCTCCGACGTCGACCGCGCGGAGCGCGAAGCCGAGAACTTCCCCGCCGTCACCTAGCCGAGAACCACCGAGGCATCAAGCCTGCGCCAGGAACCTCCGCAGCTGCACGGCGACCTGGGGGAACTCGATGAGGAACGCGTCGTGGCCGTGCGGCGAGCTGATCCGCGCGTAAGTGGCGTTGGGCAGCTGGTCGACCAGCGCCTTCGCCTCGGCCTCGGGGTAGAGCACGTCGGAGTCGATCCCCATCACCAGGGCCGGCATCTCCATCGCGCCGAGCACCTCGGCGGTGCGGCCGCGGCCCTCGCTGATGTCGTAGTCGTCCATCGCCATCGTCAGGTAGAGGTAGGTGTTGGCGTCGAAGCGCTTGACCAGCTTCACGCCCTGGTACTCGAGGTAGCCGGCGATCTCGAAGCTCGCGCCGAGGCCGTTGCTCGACACCGCGCGCTCCCTGCCGAACTTCTGCTCCAGCGAGTCGAAGCTGCGGTAGGTGAGCATCGCGATCGCGCGGGCCAACCCCAAGCCGTTCTCGGGTTGCCGGTGGTCGGGGTAGTCTCCCCCGCGCCATTCGGGGTCGGACGTGATCGCGCGCCTGGCGACCTCGTTGAGGCCGATGGCCCAGGCCGAGTGCCTCGCGCCGATCGCTATCGGCACGATGCCGCGCACCATCTCCGGGTACATCGCTGCCCACTCCAGCACCTGCATACCGCCCATGCTCCCGCCGACGACCGCCCGCAACGAGGTGACCCCAAGCCGGTCGAGGAGTCGCTTCTGCGCCTCGACCATGTCGCGCACGGTGTAGCGCGGGAAGCTCATCGCGTACTTGTGGCCGGTCTTGGGGTCGAGGCTGCTGGGGCCGGTGGTGCCGTAGCAGCCGCCGAGCACGTTCGCGCACACCACGTGGTAGCGCTCGGTGTCGATGGCCTTGCCTGGCCCGATCAGCGGATCCCACCAGCCCGGCACCTCCTCGCGGTCGTTGCGGCCGGCGGCGTGCGCCGAGCCGGTCAGCGCGTGGCAGACCAGCACGGTGTTGTCGCCGGCGGCGTTGCGCTCCCCGTACTCCTCGAACGCGACCGCCACCTGCGGCAGCACACCGCCCAGCTGCAGGTGAAGGGGGTCGTCCGGGGTGGCGACGTCGAGCAGGCGCGGTTGCACCTGCCCGACGCTGCGGTCGTCCCCCAGGTCGCTGCGTGCGAGCAGCGCGGCGTGGTCGCCCCAGGTCTCGTGGACCAGCGTGCGGGCCAGCTTCGAACTGCGCCCGCGGGCACGAGCCGTGCCGGTCGGCTCAGTCAGCTGCTTGAGTGAGTGGCTCACGGGCCGCTTTCAGGGCCTGATCGAAGTCCTCGATGAGGTCGTCGATGTGCTCCAGGCCCGGCGAGACGCGCAGCAGACCGGGTCCGACCCCGGCGGCGGCGAGGCCCGCCTCGTCGAGCTGCGAGTGGGTGGTGCTTGCCGGGTGCGTGACGCTGGTCTTGGCGTCGCCGAGGTTCACCAGTCGCGAGGCGAGCTTCAGCGCGTTGAGGAAGCGCTTGCCGGCCTCGAAACCGCCGGCCAGCTCGAAGTTGAAGATCGCGCCGGCGCCGCGCGGGAAGTCCCGCTTGGCACGCTCGTAGCTCGGGTGCTCCGGCAGCTCGGGGTAGATGACGGCGGTCACGTCGGGCTGCTCCTTGAACCAGCGCACCAGCTGGCGGGTGTTCTCGATGTGCCGCTCGGCGCGCAGGCTGAGCGTCTCGAGCCCCTGGAGGAAGAGGAACGCGTTCTGCGGGGCGAGGGCCGGACCCTGGTCGCGCAGCGACTCGGTGCGCGCGCGGATGGCGAACGCGATGTTGCCGAACGGCCCGTCCTTGCCGAACACGTCGCTGTAGACCAGGCCGTGGTAGCTCGGGCTCGGCTCGCTGAAGCCCGGGTAGCGGCCGTTGCCCCAGTCGAAGGTGCCGAGGTCGACGATGAGCCCGCCGATCGCCGTGCCGTGCCCGTTGATCCACTTCGTCGCGGAGTGCAGGACGATGTCGGCGCCGTGCTCCACGGGCCGGTAGAGGTAGCCGCCGATGGCGGTGGTGTTGTCCACCACGACGGCCACGCCGCGCTCGTGCGCCACGGCCGAGATCGCGTCGAGGTCGGCCAGCTTCAGCGACGGGTTGGGGATGATCTCGAAGAAGACCGCCTTGGTGTTCTCGTCGATGAGGCGGGCGTAGTCGGCCGGATCGTCGTCGTCGCCCACGAACCGCACCTCGATGCCGAGGCGCTTGAGGGTCACGCTCAGCATGTTGCGGCTGCCGCCGTAGAGGTTCGGCGAGGCGACGATGTTGTCGCCGGCCTCGGCCAGCGTGGTGAAGGTGAGGAACTCCGCGGCGTGACCCGAGGCCACCGCCAGCGCCGCGACGCCCCCCTCGAGCGCGGCGATGCGCTTCTCGAGCACGTCGTTGGTCGGGTTCATGATGCGCGTGTAGATGTTGCCGAACTCCTGCAGCGCGAACAGGCGAGCGGCGTGATCGGCGTCGTCGAAGCCGTAGGCGGTGGTCTGGTAGATGGGCACGGCGCG
>CAZQVC010000180.1:1837-3789 GCA_964596625.1 uncultured bacterium | reverse complement strand
AGGCTCGCCTTGAGCCGCTCCGCGCTGCGCGCAACGCCCCTCTCGACGGAGCTCATCGCGGCGGCCCTGGCCGCCTTGGTCTCGCGTTCGAGCTCCTCGAGCCGCGTTTGACGCAGGCTCGCGAGCTCACGCTCGGCTGCCGCCAGCCGCTCGGTCAGCTCCCGGTCGAGCGATGCGCGCTCCTCGCGCAGCGCCTCGCGCTCTTGCGCCGCCTCCTCGGCCAAACGCCGGGCCTCACGCAGGGGCGCGGCAGTGGCCTCCGCCCTCTCGTCCATGACCCGCAGCACTGGGCGGTAGAGGAAGATGCGCAGCAGCACCAGCAGCAGCGCGAAGTTCGCGAGCTGGATGAGCACGCTGGACCAATCGAGCGACATCGCCTTCTGGCTCCTTACGTCGTGGCTAGGAGACCGCACCCCAGAACGGGTTGGCGAAGATCAGGATGAGGGCGACGACGAAGCAGTAGATCCCGCTGGTCTCGATCATGGCCAGGCCCACGAACATCGTGCGCGAGATCGAGTTCGTCTCGTCCGGCTGCTGCGCGATGCTCTGCAGCGCCTGGGCCACCGCCCGGCCCTCCGCGAGCGCGGCCAGGCCGGCCCCGATCGCGACGGTAAGGCCGGCGGCGACGACCGAGGCCACCGCGATTATCGACATGTCGGTCATTCTCGTTCTCCCGTTCTCCGTGCCGTGCGCTGCGCCTCGGCGGTGCCAGAGGCGATGTAGACCAGCGCCAGCACGGTGAAGATGTAGGCCTGTAGCACGCCGAACAGCAGGCTCATGCCCTGCATGAGCACGGGGAAGATCAGCGGCGCTATCAGCAGCAGTATGGCCACCAGCATCGAGCCGCTCATGATGTTGCCGAACAGGCGCACGGCCAGCGCGATGGTCCTGGTGATCTCTCCCAGCACCGTGAACGGCAGCATGAACGGCGTGGGCTCGATGTAGGTGCGCAGGTAGCGGCGCAGGCCCAGTTTGGCGATGCCGAAGGCCGGCACGGCAAGGAACACCGCGAGCGCCAGCGCCGTGGTGGTCGAGAGCGAGCCGGTTGGGGGCTGGAAGCCCGGCACGACGCTCAGCACGTTGCAGGTGAGGATGAAGATGAACAGCGTGCCGGCGAACGGCAGGTAGCGCCGCGGGTCCTGCCGTGTGATGTCGTCGATCTGGTCGAGGACGAAGCTGACCAGCGCCTCGAACACCAGCTGCGCCCTGCCGATGGGCGGCTCGACGCGGAAGCCGCGCCCCACGATGATCGCGGCACCCACCAGCAGCGCCATCACGATCCAGGTGAAGAGCAAGGTCGCGTTCACCGTCAGCGGGCCGAACGTGTAGAGGATCTCGTCGGGCGAGAGCGTCACCGCGCTGCCTCCTCCACGGGGGCGTCGACGGCGGAGGCGTCGTTCGCGCCGGCGCCGGGCTTGACCACCAGCCGCGTGACCAGCGGCCGGGCGACGAAGATGCCGACCAGTGCGCCGATGAGCGGCCACTGACCCCCGCGCGAGACGAGGTAGAGTCCGCCCGCGAGCAGCGCCAGGCGCAGGAGGAAGCTGACGACCAGCCAGCCGCCGGCCACCCTCGCCCGGCCGACCCTGGTGACGGTCGCCCACAGGCCGAGGAAGAACAGCGCGCCGAGAGCCACACCGGCCAGCGCGCCCCACAGCACGCCGAGCGCCACCTCAGCGTTCATCCTCGAGCTCCCTCCCGCCCCAGTACCAGGCCGTGATGATGCCGACGAGCAGGCCCGCGGCCAGGAGCACGAGCGTCCAGGAGAAGTCGCTGCCGTTGCGCCGGTCCAGCCAGACGCCGACGGCGATCCCCACCAGCGTCGGCACCGCGATCGACCAACCGATGATGCCGCTGGTGCCGAGGCCGCGAGCGATCTCGGGCCGCCGGTTGCGGCGCGCGCGGAGCTTGCGCTCCTGGCTGCGCTCCACCGCGTCGAGCAACGGCTCGTC
>CAZQVC010000180.1:0-1737 GCA_964596625.1 uncultured bacterium | reverse complement strand
GGCTCGCGGTCGGCGCTCACGACAGGTCTCCCAGGCGCCGCAGCACCTCGGCCTCGAGGGACAGCAGCGCCGCCCGTGCCCTGCGCTCGTGCTCGCTGCGCTCGACCAGATGCTCGGCGAGCGCGGTGCGGGCGTTCTCCAGGTCGCCGGCCACCACGGCGCGCCTCGCCGCGACCCTGACGTCGGGGCCGACCTTGACCAGCACGCCCTCGTCGACCGCCACGAACACCTCCTCCTCGTCCTCGCTCACGTAGGAGAGCAGGCCGGGGCGCAGCAGCATCGCGCCGTCGGCGTGCCGTGGCAGCATCGTGAACGACCCCCGATCGGACTCTCCCGAGACCTTGCTGGCCGCGACGTCGAGCACCACACCGGTCGGCACGGAGAGCAGCAGCCTCACGGCGCCACCGCCGCCGGGACGTCGAGGCCGGCGAGCGAGCCGGTGAGGTAGAGCTCCTGCTCCGGCACCTGCCGGTAGGCGTCGGAGAGGATCGCCTCGCAGTCGTCGAGAAGCTCGTCGAGCGTGACGGTGGCGCCGGCGCGGCCGGTGAACTGCTCGGTGACGTGGAACGGCTGGGTCAAGTAGCGCTCGAGCCGGCGGGCGCGGGAGACGGTCAGCTGGTCCTCCTCGCTGAGCTCCTCCAGCCCGAGCATCGCGATGATGTCCTTGAGGTCCTCGTAGGCCGCGAGCGTCGCGCGCACCGTGCTCGCCACGCGGTAGTGGCGTTCGCCAACCACGGCGGGGCTGAGCAGGGAAGAGGTGGAGGCGAGCGGGTCTACGGCGGGGTAGAGCCCCTGGGCGGCGCGCTCGCGGGAGAGCACCACCGAGGCCGAGAGGTGGCCGAAGGTGTGCACGACGGCCGGGTCGGTGAAGTCGTCGGCCGGCACGTAGACCGCCTGTACCGAGGTGATCGAGGCCGCGCGGGTGCTGGAGATGCGCTCCTGCAGCTCCGCCAGGTCGGTCGCGAGGGTGGGCTGGTAGCCCATCTGCGAGGAGAGCTGGCCGAGCAGGCCCGAGACCTCCATGCCTGCCTGCACGAAGCGGAACACGTTGTCGATTAGCAGCAGCACGTTGCGCTGCTCCTCGTCGCGGAAGTGCTCGGCGATCGTCAGCGCGGTGTGGCCTACCCGGAAGCGGGGGCCGGGCGGCTCGCTCATCTGCCCGAAGACCAACACCGTCTGGCCCAGGACGCCGGCGTCGCGGATGTCCCTTATCAGCTCCTCGGCCTCGCGCGAGCGCTCGCCGATGCCGCAGAACACGCTCACGCCGGCGTGCTGGCTCGCCATGTTGTGGATCAGCTCGGAGATCAGCACGGTCTTGCCCACGCCCGCGCCGCCGAAGAGCCCGGCCTTGCCGCCGCGCTCGAGCGGCGCCAGCAGGTCGATGGCCTTGATGCCGGTGTGCAGGACCTCGGTGGCCAGCGGGCGCTCCCCCAGCGGCACCGCCGGGCCGTACGCAGGCCGGTTGCGTCCCCCGATGGGGCCTCCGCCGTCGATCGGCGTGCCGAAGACGTCGATCACCCTTCCCAGCAGCTCGTCGCCGACCGTCACCGACAGGGTGCCGCCGGTCGAGCGCACCTCGGCGCCGCGCGCCAGCCCGTCGGTCACGCCGAACGCCAGGCAGCGGGCGGTGTGGCTGTCGACGTGGGCGGCGACCTCGAGCCTCAGGCCGCCCTCAGCGACCAGCAGCTCGCGCATGCCGGGGGGAGAGCCGTCGAAGCGGACGTCCACCACCGAGCC
>CAZQVC010000179.1:0-3804 GCA_964596625.1 uncultured bacterium | reverse complement strand
GAAGGCTGACCAACTAGCTTTGTGTCGCCCCTCGGACGCCAGCGGGTGTGGCCGGCCAAGGCGGGCACGTGCGGACGCGTTCGTGCTCAGGCGTGGGCCTTGCTTCTCCTCGACGTCGCGACCCGGGCGCGTCCCCGCTCCTTGAACCACACGATCAGCGGCGCCATGATGAACAGGCTCGAGAACGTGCCGACGACGATGCCGATAAGCAACACGATGCTGAACCCACGCAGCACGGAGCCGCCCCAGAGCAGCAGGGCGATGACCGGCAACAGGGTAGTTGAAGACGTGGCTATGGTGCGCGTGAGCGTCTGGTTGACGGCCAGGTTGACGATCTCGGTGTAGCTGCGGTCGCGCATGGTCCGCGAGTTCTCGCGCACGCGGTCGGCGATGATGATCGAGTCGTTGAGCGAGTAGCCGACCACGAAGAGCAGTGCGGCGAGCACCGGGATGCTGAACTCGATGTTGAACAGCGCCAGGGCGCCGAGCGAGAGCATCACGTCGTGAGCGCTGGCCACGATGGCCGCGATCGCGACGCCCCAGGTTGGCCAGAAGCGCCAGCCGACGTAGATGAGGATCAGGCCGAGCGACATCAGCACGGCGTTGACCGCGCCGCGGCGCAGGTCGGCGCCGATGGCGGGGCCCACGAACTCCGCCTGCAGCAGCTCGGCGCCCACCTCATCTGCGAGTCGGGGGCCGAGGTCGCCGGTGCCGCCCAACTCGGTGTCGGTGAGGGCGGTGCGCACGATGATCTGATGCGCGCCCGCCTGGTCGGTCGCCTCGACGATCGTCGCGTTCTCGGGATCGAGCCCGTCGATGTCGAGGGCTGCCAGGCCTTCGCGTACCTGCGCCGTGGTCGTCTCTTCCGAGACGGCCAGCGTGATGTTGGTCCCACCGCTGAAGTCGGTGGACAGGTCGAGGCCCTGTACCGCGACCCAGACCACCGAAGCGATGGCAAGCAGGCCGGTGATAGCGACGACCACGGGGCCACGCCTGACGAACTCCAGGCCGCGGATGTCGAAGCCGTTCCACATGTAGGAGCGGGGGTTCTTGGCTGTGAACACGTCGAGCAGCCACGGCACCACGACGAGGTTGACGAACACCGAGGCCACGATGCCGATCGCCAGCGTGATCGCGAAGCCACGAACGGGGCCGGAGGTGTACTGGTAGAGGGCGCCGGCGGCCAGCAGGGTCGTGACGTTCGCGTCGATGATGGCCGACAGCGAGTTGCCGAAGCCGCGCTTCATGGCGAGGCGCAACCCACGCCCGGCACGAAGCTCTTCACGGATGCGTTCGAAGCTGATGACGTTCCCGTCGACCGCGGCCCCGATGGTGAGGACCAGGCCGGCGAGGCCCGGCAGCGTGAGGGCGGCGGAGAGCCCTGCGAGGATGCCGAAGATGAACAGCATCGCCAGCATCACGCCGAAGGCCAGCACTCCACCGAACAGCGGGCCGTAGTACGCGACGACGGCGACGATCACGGCGATGCCGCCGATGATCGCTGCCGTGGTGCCGGCGTTGATGGCGTCCTGGCCGAGCGTCGGTCCGATGGAGCGGACCTCGGCGACGTGGAGGCTGATCGGCAGGCTGCCGGAGCGCAGCACGACCGCGATGTCCGACGCCTCCTCGAGCGACCCGATGCCGGTGATCTGACCGGTGTCGCTGATCCGCGACTGCAGCGTCGGCGCGGTGACGATCGTGCCGTCGAGGACGATCGCCATGCGCCGGTTGACGTTCCGGCCGGTGAAGTTGCCGAAGTCGCTGGCGTTCTCACGCCTGATGTCGAACGTCACCACCGGACCGCTCGGCGCGCCCGGCACCTGCATGAACTCGGCGCGCGCGTCGGCGATGATCTCGCCGGTGAACGCGACGTCTTCGAGGTCTGAGGCGGTGAGCGCCTCGGTGGGTAGGTTGTTCGACGCCGAGCGGACCAGGCGGAACTCGAGGACCGCCTGCTGTCCGATGAGGTCGAGCGCGCGCTCCTGGTCCTCGGCGGTGAGGCCAGGCAGCTCGACGACGATGCTGTCGGTGCCGGCGGTCTGGACCAGCGACTCGGCGACGCCGAACTGGTTTACGCGGTTCTCGATGATGTCGCGGGCGGCGGCGAGGTCCTCACGCAGCGGGTTCTCCTGGTCGGCCTGCAGCGTGACGCGCAGCCCGCCCTGCAGGTCGAGGCCCAGCTTGAGGGCGCTCTCCCCGGGGTTCCAGGGCTGCCAGAGGTAGAGGATCGCGCCGATCACCGCGGCCAGGACGATGATGCCGGTGGCGCCGCGGTTCATACGACGGGCACCTCGACCATCTCGAACGCCTCGATGATGTCGCCCTCTTGCACGTTGTCGTAGTTCTGCAGGCTGATGCCGCACTCGAAGCCGGTCCCGACCTCGCGGACGTCGTCCTTGAAGCGCCTGAGGCCGGCGATGGTGCCCTTGTAGACCTCTTTGTCACCGCGCGTGACGGTGGCCTTGGCGCCGCGGCGGATGACGCCGTCGAGCACGTAGGAGCCGGCGATGTTGCCGGCGCGGGGGACGCGGATGACCTGGCGGACCTCGGCGCGACCCAGCAGGCGCTCCTCGAACTCCGGCTCGATCTGGCCGCGCACCATGCGCTCGACGTCTTCGATCAGCTCGTAGATGATCCGGTAGGACTTCAGCGGGATCCCCTGGCGCTCGGCCGCCTTCTTCACGCTCCCCGGCGGGTTAACTCCGAAGGTGAGGATGGAGGCGTCGGCGGTGCCGGCGAGCAGCAGGTCGGACTCGGTCGGCGCGCCGACCTCGGCCAGCATGATGTCGATCTCGACCTCGTCGGTGGCCTCCGACTCGCGCTCGAGCACGCCCTTGATGGCCTCGAGCGAGCCCTGGGTGTCGGCGCGCAGGAGCAGGTGGATGGTCTTGGTCTTCGGCTTGCCGAAGAGGTCGGCGAGCGTGATGCCCTTCCTGCCGATCGCCTCCCGCTCCGCCTCGGCGCGCTCCTCGGCGCGGGCGGACGCCAGCGCCTTGGCCTCGGCCTCGGTGGCGGCTCCCTCGACGATGTCGCCGGCGACCGGCTGGTCGGAGAAGCCGAGGATCTGCACCGGCACCGACGGGCCGGCCTCGCTGATGTTGGCGCCGGTGTGGTCGGTGAGGCGGCGGACCTTGGCCCACACCTCACCGGAGACGATGTAGTCGGCGACCTTGAGCGTGCCCTCCTGCACCAGGACGGTGGCGAGCACGCCGGCGCGCTTGTCGAGCACCGACTCGATCACGACGCCCTTGGCCGGGCCGCTCGGGTCGGCGCGGAGGTCTTCGACCTCGGCCACCAGCGAGAGCATCTCGAGCAGGTCGTCGACGCCGTCGCCGGTCTTGGCGCTGAGCTCGACGGTGATCGTGTCGCCGCCGTAGTCCTCGGGGATCAGACCGACCTGCATGAGGTCCTGCTTCACCTTGTCGGGGTTGGCCTGCGGCAGGTCGACCTTGTTGATGGCGACGACGATGGGCACCTCGGCCGCCTTCGCGTGGGCGATGGCCTCGCGGGTCTGCGGCATGATGCTGTCGTCGGCGGCGACCACGATCACGGCGATGTCGGTGGCGTTGGCGCCGCGCTGCCTGATGCTGGTGAACGCCTCGTGCCCCGGGGTGTCGAGGAAGGTGATGACGCCGTGCTGGGTCTCGGCCTGGTAGGCGCCGATGTGCTGGGTGATGCCGCCGGCTTCACGCTCGGCGACGTGCGTCTTGCGGATGCTGTCGAGCAGCGAGGTCTTGCCGTGGTCGACGTGCCCCATGACCGTGACGACGGGCGCGCGCGGCGGGGCTTCGGCGGCGCTGGCCT
>CAZQVC010000178.1:0-3911 GCA_964596625.1 uncultured bacterium | reverse complement strand
GGCGCGGGTGATCGGCGTCGCGATGCGCGGCGGCAGCGCCATGGCCGCCAGCCTCGCGGCCGGCGAGCCGACGGCGGTGGCCGAGGTGCCGACCCTCGCCGACAGCCTGCAGGGCGGGCTCGGCCTCGACAACCGCCTCACCTTCCGCCTGGTGAGCGAGCTGCTCGACGAGCTGATCCTGCTCGAGGAGGACGCGATCGCGCGCGGCATGGTGTTCGCGCACCGCCACGAGGGGCAGCTGCTGGAGGGCGCCGGCGCCGTGGGCGTGGCCGCCGTCCTCGACGCGCCCGAGCGCTTCGCGGGGCAGCGGCTGGCGCTGGTTCTCAGCGGCGGGAACGTGCCGCTCGAGAAGGTCGAGCGGTTGGCAGCCTCCGCGTGAGGTGTGCTATGCTTTTTCGGCTTGACGACCCACGGCCCGCTGCTGGCACGGTAAGCTGCCGGGCGGCCCGGTGAGTCCCAACCCACAGGGTCGCACCCGCTAGTCAGAAGTCTTGAAGCCTAGCAGGGCCCGAGCTTCGGTAGCCGGGCGCCTGTCAGGCTGGTCCAAGGAGAACGTATGAAGCGCACATATCAGCCGAACCGCCGCAAGCGTGCCAAGACGCACGGCTTCCGCGCGCGCATGGCGACGCCGGGCGGCCGCAACATCCTCAGCCGCCGCCGCGCCAAGGGCCGCAAGCGCCTGTCGGTCTCCGATCGCTGAACAACGGCGTCGTCGTCAGGTCCCTGAAGGGGGAGAGAGCCTTCAGGCGCCTGGCCAAGGGTCGCTCTGGTTCCAGTAAGCACCTGAGCGTCCGTTGGCGTGAGACCAAGACCGGGGAGGTCAGAGTGGGCATCGTAGTCAGCCGCAAGGTAGGCAACGCCGTGGTGCGCAACCGCGTGCGGCGCCGGCTGCGCGAGGGCCTGCTGGCGCTCATCCGCGAGCGCTCGCAGCAGGGCGCGCAGGCTGCGCCGCCGTCGCTCGATCTGATGATCATCGCCCGTCCGTCGGCGGCCGCGGCCGGCTTCGCCGAGCTCAAGGAGAGCCTCAGGGCCGCTCTGCACAGAGGCAGGGTCGCATGGGCAGCCTGATCACCAAGGCGGTCCTCGCGCCCGTGCGCCTGTACCGCCGCTACCTCTCGCCGCTGAAGGCCACGCCGAGCTGCCGCTTCCACCCCACCTGCAGCCAGTACGCCATCGAGGCCGTCGAGACGCGCGGCGTGGTCGTCGGCATGGCGCTCGCCGTCTGGCGCGTCCTGCGCTGCAACCCGTTCAACAAGGGCGGCTACGATCCCGTGCCGCCGCGTCGCCCGCGCGAAGTCAACGGCGACGTCTCCTCGGAGGCCACTTGAAGCTCCACCCGAAAACGTACGCACGCTCCGCTGTTCTGCTGCTCGGCGCGCTGCTTCTCACCCTCGCGTCGTTCGCCAGCGCCCGCGTCGTCTTCGAGGTCTCCGAGTTCCCCACCAGCCAGTTCCGCGCGATAGACGAGGCGCTCGCCACCTGCTCCGCCGACGAGGCGCCGTTCCTCTGCGCGTACCAAGACGCCGAGCTCACCCGCATCCCCACCAAGGGCGCCGACTTCTTCTTCACGCCGGCCGGCGAGCTCGCCGCGGCGTTCGTGAAGGTCCAGCGCGGGCAGACGCTCAACGACTACTCGATCAACGCGCGCAACAACCTCGTGCCGATGGACTCCGCGGTGCCGGCCGGCGCCGTGCTCATCGACGGCGAGTACTACCAGCCGACCGAGGCCTCAGGCGAGTGGACCAGGCGCGACGAGTTCGTCTTCGAAGGCAACTTCGAGTACCGGGCCGGCGACTACCTGGTCGAGCGGACGGTGCTGGTCAGCAACGTCAGCGAGACCACCGAGCAGACCGTCACGGTCACGGCGCCGGAAGGCGTGTCGGATGACGTGCTGGTGCAGCTGGTGGCGCCGGGCATCGCGCGCACCGCGAACCCGGTCGTGAAGATCGGCTACGACGAGACGTTCGCCCTCAACCCCGGCGAGCGCGAGTTCACCAACCCCACCTACGCCGCGCTGCAGAAGAACGACAACAACCGCGACGAGGCGCTGGTCATGCTGCCAGGCGAGGGCGGTGATGAGCTGACGGCCGCCTTCCTCAGGCCGAACCTCATCGCCTTCCAGACCACGCTGGAGGCCGGCGAGAGCGAGGCCACGCTGGGCGTGGACCTCTACGCCGGCCGCAACGAGCTGGTGCGCTACGAGCAGGAGGGCTACCTCGAGCTGCCTGGCCTGTTCCGGCCCAACATCCTCGGGCGGCTCTCGCTGCTCATCGTGCAGCTCCTGCAGTTCATCCACGAGTACGTGCCGTCGTGGGGCCTGTCGATCATCGTGCTCACGCTGATGTTCCGCGCGGTGGTATGGCCGCTGATCACCACGCAGACCAAGTCGATGTTCGGCATGCAGCAGCTGCAGCCGAAGATCCAGGAGCTGCAGCGCAAGCACAAGGACGACCGCGAGAAGCTCACGCAGGAGACGATGAAGCTCTACCGCGAGGCGGGCGTCAACCCGGCCGGCGGCTGCTTGCCGATCCTGCTGCAGATGCCGCTGTTCATCATCCTCTGGCGCGTGTTCGTGAACTTCGAGTTCGCCGAGGGCTTCCTCTGGCTGCCCGACCTCGGACAGGCCGACCCGTACTACATCCTGCCGATCCTCTACGTCGCCGTGATGGTCGCGACCTCGTACTTCTCGGCCAGGGGCAACCCGCAGATGCTGCGGCAGTCGATGATCATCAACGTCGTCTTCGTCTTCGTGATCATCAACTTCCCGTCCGGCGTGCTCGTCTACTATGTTGTATCGATGCTCGTACAGGTGTTCCAGTACTGGCTGATCAGCCGCGGCCAGCCCGCTCCGGTGAGAGCGACGCCGGCGTTGGCAGGGAAGCGCGGGAAATGAGGCGGCGTGGCGTGCGCGGTTTCGAGATGACCTACAGGTGCGGTAAGTGAGCGACAACGATCTCGACAAGTACCTCGAGGGCATCGGCATCGATGTCGGCGAGGAGGAGCGGCAGCAGGTGGTCGCCGAGGACCTCCAGGACGAGGCCGAAGGCGAGGTGTTCGACCTCGACGCGTACGACCTCGGCGGCGTCGTCACCGGCGACCCGGAGCAGCGCGCCGAGACGTTCCTCGTCAACCTGCTGCTCAACATCGACCCGGCCTACGCCGTCGAGGTCGAGGAGGTCACCGAGGACGAGATCTTCGTCGAGATCTACGGCGGCGACCCCGGCAAGATCATCGGTCGCGCCGGCCGCACCCTGGCCGCGCTCGAGTACCTGACCAACGCCGTCGTCAACCGCGACGAGTCGGCGGGCGTGCGCGTCAACGTCGACGTCGGCGGCTACAAGCGCCGCCGCGACGCGCGCCTGCGCGAGACCGCCTTCAACGCCGCCGCCCGGGTGCGCAAGGGCGGCCACGCGGTCGAGCTCGACCCGATGTCGGCCGCCGAGCGGCGCATCGTGCACATGGCGCTGGCCGACGAGCCCGACGTGTTCACCGAGTCGAGCGGTGACGGCCCCGACCGCAGGGTAGTGGTCAAGCCGGCCTGATCCGCGCCTTGGACAACTCCGGCCAGCTGCCGCCGCCGTTCACGGTCGGCGACGCCCTCGAGCTGTGCCTCAGGCGCCTGGAGCGCGCCGGGTTCGACAGCGCCAGGGCCGAGTCGCACGCGCTCCTCGAGGCCGCCACCGGCCTCAGCCGGAGCGAGCAGCTGCTGCGCCGCGAGCGCGCCATGAGCGACGACGAGCGCGCCAACCTCGCCGCCATGCTGCACCGCCGCCTGCTGCACGAGCCCCTTCAGCACATCACCGGCACCGCGCCGTTCTACGGCCTCGACCTGGCCGTGTCGTCCGCCGTGCTGGTGCCGCGCCCCGAGACCGAGCGGTTGGTCGAGCTGGTGCTGCACGAGCTCGAGGGCG
>CAZQVC010000177.1:0-3916 GCA_964596625.1 uncultured bacterium | reverse complement strand
TCGAACAGGGTCCACTCGCCGTCGACGTGCTCCGCCGTGACGCTGAGCCCCCGCGGCACGGCGTCGAGCACGGTCTCCCGCAGCGAGTTCAGGATGCCGGTGAGGTACGCCCGCCCGCCCGGGAGCAGGCTCTCGGCGTAGTCGGGCATCAGCTCGGCGTGCAGCTCGGCGTAGAGGTTGGCGACGATCACGTCGTAGCGGCTCGGCAGGCCGGGCGAGCCCAGCGTGCCGAGCGCGAAGCGCGCCCGTGACCGGTTGCGTTCGGCGTTCTCCCGCGCCACCCGCAAGGTGGCGCCATCGACGTCGACCCCGATCACCGACTCGGCGCCGAGCTTGTCGGCGGCCACCGTCAGCACCCCGCTGCCCGAGCCCACGTCGACCACGCTCTTGCCCCTGAGGTCTTCACGCTCGAGGGCCGCCAAGGCCATGCGGGTCGTCTCGTGGTGGCCCGTGCCGAAGGCCGAGCCGGGGTCGAGCCAGATGATGATGTCGCCGTCGGTCGCCTCGACCTCCGCGTGGCCGGGCGCGATGATCAGGCTGCCGACCCGCACCGGCTTGAGCCCTGCGCGGTACTCGGCGAGGTCGTCGACGTCGATGACGTCCTCCCAGGTGCCCGGCAGGTCGGTCTCGACCTCCTCGTCGAAGTAGGCGAGGATCCCGCTGACCTTGCCGTCCTCCATCTGCTCGACCAGCCCGAGGCAGCCGAGGTCCCAGAGCTGGGCCGCCTCGACCGACTCACCGTCCACGCCTTCGAGTTGGAACGTCTTCACGCTCCCACCGCAGCGAGCTTTACGCGGCTCATACCTTGACGCGGACCTCGGCAACGCGGGTGTCTCTAGTGACGATGTCGAAGCCTAGGCGTTCGCCCTCCTTGAGGTAGAAGGCGATGTCCTTGGTCTTGGTCCCGGCTCCGAGGCTCCTGCGCTCGTAGGCTTTGGTCGCGGTGAGGATCATCGTCTCGGCGAGACAGGCCGGCACGTGGCCCTCGCCGAAGCGCAGGTCGATGCGCGTGCGCATGTCGCCAGGCGGCCGCACCACGCCGCCCGGCACCAGCTCGACGCCCGCCAGCTCGCGGACGCTCTCGTCGACGTCGGCGGGTCGCCCGAGATCGTAGATCCAGGCGCCGGGCTTGACGTGCTGCGGGAAGATGACCGGTTGCGGGTCGGAGGTGGCGGTGAACACGATGTCGGCGGAGGCCACGGTGGCGAGGTCGGTGGTGGCGACGATCTCGGTGGTCGGGTACTTCCGGCGGAGCGTCGCCGCGCTGCGGTTGAGGCGCTCCTTGTCGCGGCCGACCAGAAGCAGCTCGCCGACCTCCGGCGCGATCATCCTGGCCACGCCGAAGGCGACCACGCCGTTGGCGCCGATGACAGCCGCGGTCGTGGCCTTGAGGTTGACGCCCTGGGCGGCGAACCGCCTCAGCAGGCCGGGGACCGCGGCCTTCACGGTGGCTGCCGTGTAGGCGCCGCCGTTGGTCACGACGATCTCGGGCACGGCGTCCTGGACGGCTTGTCCCTTATCGCCCACGGTGGACCAGAACGCGCCGAGACCGACGACCTCGGCGCCGAGCTCGTGAGCGAAGCGGGCGCCCTGGATCGCCAGGCGCAGCGCGTCGTCGGGGTTGCTGCGGAACTGGTCGGGCAGCAGCGGTGCGGAGATCAGCATCACCCGCAGCTTGCGGCCGTCTGGCAGGGTGATGCCCTCGATGAGGCCCTGGAACTGAGGGCGCACCGTGAGGAACAGCCGCTTGACCCACGAGAGCGGCAGGATCCCGGGCTTCACGACCTTCTCGAGCACGTGACGCAGCCAGCGCTGGCTCTGCGGCTGCCAGACGTCGTCGAGGCTTAGCGGGTGGACCATGAACGCGGCGAGCGCGGTGTCGGACTCGAGCCCCCGCACGGCCTGCGGCTCACCGAGGCGGGCCTCGGTGCCGTCGCGGATGCGCGACACCGCCGACTTCTGCCGCCAGAAGACGAGGAAGGACAGCAGCCCGAGAACCACGGCGACGTCCCAGCGCGCCGCCCCCAGCAGGGCGGCCACGACGGCCGCGGCCGGCAGGGAGGCGGCGGCGACGACGCTGCTGAGCGAGACGTAGCGGGTGCCGGCGAGCAGAGCGGCGTAGAGCACGACGGGCAGGGCCAGCGCCCAGAACGGCAGCGCGCCGTAACTGTATAGACCGGCCAGTCCACCGAGGAGCACGCCGTTGCCGCGCCCGCGGGGCAGGTCGGCGATGCCGGGCCAGCGCAGCGGGAACAGGTGGCCGACGAGGGCCCCGAGCAGGGCGGCCGCGGCAGCCAGAGCCACGGGCCCGAGCGTCGCGGCGCCGCCATCCAACAGGCCGCCGGGCGCGAAGGCGGGGGCCGCGAAGCCGCTGGTGAGGGCGTCGAGCACGCTGCTGGACGCCTGCGGCGTGCCGGTGGTCCTCACCACCTCGGCGAAGTGGGCGGAGTAGAAGCCGACCGTCGTGCCGACGATCACGCCGACCGCGCCCTTGAGCATGTCGATGGCGAACGAGCCGAGCGCGACCCAGCCGCCAACCAGGCGAGCGACGGTCTCGACGCCCAGCAGGTGCGGGTTGACCTCGCGCGGATCGAAACCGGACGTCGTCCTGATCAGCCACGCGCCCAGCGGCAGCGATCCGATGAGGAACGCCGTGAGGAGCGGGACGGCGACGAGCCAGGCGAAGTCCATCAGGTGCACATTCTACGCCCAGACACCCCCGGCCGGACCGCCCGACGCTGCCAAACGACGCGCGGAGCCGGTGGTACCATCCGAGCAGTGGAGAACCGGACGCCCCCGCACAACCTGGAAGCCGAGATGAGCGTCCTTGGCAGCATCCTGCTCGACAACGAGACGTACTCGTCGCTCGAGGGCATGCTCGTGCCCGAGCACTTCTACAAGGAGGCCCACCGCAAGATCTTCAGGGCCATCGAGAAGCTCAACCGGCGCGGCGACCCCATGGACCTCGTCACGCTCACCGAGGAGCTGCGCACCGCCGGTGAGCTCGAGAGCATCGGCAGCATCAACTACCTCATCGGCATCGCCGACAGCGTGCCCACCGCCGCCTTCGCCGACTCCTACGCGCGCATCGTGCTGGAGAAGGCCACCCTGCGCGAGCTGATCGCGGCCAGCGGCCGCGTGATGCAGAGCGCGTACGACCAGTCGACCCCCATAGAAGACGTCCTCGACTCGGCGGAGCAGGCGATCTTCGACCTCGCCACCAAGAAGCGCCGCAGCAGCTTCGAGGGCATGCGTTCCCTCGTCACCGAGACCTTCGCCGACATCAACGAGCGCTTCGCCAACCCGAACCCGGTCTCCGGCCTGCGCACCGGCTTCCGCGAGCTCGACCAGATGACGGCCGGTCTGCAACCGTCCACCCTGAACGTGCTGGCCGCCCGCCCCGCCATGGGCAAGACCGCCTTCTCGATGACCGTGGCCCTCAACGCCGCGCTGCGCGAGGGCGCCTCCGTCGGCGTCTTCAACTTCGAGATGTCCGGCGTGCAGCTGGTCACGCGCATGCTCTGCTCCGAGGCCAGGGTCGACATGTCGCGCGTGCGCAACGGCCAGCTCACCGAACGCGACTTCCAGAGGCTGGCCGACACGGCCGGCCGGCTCTCCGAGGCGAAGGTCTTCATCGACGACACCGCCGACATGACCGTCATGGAGCTGCGCTCGCGCGCCCGGCGGCTGATGGCCGAGCACGGCCTCGACCTCCTGGTCATCGACTACCTGCAGCTGATGTCCGGCACCTCCCGCAGCCAGAGCGAGAACCGGCAGCAGGAGATCTCGGTGATCTCGCGCGGGCTCAAGGCGCTGGCGCGCGAACTAGACATACCGGTCTTGGTGCTCTCTCAGCTCTCCCGGGCGGTCGAGGCGCGCATCAACAAGCGGCCGATGCTGTCGGACCTGAGGGAGT
>CAZQVC010000176.1:0-3931 GCA_964596625.1 uncultured bacterium | reverse complement strand
GCGAAGGTGTCGACCAGGCGGTCGATCACCGCCTCGCGCGGCAGGTTGGTCTGCTGCTTCACCGGCGCGACGCGCTTGTTCGCGCTGACGCTGCCCTTGTCGGAGAGCTTCTCCTTGCCGATACGCAGGACCTCGAGCATCTTCGCGGGGTCCATGTCGTAAGCCGCCGTCACGTGGTGCAGGACCGCGCCGGCTCGCCTCGTCTGGGCCGCGCCGCCGATCTTGCCCTCGGTTGACGTGATGTCGTTGATCGGCTGGTAGTACGCCTCGATGCCGAGCGAGCGCAGGCCGGCGATCACCCAGGCGTCGAGGAAGGCGTAGGAGTCGACGAACGAGAGCCCCTTCACCAGCCCCTCGGGAGCGTAGAGCGAGTAGGTGATCGCGTTGTGCGGCTCGACGAACATCGCGCCGCCGCCGGTGATGCGCCGGGTGACGACCATCCCGTGCTTCTTCGCGCCGGCCTCGTCGACCTCGTTGCGCACCGACTGGAAGCGACCGAGGATCACGGCGTTGGCCGACCACTCCCAGATGCGCAGCGTCGGCGCCCGGCGGCCCGCGCCGACCTCGTTGGTCAGCACCTCGTCGATGGCCATGTGCATCATCGGGTGGGTGGGCTCGTCGCGGATGAGCTGCCAGTCGTAGCGCTGCCAGCGCGCGAGGACGGCTTCGTCGAACTGGCGATCGGGCGGGGGAGAGTCGGAGGCGGCGGTCACAGGCGCTCCCTCGGCGTCGGGTCGTCTATGGCGCGCCTGACGGCCGCCGCGATGGCCTCGGGGCTGAAGCCGATCATCTCCACGCCGTCCGGCAGCCGCTCGGCGATCCGCTGCGCCAGCTCGTCTTGAGAGGCGGAGGCGGGCGCGCCCTCGAGCGACGCGGCGATGCCGCCCAGCGCCTCGGCCGGCTCGAGGAAGAAGTCACCGGTGATGCTCACGCTGGCGATCTCGTCGCCCGCGACCTCGACGTCGACCACTACCAGCTTGCCCCCGACGGTCTTGTACTCGCCGTGTCGTGCCATGCCCGGATGATATGCCGCGCCGTTCAGCGCTCTCGCTCATCACCATCGCGAGGCGAAGCACGTCGTTCCAACGGCTGGTGAGGTCGCCCTGCCCTCCTGGCGCGCTCTGCGCGAGCCGCTTGGCCACGGCGCCCGGTTCGGCCTCGACCAGCACCAACAGGCGCTTGGCCCGCGTGAGCGCGACGAAGAGGACGTTGGCCTCGGCCGCGTCGTCGCCGGCCTCGGGACCAGAGGCGCCGACGCCCAAGGTTTCCGGCAGCAGCAGGAAGGTGCGCTCGGCCTCTCGCCCTTTGGCCTTGTGCACCGTTGACAGCAGCACGTGCTCGCCGGCCGGCGCGAACCGCCGCTCGACCTCCTCGCCGACGCTCTCGGGGGTGGGCCGGCGCCCCGCTCGGCGCAGCCGCTGCAGGGCCAGGAGGAGCACGGCGTGCGCGTGATCGCTGCGCTCGAGCTCGCCCGGCAGCTCGTCGCTGGTCAGGTGCTCGCGCTCGATGCGGCGCCGCTCGGCGTCGGCGGAGGCCTCCACGAGCTGCTCTGCCCGCTCTCGAGACGGCGTGCTGAACAGCGTTGCGGCCAGCGTGGTGGCGTTCTCGGCGAGGTCGTGGCCGAGGATCCTCACGGCCGAGCCGGTGCCGGCCAGGCGTAGGGCCAGCTCGGGCAACGGGGCGTTGGTGCGCGCCATGACGAGGTCCCCAGGCCTCACCAGCCTCGGCAGGCGCTCGAGGGCGACCAGCCTGACCTCGCCGGTAGCGGCCCCCGGCGCAGGGCGCATGTCGGGTGAGAAGCGCCGTGCCAGCACCACGTGCCTGGTCGGGCAGCGGAAGCTGACGCTGAGCGGCAGGCGGGTCGCAGCGGTGACCTCGCCGATGCGCTTCAGTGACCTCGCGTCGGCGCCGGCGAAGGCGTAGATCGCCTGGTGCGGATCGCCGACGAACAGCGCCCGCGCACCGGCCCCGATGAGCCGCTGGACCAGGCCGAGGGCCATGCGCGAGAGGTCTTGGGCCTCGTCGACGCAGATGAACGCGAACCGCGGCACCTCCAGGCCGAGCCTCAGCGTCAGGTAGATCATGTCGGTGTAGTCGACGGTTTCCGCCTGCTCACCGACCTCCGCCAGGCGCGGCACCAGGGAGTCGAGCGCCGGAAGCTCACCCTCCGGCAGCGGCGGCTCGAGGGCGTACCGACGGCGGACACGGGCCAGCGCGTCCTGGTCGGTGAGCTCGGTCAGCTCGAGGCGAGCGAAGCCGAAGAGCGTTGCGAGGTAGGCGGCGAGCCGGTCGTGGGAGCCAGCGCCGCCTCCGCCTTCACCTGGTTGGCGCCCTGCGACCAGCTCCTTGGCCAGGCGCAGGTACTTCGCGTCCTCCAGCTCCACGCCGCGCGGCCGTGCACGTGCCAGCACCTGGCGGCCGAGCGAGTGGAGCGTTACCGCCTCGACCCTTGGCGGCAGCCGCGCGCGCAGCTCGTCAGCGGTGCTGCGGTTGAAGGCCAGGAAGGCCGCGCGCTGGCCCTCCTCCATGAGCTCGTCGACGAGCAGTCGCGCGACCATGACCAGCGTGGTGGTCTTGCCGCTGCCGGCCGTGGCTTCGACGACCCCATGCCCGGAGCCGTGGCGCACGAAGTCGAGCACCGCCTGCTGGTGCTCGTTCACGCGCTCGACGCGCGGCAGGGGCACGTTGTGCGCCGGGTGCCGGTTGCCGTGCACGGTGCCTGTCACGAGAACGCCCTCCACCGATGATGGCGGAGGGCGTAGCGAGCCCGCTAGGGGCTAGCGTTGCTTGTCGCTTGGCAGCTGCCTAGCGCGTGCCGGCTTCCTTGGCGCGCCGGCGTGCGCTGGGCTCTAGTCGTGCGCTCTAGTCCGAGGTTCCCGGTACCCGGCCAGTTAGGGCCGGAACGGGCCTTGCGTCAGTCGCCCGCGGTCCCGCTGGCTCCGCGGCCACGCGAACGTGAGCGGGAGCGGTTGCTACGGCGAGGCCCTGAGTAGCCTTGGCCGTTGCCGCGGTTGCTTCCGCCACGGTTGCGGCGGTTGCGCGCGTTCGACGAGAAGTGGTTGCCGCCGCCCGAGGCGGAGAGCCGCTCGAGTTGGTCGGCGTGGCCGGCCTCGAAGCCGTCGAACGACTTGCGGTCGATGCGCGAGAGCTTGCGCTCGAGCACGCGCACGTTGTCGAAGTCGTTGGGGGTCACGAAGGTGAGGGCTTCACCGGTGCGCGCGGCGCGCCCGGTGCGGCCGATGCGGTGCGTGTAAGCCTCGGTCGTGTCGGGGAAGTCGTAGTTGATCACGTGCGACACGCGGGCGACGTCGATGCCGCGAGCGGCGATGTCGGTCGCGACCAGGACGTGGTAGCGGCCCGACTTGAAGCCGTCGAGCGCCTCCTGGCGACGGCGCTGCGAGAGGTTGCCCTGGATCTCGGCGGCGAAGATGTTGGCCTTGTCGAGCGCGGCGGCCAGGCGCTTCGCCCGGTGCTTGGTGCGCGTGAAGACCAGCGTGGAGCGATGGTCCTCGCTCTTCAGCAGGTGCAGGAGGAGATCCTGCTTGCGGCCTTCGTCGACGGCCACCAGAGCGTGGTCGATGGTCTCGGCCGGGCCCTCACGGTTGATCTCGACCTTCACCGGGTCGGTGAGCAGCTCGTCGGCGAGGTGCGCGACCTCGCGGGGCATGGTGGCGGAGAACAGCAGACGCTGCGCGCTCTGCGGCACCTCACGCAGGATCGCCCGCACCGGCGGCAGGAAGCCCATGTCGAACATGTGGTCGGCTTCGTCGAGGACCAGGACCTCCACGTTGGAGAGGTCGGCGTTGCCGCGCTCGATGTGGTCGAGGAGGCGTCCGGGGCAGGCGACGATCACGTCGGCCTTGCCGCCAAGGGCCTCGATCTGGGGCTGGAAGCCCACGCCGCCGTAGACGGTGGCGCTGGTGATGTGGCT
>CAZQVC010000175.1:0-4001 GCA_964596625.1 uncultured bacterium | reverse complement strand
CGTCACGCTGCAGGAAGCTGAGGCTCCCGCTGCGGCGGTTCATGACGATGGCGGTGCCGTCCGGCGTCACCGCCACCGCCCACGGCTCGCCGCCGACCGCGACGGTGGCGGTCGGCTTCGGCTCTTCGGGGTCCGTGACGTCGACCGCGGTCACGGAGCCGGAGTCGGGGTTGACGACCAACAGCGTGCGTCCGCCGTCGGCCAGCGCCAGCGGTCCGGAGGCGGCCGCAACGCTGGTCACGCCGGGGCCCGGCGGCCCGCCATGCTCGCCCGCGCCGCCGCAGCCGCCGAGCGCGAGGGCGAGCAGTGCGAAGGCGAGCGCCACGGCGGCGGTAGGGACGCCGGTGTGACGGACGGCGGTGTGACGGACGGCGGCGTGACGGACACCGGTGTGACGGACGGCAGCGTGAAGGACGCCGGCGTCAAGGACGCCCGCGGTCCCCGCACGGTGGCTGGCTCCGTTCGCCCGCACGAGCCTCAGGGGCAGGGCAAGGGGAGCGCGATGCCGGGATCGACCGTGCCAGATCCCTGGTAACAGACCTGCAAGGTCGATGTGCCGCCCCCGACCTTGGCGAGGTGACCGTCGTTGATGAGGGTGAGGGGCTCGTCGGCGTAGGCGATGCCCTGGTCGCCCCACAGCTCGAACGTCGCGCCGGCGAGGTTGTCGATCTTGGCGCCCGATGCGTTTTTGAGGCCGCCCGAGCGGTTGCCGCGCAGCGCCATCGTCGACTTGTTGATGAGGTGCCCGCTCAGCTCGGGGATGCCGCCGGGGTTATCGCGGACGATGTGAAACTTGCCGAGGTTGGTGAGCGCGCCGGGTCCCCTTATCTCGGCGCCGGCCCACTCCACGCCGCCGACCGGGAAGTCGAAGGTGGCTCCTGCCGGGGAAATCGCGAAGTAGTCGCCCCCCGCCAGGCGCACGACGCCCTCTCCGGCGCCCTGGTACAGGCCCTCCAGGTGGAGCTGGCGGGTCTGCCAGCCGAGCTCCAACGCCGCTCCCGCGGCGACCTGCCAGGTCGCGCCGGTGCTGTGGCTGCCTTCGCCCAGCAGAAGCGTGCCCCCGAGCACCACGACGGTGCCCCCCAGGTGGTTGACCTCGACGCCCGTCCAGTGCGAGCTCTCGCTGCCGGTCTTCCTCAGCGTGCCGAGGTTGTCGAAGGGCGGGGTCTGGTCGCTGCCGCCCTGGATGGCCGGCAGCCCGTGCACCTCGAAGGTCGCGCCGAGCGCATTGACGATCGAGGCCCCAGCGGACGTCGTGAGGCCGCCCGCCTTGGTGCCGCGCATGATGACGGTCGCCTCGTTGACGAGGTTGCCCGACAGGCTACGGGGGTTGGTGACCGGTGTGTTGTCGAGCGTCATCTCCCCGCGGTTGACGAACCGAGCGGACCCGGCGAGGGTGCCGGCGTTCCAAGCGGTGTCGCCCTCCATGGTCAGGTCGGCGAGGAGCTTCAAGGTGCCGTTGGTGAGCAGCAGGTCGCCTTCCACCGTGGAGGCTGAGAGGATCTCGAGCGTTCCGCGGCTGAGCTCGAGGGTGGTACCCGCGGCCAGCTCGAGGCTGTTGATCGTCACGCGCGAGCCGTCGCCGCTGAAGTTGTCGAGCTCTACCGTCAGGCCGCTTGGCCCTTCGATGACGACGTTGCTGTTGGAGACCGGCAGCATGTCGCCCTCCCAGTTGAGGGGGTCGAGCCAGCGCGTGCCGTCGCCGCCGCCGTCCCAGCGCGCCTCGCTGTACTGCGACTCGCCGCTGGAGAAGTCGAAGACCACGTACGCGCCGTCGCCGAACGCCGGTCCTACGCCGCTGGCCACGCGGTTCTCGCCGGTCTGAGTGTCGAGAGCCACGGCCACGAACGGTTGGCCCTCCGGGATCAGGGGGATCATGAAGTAGCCGCCGGCGTCGGTGGTGCCCTTGAACGGCACGGCCGATCCGCTGGCCGCGACGCTGATCACGAAGCGTCCGCGCGCCAGCTCGGTGGCCATGGGCGCCGGTCCACGCGCGTAGTCGGGGATGGGGCGGTAGCCGGGCGGCAGGGCGTTGCCGCCCATGTTGCCGCCGGGCGGCACGGCCGCTCCCATGCCGGACGGTGACGCGCTGCCGCCGGGGCCGGCGGGGCCGGGCGGGCTCTCCGGGCAGGCGTTGCCGCCCAGCGCCGAGTCGATCTGGCGCGTGGTCCGCTTGACCCAACCCCACCACTCGTCGAAGGCGTAGCTGTGCATGTCGTCGACCCGCTCGCCGGCCGGTGGATCGTAGCCGCCGAGGTCGGTGAGCGTGTTGATCATGTCGATGCCCTTGTCGGCGCGGTCGAGGATGTCGTTGCAGCCCGCCTGCTGCGCCCAGGCGTAGCTTGCGCTCAGGCTCAGCTCGCCGTGGACGTCCCCCAGCACGTCGTCTACGCCCGAGGCCACGATCCGCGCGGCGAGGCCCGCGATCATCGCGGAGTCCTGCGGCCTGCCGCCGGCCTCCATGATCGCGAGGTTGGCGCGCACGCGGTCGACGATCGGCTTGCCTGCGGCCACAGCGGAGTCGGCGCCGGAACCGACCAGCAGCACATCGAACGCCTCGAGCACGTCCAGCGCCAGGTCGAGGGTGTGCTCGATGACTGCCACCGGGTCGCCGGCGACCGTGCTCGCCGCCGTCACCTGCACGTCGATGGGCTCGCTCGCGTAGCCGCTGCCGAGGTTGCGCAGCGTGAGCCTGGCGCTGCCTGGCCGCAGGGGAGGTACCTGCACCACGAACGTCTGGGCTCCGGTCTCGGAGGTGTAGATGCGGCCGTAGCGCCTGACGAGCCCGTCGGCATGATCGAACTCCGCGACGTTGCCGTAGAGGGAAGCCGGGTTGAAGCCCGCGACCGGCACGGCGATCACCGAGCCGGGTGCGCCCCCGATGCCGGCGGCGAGCGGCGCGACGCGGTCGCTGCCCGCCTGCGAGACCGTGGCGGTGCTGCCGACCTGCGCCACGGGCACCGGGTCGGAGACGACGTCGCCGTTGGGCGCGACGCTGGCCGTGTTCACGACGTAGAGCTCGCCGACGCCGTCGCCGTCCTCGTCCGGGCCTATCAGGTAGTTGAGCACGGCCTGCTCGGGTTGCACCTGAGGCCCGAAGCCGCCGGAGGAGACGGCCAGCGTGCGGTCGAGTTCGCCACCCGTCACGAGCACGTCCTGAGCGCCGAGGAAGGTGATGCCGAGCGCGTCGTAGTCGACGCCGGTGTCGTCCTTGACCTCCTCTTTGGTGCGCGCCTCGAACGCGATGTCGAGGCCTGGCGAGGTTCCCGGCGGCACGATCAGCGTGCTGAGGGAGCCGTCCGCCTCGAAGGTGCCGAGCGCGGCGCCGTTGGCGCCGACGGTCGCACTGGACGGCGGCTGCGGGACGTTGGTGACGCTGCGCGTGAGGGTCGTGGTGCGGCCGTCCTTGCCGGTGACGACCGCGCGCAGCGTGAGCGGACCGGCCGGGTGATCGGCGGCCGAGACGAACACGCGCAGGCCGTCGGCGGGGCTGCTGTCCGTGCCGACGACGGCGCCGCCGACCTCGAAGCGCACGCTCGCCACCTCACTGGGATCGATGGCTTGGACGGAGAAGAAGTAGGTCCCGGCGGTCAGCGACCCGGCGGGAGGGCTGTTGATGACCGCCTGCGGCCCGCCCGGCAAGGGGTTCTGGCTGCCGCCGTTGGTGCAGGCCGCGAGGACCAGGCCGATGGTCGCGGCCAGCGCCGCCAGGGCCGCACGACGGACGGATCGCCCGAGGAGGGGCGTAGGAGAACGCGGGGGTGGACGCATGACAGAGGCTCCTCTTGTACCGGTTGTGTTCCGCAGTAGTCTCTACCGACGTGCCAACGTGTACGCGCTCGTGTACGTGCTGTGTCGGTCCCCGCAACTGCTACGCGGTTGTGTTGAGAGCGCAGTGATATCCCGAAACGACGCCGACGATTGTGGCTGCAGTCACCATTCTCGAGCCCACCGTCCTCATCGCTCGGTCTCCTAGATTCTCTGCACGAACCCGTGAGCGA
>CAZQVC010000174.1:0-4002 GCA_964596625.1 uncultured bacterium | reverse complement strand
GAGCTGCTGTGTCGAGCTTAGGTGTGGGTGCGGCTCGGCGGCGCGGCCGTCCGCGGACGCGGTTCGGCGAAGGCCGTGGGGATGAGCACGATGCCGGCGATGCCGACGAGCGCGTAGATGATGCTGGAGAGGGCGTTCTTCTCGCCGAAGGTGTTGCCGGTTATCGCCGCGACGAGGTCGAAGCCGAAGAGCCCAACGAGCAGCCAGTTGAGTGCGCCGATGATCACGAGCACCATTGCGATGGTCCGAGTGGTTCCCATATCTTGCCCCTTTCGAGCACCTTGTTCAAACCTTCAACAAGGAATGTACAAACATTAGGGCATCGACGATGAGATGTCATGAGACCGCCAGTCGGCTTGCCGAGTGCTATCCCTCTTCCCCTGGGTCGTCGTCGACGATCTCCTTCATCGAGACGCCGTAGATGCGGCTGATGATCAGCGGGGCGAGCAGGCTGACGGCGGTGAGAACCCACAGGGCGATGCTGAGCGGTGTGCCGACGAAGGTAGACCAGTCACCGCCGGAAAGGCTCAAGGCGCGGCGCATGTTGTTCTCCATGAGGCCGCCGAGCACCATCGCGAGGATCGTGGGGGCGAGCGGTAGGTCGAGCTTGCGCATCAGGTAGCCAGCGAACCCGATACCGGTCATGAGCAGTAGGTCGAACGAGCTGTTGTTGACCGCGTAGACCGCGACGAAGCTGAGCGCGATGACGCTTGGCATGAGGATCCAGCGTGGGATCAACAGGATGCGCGCGAAGACACCCACCAAAGGCAGGTTGAGGATGAGCAGCATCACGTTACCGATGTACATGGAGGCGACGAGCGCGAAGAAGACGTCGGTGTTGTTCTGGATGAACAGAGGACCGGGGTTGATGTTGTAGCCGATGAGCGCTGCCAACATCACGGCGGTCGTACCGCTGCCCGGCACACCCAGCGTCAGCAGTGGGATGAGCGCGCCGCTGGTGGCCGCGTTGTTGGCCGACTCGGGCGCTGCGACACCCCTCAGGTCACCCTTGCCGAACGTACCCTTGCGGTCGAGCAGCTGCTTCTCTGTCGTGTAGGCCAAGAAGGCGGCGATGGTGCCGCCGGCGCCAGGCAGGACGCCCACCAGGAAGCCGAGCACGCCACCGCGGATGATCGTCCAGAGGGAGGCCATGAAGTCCTTGAACGAGATCATCACCTTGGTGACCTTGGTGACGGTGGCTCTGCCAAGCGTCGTCTCTTCCAGCGTGATGAGGACCTCGGTCACCGCGAAGAACCCGATCACCGCGACGACGAAGTCGATGCCATCGAGGAGCTTCAACTCGCCGAACGTGAACCGCGCGACGCTGCCGCCCGGGTCCAGCCCAACGGAGGCCAGCATCAGACCGATGATCGCGGAGATGACGGCCTTCGGCAGACTCTTTCCGGCCAGGCTCGCCACCGAGGTGAGCGCGAAGATCATCAGCACGAAGTACTCGGCGGGCCCGAAGCGGATGGCCCACTTGGCGAGGACCGGCGCGAACAGCATCAGGCCTACGACGCTTAGCGTGCCGGCGATGAACGAGGCGATGGCCGACATCGCCAGCGCCTGGCCGCCACGCCCCTGCTTCGCGAGCGGATAGCCGTCGAAGGTCGTGGCCACCGCTCCGGAGGTGCCGGGCACGTTGAGGAGGACAGCCGATATCGAGTTGCCGTACTGCGAGCCGTAATAGATGCCCGCGAACATGATGAGAGCCGAGGTGACAGATAGGTCGAGCGCGAAGGTTACCGGGATGAGGATGGCGATGGCGTTGATGGGGCCGATGCCCGGAAGCATCCCGATGACCGTGCCGATGAGCGCGCCCAGGAACACCAGGAGGAGGTTGGTCGAGGTGAAGGCCTCGGCGAAGCCCTGGCCCAGCAGACCCAGAATGTCCATCTAGCCCCCCCAGATCCTGCCGACCGGCAGCGCGATGCCCAGGCCGAACACGAACAGGGCGTAGAGCGCCACGCTCACGCCGAACGACGCCAACAGCGCGCGAAGCGGCGGCGCCTGAAACAACAGCGCCATCAACGAGATGATCAGGGTCGTCGAGAGGATGAAGCCGATAGGCACGATCAGGTTGGCGTAGACGACGAGGCCGACCAACATGGCGCCCAGCGCTAACCAGGCGTGGGGCGCGGGCCAGTCGGGCTTGAACTCGGTGGGGCGGAATATGAGCCAGAGGCTGAGCAGCCCGAGGAGGATCGCCAGTAGCTGAGGGTAGGCCCTCGGGCCCAGAGAGTCGGAGGTGAAACCTCCGACTCTGAACCCGAACGTCTGAGCGCCGTAACCGATCGCCACCAGCAACATGACGATGCCGAGGATGCGGTCGTCACGGCGCTGCATGTCAGTCGATGATCCCGAGTTCGCGGGACAGCTCGGTGTACCGCTCGACCTCGGTCCGGACGAACTCGTCGAACTCGTCGCCCACCAGGAAGAAGGGTGCGAGTGCGTTCTGCTCACGCGTCTGCTCCCATGCCTCGGAAGCTTCCAACGTGGTCATGATGTCGACCCAGGTGGCGTACTGCTCGTCGGTGAGACCGGCCGGCAGGTAGAACCCGCGCCAGTTCGCGCCGATGACGTCGTAGCCCTGCTCAACCGCGGTCGGGATGTCGGCAAGGTCGCCCGGCAGGCGCTCTTCGGCGAGGACTGCGAGGATCTTGATCTCGCCAGCCTCGAGCTGGCCGAGGGCCTCGGAGATGTCGGTCGTGACGGCCTCGACGCGGCCCGCCATCAGCTCGACGAGCGAGGGGCCTCCGGCGCTGAAGGAGATGTAACGCAGCGCCTGGGCGTCCTCGAGGCCGGCTTCCTTGGCGAGCATCAGTGGCCGCATGTGGTCCCAGCCGCCCGGGGCGCTGCCGCCCGCGAACCGGATGCTGTCCGGGTCGGCGACCAGGTCGTCGAGGAAGGAGCCGAGGTCGTCCCACGGAGCGTCGGCGCGCACGGCGATGATGCCGAAGTCGGCGCCGATGGCCGTGAGCCAGAAGACGTCGTCGGCGTCCATGCCCTGGAACTGGTCCTGTGCGAGCCGCGTGGCCGTAACGGTGCTGGCAGCGATGAGCACGTTCGGATCGCCTTCACGCTGAGCGACCGTGTGGGCGTAGGCGACGCCGCCGCCCGCGCCGGTCATGTTCTGCGTCTGGACGGAGCCGTCGATGAGATCGAGCTGACGGAGCAGCTCACCGACGCTGCGGCAGGTGAAGTCCCAACCGCCGCCCGGATCGGCCGGGGCGATGCACTCGACGCCGCTGGGGCGCTCCTGGGCAAAGCCCATGGAGAACGCTCCCAGGACGAGTGCTGCCAGCAGCAACTTCGTGATTCTCTTCATCTCTTCACTCCCTTTCGTAGCAAGCGGAACCTTCCCGCTGTGCTTCCTGTGTGTTGGTCTCGAGCATCCTGCGCACCGCCGATGCCAGGTGGTGCTGCAGAGCCTGAACGGCCCCGCTTTCGTCTCGCTCGAGGATCGCGTCGAGAACGGCCTTGTGCTCGGACCAGGCCTCTCTCGCACGGGACTTGTCAGCTCCGGAAAGCAGCTTCTTGAGCTTCAGCTGGCTGTGGATGCTCTCGCCGACGGTCATCAGCGTCTCGTTGCCGCTGAGCGCGAGCAGGCGCTGATGCAGGTCGGGTTCGTAGCTGGAGTTCCCCTGGCGGGATCGACCAAGGCGCAGGAGATCGCGCAACTCCGCCTCCACCTCGTCGACGCCACGGCGGAAGATGAGCTTCACGGCGTGGATCTCCAACGCCTCTCGGACCTCACAAAGCTCCCGCAGGAGCCGGTCGCCGAGTTTCCTGACGAACACCCCGCGCCGCGGGACTCGCTCGAGGAGTCCTTCGAGGATGAGCATCTGCATGCCCTCCCTGACCGGGCCCCGGCTCATGTCGAGCGCCTCGGCCAACTGGACCTCGTTGATGCGTTCGCCCGGTGCCAGCTCTCCCGCCAGTATCCGGCCCTTGACGTGATCGTAGACCCTGTCTGAGAGGCTGTTGGAAACCGACAATTGG
>CAZQVC010000173.1:2275-4068 GCA_964596625.1 uncultured bacterium | reverse complement strand
GCCTGCGCCAGAGTCTACTCGCCCCGCCACCGCGGCTCGTCCAGCCGGCCGTCCAGGCCGCCGGCCGGCGACGCCGACGGGGTAGCATCGGCGGCAGTGGCCTCGCCGTCATCCCCGTCAACCTTGCGGCTCGGCCTGGTGCTGACGGCGGCGGTGATCGCCGTGAGCTTCGCGGCGATCTTCATCCGCCTGGCCGACGCACCGGCGATCGTCGTTGCGCTCTACCGGATGCTCATCGCCTCCGTGGTGATGCTGCCGGTCACGCTGCGCGCCCTGGCCGCGACACCGATAAGGGGCAAGGCGCGACTCGCGACGATCGCGGCCGGAGCGCTGTTGGCCCTGCACTTCGCGACCTGGATCAGCTCGCTGTCCTTCACGACCGTCGCTGCCAGCGTGACGCTGGCGGCCACGTCGCCGCTGTGGGCCGCGCTGATCGCCTGGCTGGTCTTCGGCGTCGCGCCGACCTTGAGCGTGATGTTCGGGGTGCTGCTGGCCGTGGCCGGCGCAGCGGTCATCGGCTTCGGCGACCTGGCCGGTGGCACCAACCCGCTGCTCGGCGACGCACTTGCCCTGACCGCCGGGGCTGCTTCCGCCGGCTACCTGATCCTCGGGCGCACGGTCATGCGCTCCGGCGTCAGCCTGGCTGCCTACGCCGGCACGGCCTACGCCGTGGCCGCCGTGATCCTGCTGCCGCTGCCGCTGTTCTTCGGCCTGTCCTACGTCGACTACCCGCTCGAGACCTTCGGTTGGATCGCGCTGCTGGCGCTTATCCCCCAGACTATCGGTCATACCGGCCTGAACTACGCCGCTAGATACATAAGCCCGACACTGGTTGCTACTACCATCCTCGCAGAACCCATCGGCTCAGGCATACTAGCCTTGATACTATTCGATGAAGTGCCGTCGACCGGCACGGTGATCGGAGCGTTGGTACTGCTTCTGGGTGTGGTGGTGACGATCCGTTCAGGTACCGAGCAGGCCACCCCGGTCCCCCACCGCCGCCGGCCGAGCGTTCTCGACGAGCAGCCCGACTGAGCAGGTGCGACCGGCATCTTAACGTACGCGTCGGGGCATCCTGGAAGGGTGCAATCACCCGGATTTTCTGCTACCATGTGTTACGTGAACGTTATCGGAGATGTCACGATAGCAACGTCTCCGAAGCGCACGACACCCGAACAGCACATTACCGATTTCCTGGGTTTCGCATAATCGCCGGGTCGCACAGGCACGGCGTGATGAGTCTCGAAGGGAGCGAGCCAGTTGAAAGAACAAGCGAAGACGTTCAAGAACGGTGATCAGGTCGTACTACCGCCCTACGGAGTGGGCATCGTGTCGGGCACCACGGTGAGGACCGTTGCCGGCAGCGATCAGAAGTACTACCAGGTCGAGTTCCCCAACGGAACGTCGCGCGCTTACGTCCCGGTCAGCTCGCCGCACGGAGCCGGCCTGCGGCCTGCTCTCACCAAGGACGAGGTTCAGAGCGTTCTCGAGCGCCTCAGCAACGGCCGCATCACCCTGCCGAAGCAGTGGGCGGCTCGTCACCGCAAGGTAACCGACCTGCTAACCAGCGGCGACCCGTACCAGATCGCGACGCTGGCCAGCGAGTTGCGTCGCTGGGACCTGGAGCGCGGCCTGCCCGACCTCGACCGTCAGGCGTACCGGCGCGCGCTGCGCCTTCTGGCCGGCGAGATCAGCGCCGTCCTCGGCATCACCAATCAGGAAGCCAGGGCCCTCATGGACGCTGGCGAGGAAGACGACCTGAACTAGGTACCGACGACCTCGTCGGGGTCGAG
>CAZQVC010000173.1:0-2175 GCA_964596625.1 uncultured bacterium | reverse complement strand
TCGGGGTCGAGACCACCTCTTCGCGGTGGTAGAGAAATGCGTGTGAGGCGGGACGTGACCCAGCGGTCGCGTCCCGCCTTCTTCCGTTCGGCCCGCGAACTACGATTCACGAGCCTCGGGGTTCTCAGCCGGGTTCGGGGCGGCCCTGCTCCGCCAGCCAGCGCAAGGCGATGGCGTAGGCGGCGTAATCGTCGAGCGGGACCGGCGGGGTGCGCATGCCGCGGGGCAGCAGCCTGACCCAGCCACGCGGCGGGTGCCGCTGGTAGTAGAGGTCCTTGGCCTCCAGGGTGGTGGAGCGCTCGTCCACCACGACCGGGTCGTGACCGGCGGCCCTCAGCGCCGCGACCAGTTGACGCCGCCCCGTGCCGCCCCCGACGACGACCGCCGCCGAGCGTGGGAGGTCGAGCAGCGGCACGTCGCGAAGCTCGACGATGCGGTGCTCGAGCAGCTCGCCGTCCTGCGAGACGTAAGCGACCCCGACGTTCCTGCCGGGGTCGAAGGCCACGATAGCCATCGCTTGACAGGTTACAGCGAAGCACGACAGAGGGCGCGCCTCCCTTAGCGGGAAGCGCGCCCTCGTCGTTCTCGTTCACGCCGGCCAGGTCAGTTGAGCGCCCGGCGGCGCGGCTGGACGCGACCCTGGTCGCGACCTAAAACCTAGTCGCGAGCCTCGGGCCGCGACTCGCCGGCGGGCAGCGGCCGCTGCGGCGCGGTGACGGGCTCCTCCGCCGGCTTGGCTTCCTTGAGCTTCTCGAGTGAGGGCTTGTCGGCCACGCGCGTGCGCCTGATCACGTCGAGGCCGGTGCCGGCCGGGACGAGTCGGCCGAGGATGACGTTCTCCTTCAGCCCGACCAGGTCGTCGACCTTGCCGGCAAGGGCCGCTTCGGTGAGCACGTGGGTGGTGTGCTGGAACGAGGCTGCCGAGAGCCAGCTCTTGGTCGAGAGCGAGGCCTTGGTGATGCCGAGGAGCAGCGGCTTCCAGGTCGCCGGCGTCTTGCCGTCGTTGACCAGGGAGTCGTTCTCCATCTCGACGTCGAAGCGTTCGACGGTCTGGCCAGCGAGGTAGTCGCTGTCGCCCGACTCGAGGATCTCGACGTACTTCAGCATCTGCCGCACCACGACCTCGATGTGCTTGTCGTGCACGCTCACGCCCTGGCCGCGGTAGACCTTCTGGATCTCGTCGACCAGGTAGGCCTGGACGGCGTCAGGGCCGCGTGACTCGAGCAGGTCGTGGGGGTTGATGCTGCCGCGGGTCAGAGGATCGCCAGCCTCGACGCGCTCGCCGTCCTTGACGACCATGCGCACGTTGCGGTCGACCCGGTAGGTCTTGACGAACTCGCCGTCGTCCGAGGTCACGGTGATGCGCGCCTTGTCCTCGTCCTCCTGGATCGAGACGACGCCGTCGAGCTCGCTGATGACGGCCTTGACCTTGGGCTTGCGCGCCTCGACCAGCTCGATCACGCGCGGCAAGCCTTGCGTGATGTCGGCGCCGGTCGCGATGCCGCCCGTGTGGAACGTGCGCATCGTCAGCTGCGTGCCAGGCTCGCCGATCGACTCGGCGGCGATGGTGCCGACCGCTTCGCCCAGGCCGACGTCGCGCATGAGGGACATGTCGAGCCCGTAGCAGGCGATGCACACGCCGGCCTTGGTCTGGCAGGTGAGCGGGCCGCGCACGGCGACGGTGCGGGCTTCGGGGTTGTCCTTCATCCGCGCCGCGATCGCCTTGACGTCCTCCATGTAGAGGATCGACCCGGCCTCGAACTTGAGGTCGCCGATCTCGAAGTCGAGGGCCAGGCGCCTGCCGTAGAGGCTCATGTCGAGCTGGCTGCGGGGGCGCGGACGGTCCTCCGGCGTGTAGAGCGGGATCTCGAGGAACTCGGCGCTGCCGCAGTCCTCCTCGCGCACGACGATCTCGTGCGCCACGTCGACGAGCTTCCTGGTGAGGTAACCGGAGTCGGCGGTGCGCAGCGCGGTGTCGGCGCCGCCCTTGCGGGCGCCGTGCGTCGAGATGAAGTACTCGAGCACATCGAGGCCCTCGCGGAAGTTCGCGCGGATCGGCAGCTCGATGGTATCGCCCGACGGGTTGGCCATCAGGCCGCGCATGCCGGCGAGCTGGCGGATCTGCTGCGGGTTGCCACGGGCGCCGGACTGGGCCATGACGTAGAGCGGGTTGAA
>CAZQVC010000172.1:0-4080 GCA_964596625.1 uncultured bacterium | reverse complement strand
GCCAAGGACCTCGAGCGCGAGCGCGACGAGGGCGATATCTCGACCTTCAACATCTCGGTCCTCGTCACCGACGACTTCATGCGCCAGGAGTCGGCCAGCCGCAGCGGCGTGCTGCGCGAGATCGCCCAGCATGCCTGGGCGACCGGCGAGCCCGGCCTGATCTTCATCGACCGCATCAACGAGCACAACGCCATGGCCGGTTCGCTGGGGCCGATCATGTCGACCAACCCATGCGTCACGGCCGACACCTGGGTGCAGACCCAGGCGGGCCCGAGGCAGGTGAACGAGCTCGTCGGCAAGCGCTTCTGCGCGGTGGTAAACGGCAAGGCTTACGGGGTCGAGTCTGACGGCTTCTTCCCGACCGGCGTCAAGCCCGTCTACAAGGTCACCACCAAACGCGGCTACGAGCTGAGGCTCACCGGGAACCACCGGCTCAAGGCTGTGACCAAACTCGGACGCAACGTGTTGGAAGGCGAGTGGCGCCAACTTGACGACCTCGCGGTCGGCGACAGCCTGTTCCTCGAGGATCAGCGCGAAGCCGCTCCCTGGACCGGTACGGGCACGTTCCTGGAAGGCTGGCTCCTAGGTCAGCTCGTCGGCGACGGCACGTTCATCACCGACAAGGCCGCGCCCATGGCAGCTCTCGACTACTGGGGCGACCACCACGAAGACTGGGCGAAGCTCGCCGAAGACGGGCTCAAGCGAGCCGCGCCCGGCGCAAGGCTCTGGGTCACGAACGCCGCAGGCAGGTCACGAGTCGCCTCAGACGGCCTCGCGGCACTGGCGCAGGCCTACGGGATCGTTCAGGGCGCGAAGGCGGCGACCGAGGAGGTCGAACGGTCCTCCCAGGAGTTCCACCGCGGCTTCCTCCGAGGCCTGTTCGACGCCGACGGCAGCGTGCAGGGGACACAACTCAAGGGCGTCTCGGTGCGCCTTGCGCAATCGGACCTTGGCACGCTCAAGCGTGTTCAGCGCATGCTCGCACGGCTCGGTGTGATGTCGTCGATCTACGAGGAGCGGCGCCCGGCCGGAACGCGTTCACTGCCCGACGGTCACGGCGGCCACAAGGAGTACGAGACACGCGCCGACCACGAGCTGGTCGTCGCCAACGACAACCTCCAGCGCTTCGCTACTCAGATCGGGTTCGAGGACCCGGCCAAGCGCGGCAAGCTCGAGCGCCTGCTGGCTAACTACGCTCGACGACTCAACCGTGAACGCTTCGTCGACGAGATCGTCAGCATCGAGCCCGATGGGTCGGAAATGGTCTTCGACGTCACGGTCGAGCGCGTGCACGCCTTCGACGCCAACGGCTTCAGCGCCCACAACTGCGGTGAGATCCCGCTCTACGCCGGTGAACCTTGCGACCTCGGCGCCATCAACCTCGCCGCCTACGTCGCCGACGTCGGCGTCGGCCTGCAGGGCTTCGCGATGGACACCTTCAAGCAGGACGTGGCGACCTGCGTGCGCTTCCTCGATGACGTCCTCGACGTCAACCGCTTCGCGCTCGAGGACAACCGCGAGATGAGCATGAAGCTCAGGCGCCTCGGGCTCGGCGTGATGGGCCTGGCCGACGCGCTCATCAAGATGGGCTTCGGCTACAACACGGCAGAGGGCCGCGAGGCCGCCTACGAGATCATCTCCGCCTTGCGCGACGCCGCGACGGACGCCTCGGAGGAGCTCGCCGTCGAACGCGGCGCGTTCCCCCTTATCGACCGTTCAGATCTCGACACCCCCCGCCGCAACGTCGCCATCCTCACCGTCGCTCCCACGGGTACGACCAGCATGCTGATGGGCGTCTCCTCGGGCGTCGAGCCGGTGTTCGCGCCGTTCATCTACCGCAAGATCGGCTCCAGCTACCACGCCCTGATCCACCCGCTGTTCCAGGAGCTGCTCGACGGCCACGAACCTCGCCCTGGCTTCGCCAAGGACGGCCGCTGGGATTGGGACGCCGTGGTCAAGGCCGTCCAGGACAACCACGGCTCGGTGCAGGGACTCGACTTCATCCCGGAGTCGGTGCGGCGCGTGCTGATCTGCGCTCACGACATCACCCCGGCCGACCACGTGCGCATGCAGGCGGCGGTGCAGAACGCCTTCGACCACGGCAAGAAGGTCGCCAACTCGATCTCCAAGACCATCAACCTGCCCAACTCCTCGACCGTCGACGACGTGCACGACGCCTACCGCCTCGCCTTCGAGACCAACTGCAAGGGCATCACCGTCTACCGTGACGGCTCGCGCGAGTTCCAGGTGCTCTCCACCAGCAGCGAGCGCAAGGACGAGAAGAAGCAGGAGGCGCGGCCGTTGGCCGCGGCCGCCGGGGCCGGCGCCTCGAACGGGGCGCACGGCGGTAACGGCGCTCACGGCAGTAACGGCACGAGCCAGCCGGCCGGCAACGCGGCCGCCGCTCGCGCGGCGCAACCCGCCGCGACCGCCGTCGCGACAGCCGCAGCGGGCAGTGCCGCTGGCGCCTTCGCCGGCTCTAGCGACCACTTGCCGGGCGAGCCGCTGTTCGAGAGGCCGAGCCGGCTCAGCGGCTTCACCGACAAGGTGAAGCTGATGGAGCCGAGCGGTGAGAAGCGCGGCTTCTACGTGACGGTCAACAAGCAGGACGGCCTGCCGACCGAGGTGTTCATCCAGTCCGGCAAGGGCGGCGAGGAAGCCAACGCCGACAGCGAGGCGCTCGGCCGCGTGGTCTCCATCGCCCTGCAGTACGGGGTGCCGGCGGAGGCGCTGGTCAAGACCCTGCGCGGCATCAACGGCGGCATGTACGGCACCTACCACGGCCGCATGGTGGCCTCCAAGGCCGACATCCTGGCCGTCGCCCTGGAGACCGCCGGCGCCGAGAACGTGCTCAATCGCGGCAAGGGCTGCCCGGAGTGCGGAGCGCCGCTGCGCTTCGAAGAGGGCTGCCAGAAGTGCGAGAGCTGCGGCTACAGCAAGTGCGGGTGAACCGCATAAGCAGCCGGTAGACCCGGTAGTTCGAACGCGTGGCGCGGGGGCAGTGGTCGGGCCCTCGCGCCCTTAGTCGGGCCCCCGCGCCCTCATCGGCTTCATGCCCGAACTCCTAGCCTGAGGTCAACTACTTCGGGCCCCTGCCTTAATCGCGGCGCGCCCCAGGAGGTGATTCGCGGTGGCTACCAACGTCGCTTTGTTCATCGGCAGCCTGCGGCGCGGCTCTCTCAACCGCAAGCTCGCCAAGGCACTCCAGAAGCTAGGTCCGGACGACTGGCAGTACGACGAGATCGACTACTCCGACCTTCCGCTCTACAACGAGGACATCGCCGACCCGTACCCCGAGGCAGCGCGTGAGGTGAAGAGGCGCATCGAGGCAGCCGACGCGGTGATCTTCGTCATCCCCGAGTACAACCGCTCCGTGCCGGGCGGCCTGAAGAACGCCATCGACTGGGCTTCGCGGCCGTACGGCGAGAACTCGTTCGCGGGCAAGCCGACGCTGGTGAGCGGCACCTCGCCAGGCAACATCAGCACCGCCGTAGCCCAGCAGCACCTGCGGGTCATGCTCGGCTACCTCGACGCCCCGGCGATGGGTCAACCGGAGGTGTTCATCAGCTTCGATCCGGAGGACCTCATCAGCGACGACGGGGAGGTCACGGTCGACGACACCAGGAAGTTCCTCCAGCAGGTGATGAGCGAGTTCGCGGTGTTCGTCGAGCGGGTGAACAGCAGCGCCGAAGCGGTGAAGAGCCAGGAGGCCGGGAAGGCCTCAGCCTAGACCAGCTCGGCTCGTGACTCATTCAAGGCATAGCCGCAGCGCCCACGGGTCTAACGTGGGCGCATGCTGAAGATCAAGAGGGCTTACGAAGAGGCGTCGAAGGCCGATGGCACGCGGGTCCTGGTCGACCGGCTGTGGCCCAGGGGCGTCACCAAGGAGCGCGCGGCGATCGACTGGTGGGCCAAGGACCTAGCGCCCAGCCAGGAGCTGCGCAAGTGGTACGGCCACCGCCCGGAGCGCTTCGAGGAGTTCAAGGAGCGCTACGCCGACGAGGTCGCCGACAACCCGGAGCTGAACCGCCTGCGCGCCATGGCGAACTCCGGCACCGTCACGCTCATCTACGCCGCGAA
>CAZQVC010000171.1:0-4113 GCA_964596625.1 uncultured bacterium | reverse complement strand
GCTGCGGCCACTCCGCGTCTCCGGCTGCGGCCGCCTCGAACACAGGCCGCATCGTCGCGGCCACCCTCGGCTTGTACTCGCTTTCGTCGCCGGTGATCAGATGCCAGTGGTCGTGCATGAACGCAACCGCGTCGTCGAGTCTGCTTGGATCCATGTTGGTTTCTCCCTAGTTGTGTATTGAATGCTCCGAATTTGCGGCCGTAGTGGCAGCGAGACGTCAGAGGCTAGGTCGGTTCGGCGACGGTAACCCCACTCGCGTCACTGAAATCTGACAACCCGGCGCTTGCGGATAAGACACTGCGACCATACCGCTGCAGTTAAGGCCGATTGAACCGGCCGGAGCGAACAAGCGCGTCCGCGGAAAGGCCCTGATGCACCGCCTCCCAAGCGCCATAGCCGCTATCCGACCACGTGTGATGAACACAATTGAATAGTCGCTTCGCTGGCCGGATCAAAAGCTTGGAGAAGTCAGACGGAGTATGTCCATTACACTTCGTCGCTGCCAATTAATACGTTAGAGTGCGGCACCTATGTTCCGCCCCGAGCGGCAAAGGCGGCCGACTCAGTCGGCTCGCCAAGTGACAGGTGGTTTCGTAGTCGGAGCGTTGTACAGCCGCCAGGACGACATACACGCGGCTCTAGGCGGACAGCGCCAGTACGGCATATCGACACCCGCCAAGACACCATTCGTCATAGCCTTCACAAGTCCATCCGGCGAGAAGCATGGCTACTACGACTATTGGGATGAGGACGGAGTATTTAATTACTTCGGCGAAGGCCAAGTCGGCGACATGGCGCTCACTCGGGGAAACCGGGCACTCTTGGATCACGCCAAGAATGGGAAGCACCTACTCGTGTTTCAAGCGCTCGGCGGGATTCATCGGTTCTTAGGCGAGTTTGTCTGTATTGGCTACCGTACGGTGCCAGGCATACCCGACACCAATGAGCAACCGCGGCTTGCTCTAGTTTTCAGACTGCGGCCGATTCACGATGACGTTGGCGAACCTGTCTTCGCTGGAATGCCGTGGTTCGATGAAGAGCAAACATCAACCATGAGGAAGGCAATCGTTGAGGTCCGTACCAAACAGGACTTGTTTCGGCGTCGCCTAACCAGCCTGGAACGTGGATGCCGTTTGACAGGCGTCCTCGATCTCAGGTTCCTCCGTGCCAGTCACATAAAGCCTTGGGCAGAGAGCGACGATGCCGAGCGCGTGGATCGCAACAATGGATTGCTACTCACACCGAGCGCAGATCTACTGTTCGATCACGGGTGGATATCGTTCGAAAGCAGTGGCAAGCTTCTTGTAAGTGGTCGATTGCCTGACGAAGTCAAGGAGAAGGTTGGGCTGGAGCTAGTTAGCGGCCGCCCATGCGGCGATTTCACGAGAGAGCAAGCCAACTTCCTGGAGTACCACCGCGATTGTGTTTTCGACGATCGTCATCGGCAGGGCCAGGCAGACTACCAAGGGCTGTTGGATTGAGAACCAGTCGCCCCGGCGCCCACTCGGCTAGAGTTCCTCCTCTTGGAATTGAATAGCGAAGGGAGTCCTCGGGGCGAGCCGTCGCGTTTGGCCAACTCTACCTTCGCCGTTTACCTGGCCAGGGAGAGCGTTCTCATTGGGTAAGTCCGCTGTGCCACCACAACTGCAATGATTCAGCCAATGCTCCGCCTAGCCACGGCATTGGCGATCACGCTTCTCTCGGTGGTTGCCCTCGCCCAAGGTTTCGAACCGGCTTCTCCCCTCCTGGGTCCCGTCCCGATCCTTCACATCACCGACGGCGACACGCTAGTCCTTGACTCCAACCTAGGCCCCCGCACCGTCCGTCTCATCGGCATCGACACGCCGGAGATGAGCGCGGGCCTCCCAGGATCCATCGCGAAGGAGCGGCTGGCCACTATCGTGCCGGAGGGCACCAGCGTTTGGGTCGAGTTGGATCTCGAGAGCGAGGACCGCTACGGTCGCCTCCTCGCCTACCTGTACGTCTCCGATCCAGATGGTCGCTGGCTGATCGGTGCCGAGAGGGCCACGCAGGTCAACCTGGCGATGGTCGAAGCGGGCTGGGCGGACACCATGACCGTCGCCCCGAACACCAGGTACGCCGCCCTCTACTCGGTGGCGCGCTCGGAGGCGCGAGCGGCGGGTCGCGGTCGGTGGGGCGAAGTCACCAGCGACCCGGCTGCCGCGCAGCACGCAAGCCCGGGCACAGCGGTTCGCTTTGCAGAGGAAGCGACCGAGCATCCCCTCCGCCTCCACTGCGCCCTCCCCAACCCATCTACCCCGAACGACACCGGAGCCGAGTGGGTCTCCGTCGAGATCACAAGGGAAACCGACACGACCGGCTACTACCTCTGGGATGAGGGCTCCAACTCCACCTTCCGGCTGCCCATCGGCCTAACGGAGCCCGGCGAGATACGTCTCGTCAACCCCGGCCAGGGCGTGTGGAACAACAGCGGCGACACCATCTACCTCATGCACGGCGGACGCGTAGTCGACCAGTGGACCTACACCCGCGAGCAGGCAGTCGAGGACAGGGTCATCTGTCGCTAACGCGCGAACCGCCGCAAGGCGCCAACGCCGAATCACCCGACAACGTTAGGATGGACCACTATGCAGAGCAAGATCGCCGTAGGCCAGATGGACTGCGTGGTGGGCGACGTGCCCGCCAACCTCGCGAAGATGTCGGAGATGGCCGCCGACGCCAAGCAGCAGGGCGCTGACCTCATCATCTTCCCCGAACTCGCCACGACCGGCTACTTCATCAGCGATCGCATCGACGAGCTGTCGGAGCCCGTGCCGGGACCGACCACCGAGGCCCTCGTGAAGATCGCCAAGGAGCACGACATCTGGATCATCACGGGGATGTCCGAAGCTGCGGACGACAAGCACTTCAACGTCTCCGTGCTCGTGTCGCCGGACGGACTGGAGGGCAGCTACCGCAAGGTTCATCTTTTCGACTCCGAGAAGATAACGTTCGCCCTCGGTGACCAGCAGGCGATCTTCCCCACGCCGTTCGGCAAGATCGCGCTGACGATCTGCTACGACCTGCTCTTCCCGGAGTACATCCGCTCGCTCGTCCTGGCCGGCGCCGACATCATCGTGAACTCCACGAACTGGATCGCCGACGAGTACCAACGCGACACGTGGGGCTGGGTCGGCGAGCGCACCGAGGCCTTGGCCGCCACGAGGGCGCTGGAGAACACCGTCCACGTGGCGATGGCCGCCCGCGTTGGCGAGGAGGCCGGCTTCCACAGCCTCGGTCACTCCTGCGTCGCCGCGCCCTCCGGCAAGGTGCTTGCGCTCGTCGAGCAGGGTGAGGGCGTGGCCGTCGGCACCGTGAACACCGAGTCCGAGGACCTCGACCGTTGGCGCTCCATCGCCAGCTACCTCCAGGACCGTCGCACCGACCTTTACAAGCGTTGGGGAGTCTAGGCCGCCCACCACTTTCGCTGGCCGTCATCGGCAGCGGGATGCGGCCGGCGCTGATCGGCCTGATCCTGCTGGTCGTCGTCGGCCTCGTCGCGGCGCCGTCGTTCGCTACCGGTTCGAACCTGCTCAACCTGCTGCGGCAGATGGCGCCCCTCGGGGTGCTGGCCATCGGGCAGACCATCGTGCTCATCGCCGGCGGCATCGACCTCTCGGTGGGGCGGCTGATCGGCCTCGTCGTGCCCATCGGCGCCCTGGTCATGGCCGGCAGCGACGGCAACATCGCCTCCGCCATCGTGGTCATGGTGGCGCTTGGTGTGGCGGCCGGCGTGGTCAACGGCCTGCTGGTCGCCTGGGCCGGCGTCCACCCGTTCGTGCTCACCTTCGGGATGATGGCGCTGCTGCAGGGCGTCACCTTCCTGATCACCGACTACCGCACCGTCGGGCAGATCGCTCCAAGCTTCGCCGAGTTCTTCCGAGGTACCACGGTGCTGCCGCACTCCGCGTGGTTGCTGCTGGCCCTGGCGCTCGTCACGGCTCTAGTCTTGAGCCGCACCCGCTTCGGCCGTTACCTCTATGCGACCGGCAGTCAAGCCATGTTCGCTAGGCGGGCCGGCATCAAGACTAGGCAGGTGACCTTCGTCGCCTACGTTCTCTCCGGCATCTTCGCGGCGATTGCCGGGGTCCT
>CAZQVC010000170.1:0-4176 GCA_964596625.1 uncultured bacterium | reverse complement strand
ATGCGCCCCGACTATGGCCGCTCTCACTTCCGCGCCCTACCCTGCGAACCACGAACTCTTACGCGGTGCGAACGCCGAGAGAGGAAGCCGAGATGACGAGCGCTGCTGAGAGAAAGGCTGCTGGAACTTCCGACGCGACTACCGAGCGAACTGCCGAGAAGCGACGTGAGCTGTGGGAGAAGATCAAGGACATCCGCGTCGCGATGCTCACCAGCATCGGTGAGGACGGGCGGCTTTACAGCCGGCCGATGTACACGCAGGAGGTCGAGCGAGAGGACGGCTTGTGGTTCTTCACCGCGAAGTCGTCGGCCAAGTCGCAGCAGGTCGCGAAGCACGAGGAGGTCAACGTCAGCTACGTCGACCCGCAGAAGAACGTCTACGTGTCGGTGGCCGGCAGCGCCCACATCGTGGACGACGCCGAGAAGGAGCGCGAGCTCTGGAACCCGATGAACAAGGCGTTCTTCGACGGCGTCGACGATCCCGAGGTGGTCCTGCTCCACGTCGAGCCGGAGCGCGCCGAGTACTGGGATGCCCCGGCCGGCACGATGAGGCAGCTGTTCAACCTCGCCAAGGCGGCGGTCGGGCGCGGCGCGCACGAATCGGGTGAGAACGAGAAGATTGAGTTGGGTTGAGGTTGAAAGTGCTTGGGCTTGCGCCTACTTCTCCTCCGAGAAGTGTCGGCTAGCCGCGTGGAGCCTCCTCTCAGAACTCGAAGATCCCGACGCTTGATTACACCGTTCGTTCCTGCTACAGGACCCGCTCTATGAAGTACACACTGTACGCCGACGTCGCCGCCTCATTGGGATCAACGGCCCGCACCCTGAGGATCTCCCCCGAGAGCGCCTCGAACGTCTCACCATTGAAGTAGGGACCACCAGTCACGGTTCCGTCCCAGTCCAGCCTGTGGATCTCCAGCGCGATCGCGTCCTCCACCGTGGTGAACATGAGCTGCTCGGTGTACGGGGAATCCCAGTAATCCACGTCACCAACCGTTTCGATCGCTCCAGTAGAGGCGTAGCCTTCTAGTTCAGGCGGGTCGTAGTCATAATCCGGATCGTTCTCGGGCTCGTTGAGGTCGGTCAGGAAGTTGCTGTACGCATAGAGGCTGATCGTCTGCTCGGTGGCCGCCGTGTTGCGGACTCTGACGTAGTAGACGCCGTCATCGGCCTTGAGGTTAATGCACGAGCCGCGGCAATTGTGGACGACGCTGATGCCTGCAGGACCGACGCCCCGAGGCAAGGTGACTGAACCGCCTGGCGCCCCAGCGACGCCCCGCCGGAACGAGCGCCTCGATGTGCTTGAGAAGAGCACCTGGACGTAGTCTCTCGACAGAAGCTCCAGCCGTACGTCCTGATCCACCTCGACGACCATTGCCTCACTGGTTTGGACGAAAAGTGGCACTGCCAATCTGAACACCACCACCTCGCCCGGCTGGTACGAGCGCTCGTCGAGCACGACCTCGTCGGTACTCTCAGCGGCGATCAACACTGCGTCGGCGGGTGGGCCGCTATCCGCCTGCAACTCGACCTTGTTCACCTCGATCAGGTACGGCTCGGATGCGTCGAAGTTCTTCTTCAGCACGCTCAATTGGATGTTCATGTAACCCGAATCGTCCGGCCACTGCGGCCAGAGCGTGCGCTTACCGCTACATGGCACGTACATCGGGTCATCGGCGTCGTGGTTCTCGAACCTTGTGCTCAAGGCACACGGGCTTTCCACCTCATCGTTGCTGCCCGGGTTCACAGCGTGCCAAGAGAGCTCGACGGAGTCGGCAAGCCTCACTTCGCGCGGGCTGGCTTCGAAGGACTCGATGCGTGTGCTGTCATAGTCATCTGGGGGATAATAGCTACCTCCACCACCACCACACGAAACCAGCACAGTAGAACCAACCAGTGAAAACACGCCGATTACGATCTTGAGCCGGACTCTCATCGTCCCAGAACCTCCCAATCTTGGCTATGGCGAAGAACGGTCCCCGCTCATCTCCAGTTCGAGCCGCTGCGAGTCGAGGTAGGTGACGGCGAGCGGCAGATCGTCGAACGAAGTGAGCTGTATTGCGACCTCCTCCGTTGTCGCGCTTCCCTGTAGATCGAAGCTGACGTCTGCACCGTCGAATACTCGCTGCTGTACCGATTCGATGCCACGAATCAGGCTCAGCGCCTCACGAAGACGAAGCACTGTGCCGAAGTCACCGACGCCCTCGACAACGACACTGAAACTCTGGATCCCGCCGGCGCCGGACAGCGAGTCGTTAAGGACGCTGATGGCATCGAGCGTGAACTCGGGTAAGGCGACCGCTACCGCGGACGCGATGGCATCGCTTCTGGAGGCGGCGATCGAGGTGCTCGCCCTAGTGCTAGAGCTTGTACGGCTAGCGATGACCTGGCCGGTACTGGCCAACACCGCCTGCAGTGAGACCGTCGCCCGCTGGGACATGATGCGATTGGCAGTGGTCACAACGGTCCCGCTGTAGTCGGCTTCGACGTCGGCAGTGATAATCAGGTCAGCGTCGACCGTGCGAGCCAAGATTGTCAGCTCGCTCGGCTCCAAGGCGGCACCCTGCGCATTCAGAACTTCCAACTGCTCCGCGCTAACCACTAGGAACTGGCGTTCGACCAAGTAGTCAAGGAGCAGTCGCTGGGCCACTGCTGCCTCTCCCGGGCCACCTTCTCCGGTTGCGATGACCAGGACGCGCGGATTGCCAAGCGACAGGCGCAACAACGCGCCGAAGCCCTCGAGATCGTCCGCGATCAGGCTGGAATCTACGGCCGCCTCGACGGTCACGCGATACACGTCAGCGTCGCGGCTCTCGTGAATGACCCAATAACTGCGGACGAATCCGTCGGCCCTCCCGACGACCCTGTCTTCTACCACCTGTAGATCGACCATCAGCGTCCTGCCCTCGATGCTCACGCCGACCGCTTGCTCAACCGCTCGCCTGAGGGCATCGCGTATGGCTTCGTCGCGGGCCGCAGCGACGCTGACGATCACCGCGCCGACGCCGTCGACGGTGATGGTCAACGGCTCTACCGGCTGCTGCACTTCCTGGCCTGATGCTTGCCAGCCAAGCGGGGCGCAAAGTAGCAGGCACGCCAGCAGCCGGCCGGTAGGAGCGGCCGCTCGGCACGGGCGAGGCGCATTGGCGATGATGGAGGTGGTGCGCAATGTGAGCTACCGGTCGCTAGTCGAGGACGATGAGAACCCGGCCCTCGCCCTGGAAGTCGCGCTCGGCGAAGTACCTTCTCAGCATCTGGCCGGTGGCCTCATCGACGATGAGGTCTATCTGGTTCGAGGCGAGCGCCTCGACCGTAACGACGTAAGGGTCGTCTGCCACCCGCGGGTCCGCCATGGCTTCCGAGACGTCTGACGCGTTTCCGGTCGCCGTAACTGACACGTAGAAGCCGCTCAGGCCGACGGTGACGACCGCGCCGCCGACTGAGTAGATGTCGAACGTTAGGGAGGGCACCGCACTCATCCCGCGAAGGTTGATGACGATCCCGGTGGGCGTTTGTACTGTCGGCTCGTACGTCACCGACTTCGGAGGCGCCGCAATTTGCCTCACCGCGTCGAGCGGCATCGTCATCTCGATCGTGTAGATCTCGCTATCGGGATCCCAGCTCTCGGAAGTCACTGTCGCCCCCATGACCGCGCCCTCGACGTGAGTGCGCACGACGTCGTTGGCCATGAAGTTGACCATCGTCGCGTCCGAGGTGACCTGGACTCCCTCCACCGTCTCGAGCAGGTTGCGCTGGGCATCAAGCACGGCTCCGCGCCGTGCCAGCAACTGCTTCTGTCCGGCAGAGGTTGCGTTGGTGGGTGGCACTCCCTGACCCGTTGCTACCAACTCACCGACCCCCCAATCGATTACGGCCTGACGGCCCGTAGACAGCGTGACCCATTCCTGCGTCGCGGTGATCCCGGCCGCTGCGAACGGCGCAGCCGCGAGGGCCGTAGCAAGCAGCAGACTGGCGAGTCGATAACGAGTTGACATCCGGTGGCCTCCTCTGGTGGCGCTAGGTCTCTTTGTTCGACTGTCAAAGGGGGTGAGACAGTGAACGACTCTTGCGCGGTTGAAGGACGTTACTGACACCGACCCGTCCGAGGTCCGTCCAATGCCGAGGTGACACGACGAGCGCGTTCGATAGTTCAAGGCGGGGGCGGCGGTATAGGGGGAAG
>CAZQVC010000169.1:0-4264 GCA_964596625.1 uncultured bacterium | reverse complement strand
TCACCGCGGCCTTCACCAGGCTCAGCGGCGAGATCGCCGTGCCGCCGAAGTGGGCGTTCTCGCCGTGGATGTCGTCGAACAGCTGGAACAGCCAGGCGCTGGCCGAGGCGGCCGTGGAGCGGACCCTGGCCGAGGACGTGCCGGCCGGCGTGATCGTCATCGAGGCCTGGAGCGACGAGTCGACCTTCTACATCTTCAACGACGCCGAGTACGAGCCTCGGCCCGGCGCTGAGGCGCCGAGGTTGTCCGACTTCACCTTCCGCGGGCGCTGGCCCGACCCCAAGGCCTTCATCGACCGCTGTCACCAGCAGGGCATCCGCGTGGTGCTGTGGCAGATCCCGGTGCTCAAGCACCTGAGCGAGCCTCACCCCCAGCACGACAACGACGAGCGGCACATGATCGAGCGTCGCCTGGCCATCGAGAACGCCGACGGCACCCCATATCGCAACAAGGGCTGGTGGTTCACGCACGGCCTGGTGGTCGACTTCACCAACCCGGCGGCGCGCGACTGGTGGTTCGCCAAGCGGCGCTACCTCTTCGACGAGCTCGGCATCGACGGCATGAAGACCGACGGGGGAGAGCACCTCTGGGGCCGAGACCTGCGGGCCAGGGACGGGCGCCGCGGGCTCGAGCTGGTCAACGCCTACGCCAACGAGTACGTCGGGGCGTACCACGAGTTCGTCAAGCAGGCCACCGGCGACGACGGCGTGACCTTCTCGCGTGCCGGCTTCACCGGGGCGCAGCGCTTCCCCGGGCACTGGGCCGGGGACGAGGACAGCAGCTGGGACGCCTACCGCGCGTCCATCCGCGCGGGACTCGCGGCCGGGGTGTCGGGCGTGAGCATGTGGAGCTGGGACATCGGCGGCTTCAGCGGCGAGATCCCGCCGGTGGAGCTCTACCTCCGCTCGACGGCGATGGCGGTGCTCAGCCCCCTCATGCAGTACCACTCGGAGGGGCATGGCGCGAGCGAGGTGCGCGACCGCACGCCCTGGAACATCGCCGAGCGGCACGCCGACGCGTCGGCACTCGAGCTCTACCGCCGCTTCGCCAAGCTACGCGAGCGCCTGCTCGATCTCATCCACGAGGACGCCGTTTCCTTGAGCGCGGAGGGCCTGCCCCTCATGCGCTACCCCGCCTTGGCCTACCCGCAGGAGCACCAGTTCCTCTCGCAAGACCCGTACGCCTATCTGTTCGGCCGCGACCTGCTGGTGGCGCCGGTCGTCGACAAGGGCGTTGGGGCGCGGGCGGTGCGGCTGCCGAGCGGCGGGTGGGTCGACGCCTGGTCGGGCAGCGAGTTCGACGGCGGCCGGGTCGTGCAGGCGACCGCGACCATCGAGCGCATCCCGGTGTTCGTGCGCGCCGACAGCCCGCGGCTGCAGCGGTGGCTGGCCGCCTTCAAGGAGCCGCAGGAGGGCAGGGACTAGGCATGTACGAGCGCGGCTGGCAACGCTACGGGATCCTCGCCCTCTTCCTCGGCCCGAGCCTCATCGGCCTGGCGATCTTCACGTTGCTGCCGATCCTCGGCTCGCTCGGCCTCTCGTTCACCAACTGGGACCTGCTCACACCGCCGAAGTTCATCGGCGCGCGCAACTACGTCCAGATGATCTCCGACGCGGAGTTCTGGCGCACCTTGCGCAACACGGTCACGTTCCTGGTCGGCTACGTGCCTTTGGTGCTGGCCGCTGGTCTGCTCATCGCGGTGCTGCTGAACGCGAAGCTGCCGTTCAGGGGCGTGTTCCGCACGATGTACTTCGTGCCGGTCGTGACGTCTTGGGTGGCGGTCGCGCTGGTCTGGAAGTGGCTGTTCAACCCGGCGTACGGGCTCATCAACTCCGCGATCGGCGTGCTGGGCATCAGCGGCCCCGCCTGGCTCTTCGACCCCAACTGGGCCATGACCGCGGTCATCCTCACCAGCGTCTGGAAGGACACCGGCTTCATCATGGTGATCATGCTGGCGGGCCTTCAGGGCATCCCCCGCGAGTACTACGAGGCGGCCAGCATCGACGGCGCCACCAGGCCGCAGAGCCTGCTGCACATCACGATCCCGCTGCTGGCGCCCACCATGATCTTCTGCCTCAGCATCAGCCTGATCGGCGCGTTCCAGGTCTTCGACCAGGTGTACGTGATGACCGAGGGCGGGCCGGCCGGCGCGACCATGGTGCTGGTCGAGCGGATCGTGTCGAACGCCTTCTCGTACAGCCGCATGGGCTACGCCTCGTCGATGTCGTGGGTGCTGTTCGTGCTCATCTTCGCGGTGACGATCTTCTTCTACCGCCTGAGGAAGTGGCAGGCGTGAGCCTCCCACTCGGCATCCCCAAGGAGGAGGGCGCACCGGTCGTCGCTCCGCGCGTCGAGCGGCGCGGGACGACGAGGCGCGTGCGGTGGCGGACGGTCGTCCTCACCGGCCTGGCGCTCATCGGCGGCCTGCTGATGATCACGCCGTTCGTCTGGGCGCTGGCCACGTCGCTCAAGCCGAGCGGCGCGCTGCTCTCGTTGCCGCCTCAGCTCATCCCCAGCGAGCCGACCTTCTCCTCGTACGTAGAGGTCGTCAGGCGCTTCCCGTTCGCCCGCGTGTTCGGCAACTCGGTGTTCGTCGCCGTCGTCACCACGCTGGGCCAGCTGGTGATCTGCTCGATGGCCGGCTACGCCTTCGCGCGCTTCGAGTTCCGTGGCCGCAACGCGCTGTTCACCCTCTACCTCGCGACCTTGATGGTGCCCTTCGCGGTGGTCATCACGCCGCTGTTCATCATCGTCACGCGCCTGGGCTGGGGCGACACCTACGCCGGCTTGATCGTCCCCGGCATGTTCAGCGCGTTCGGCACCTTCTTCATGCGCCAGTTCTTCACCTCGATCCCCAAAGAGCTCGAAGAGGCTGCGACCATCGACGGCGCCGGCACGATCGGCACCTTCCTGCGCGTGGTCGTGCCCATCGCCGGGCCCGCGCTCGCCACCCTCTCGGTGCTGTCGTTCATGGGCTCGTGGAACAGCTTCCTGTGGCCGCTGCTGATCATCAACGACCGCGACCTCATGACGCTGCCGTTGGCGCTCTCCACCCTGCAAGGCATGTACCCCGGACAGACGCAGTGGAACATCGTCATGGCCGGCACCGTGCTGGCGACCGTGCCCACCGTGCTGGTGTTCCTCTTCGCGCAGCGCTGGGTCATCGAGGGCGTGGCCGGCTCAGGGGTGAAGGGGTGAGCGAGGACACGTCAGCGACGGCCAGCGGCGCGCCCGTAGTTGCCATCGCGAGCGACGACGTCGACCTGGGCGCGATCCTCACGGCCCAGCACGCCTCGGGCGCCTACCCCGCCAGCGCCGGGTTCTCGCAGTACGGTCACAGCTGGCTGCGCGACGGCTCGTTCATCGCCCACGCCGCCGACCGCGCCGGGCGCCACGACAGCGCCGAGCGCTTCCACCGCTGGGCGGCGCAGAGCATCGCCGCGCAGGCTCCGGTGGTTCGCGACCTCATCGCGCGGCGTAGAGCCGGCAAGCCGATCTCGGAGTTCGACTTCCTGCCGACGCGCTACAGCCTCGACGGCGACTGGCTGCAGGACGGCTGGCCCAACTTCCAGCTCGACGGCTACGGGCAGTGGCTCTGGAGCCTGGCCGGTCACCTCGAGGCGACGGGCCGCACCGAGCTGCCGCCGGAGCTTGAAGCGGCGGTGAGCCTCACCATCGACTACCTCGAGGAGTTCTGGGACGAGCCCTGCTACGACTGCTGGGAGGAGTTCCGCAGCCAGATCCACACCGCCACCGTCGGCTCCCTCTGGGCCGGCCTCGGCGCGATCTCGCGCTTCGTCCCGAGGGCGACCGCGACGGCTCGAGCGGCCGAGCGGTTGGTGAAGAGCGAGTGCGTGGTCGACGGCCGCTTCGTCAAGCACATCGGCAATTCCGAGGTCGACGCCTCGCTGCTGTGGCTGAGCGCGCCCTTCGGCGTGGTCGCGCCGGAGGACGCCGTGATGCTGGCGACCGTCGCGAAGATCGAGAACGACCTGCTGGTCGACGGGGGCGTCAGCCGCTACCGCGCCGACACCTACTACGGCGGGGGAGAGTGGGTCATCCTCTCGGCCTCGCTGGCCATCTACCGGGCACGGCTGGGTGACGTCGCGGGCGCGAAGGTGTGCCTCGATTGGGTCGAGCGGCAACGTCGACCCGACGGCTCGCTGCCCGAGCAGGTGCCGCGGGCCTCGCACAACGCGCGGTTCCTCGAGCACTGGACGCGCAACTGGGGGCCTTCGGCCTCGCCGCTGGTGTGGTCGCATGC
>CAZQVC010000168.1:0-4319 GCA_964596625.1 uncultured bacterium | reverse complement strand
GCGTGAAACGAGAAGCCGTGCGCGAACGCCCGAGGGCTCAGGCCGCGCTACGCATTCGTGCTGCAGTTGTCTGTGAAAGGGTTCGTCGGTCGCTGATCGTTGCCATGTGTCGCCCCTATCTCTCCGGAGGCTCGCCATCGTAGCTGCGCATCTCCGGCTGGAGTTAGCACCCGTCTAGATGAAGACTGGTTGCTGCGGCGTCTTGGGGCCAGGTCCCTCGGCCGCTCTCGATAAGGCCCGCACCGTGCGTGGTCACGCGGTGGCACGAGCGATGCAGGAGAGTTAATCACAACCCGGGACCGCGGTGCAACCCGCCCTGCACATCGGCTCGACGTTGAGCCGAGACAACGACGCCGCTAGTGGACCGCGCGAAACCATAGCGCTATGTGGTACCGAATCATATATCTTGTTCAGGTACCATATTTCACGAGCTGAGGCCCACTCGCAACCGCCACAACCCTGTAAGTGCGGTAGCCACGGCATTAACCGCCTACTCGATGGTGGAGCCCATTTAGGCTAGTTCACGCGCGCTTGCACCTAGTTTCACTTGTAGTACTGTGTTCCTCGCAACAACAGCAAAAGGGAGGGCACATGAAGACGTTGAAGTCGTTCGTGATCGGCCTGGCTCTACTCGCGGTGGCGTCCACGGCGCTGGCGCAGCGGGGTGAGGACGGCACAGTCAACCTGCTCTACTGGCAGGCGATATCCATCATCAACCCGTACCTCTCCGGCGGCACCAAGGACATCTACGCCTCGTCCATCGTGCTCGAGCCGCTGGTCCGCTACGACGTAGACGGGAACTACGTCCCGTGGCTGGCGACCGAGCTGCCGACCGTGGAGAACGGCGGCGTGGCCGAGGACTTCACCAGCATCACCTGGAACATCATCCCGGGTGTGCTGTGGTCGGACGGCACGCCCCTCACCTCGCGCGACTTCGAGTTCACCTGGCAGTACTGCACCTCGGGTGGCGGCTGCGTTGCGGAGGACTTCTTCGCCGACATCGAGAGCTTCGACCTCACCTCCGACACCCAGTTCACGATCAACTTCTCGCGTCCGAAGCCCGTCCCGTACAGCGCGTTCGTCGGCGCGGAGGCCCCCGTCCTGCAGGCGGCTCAGTTCGCCGACTGCCTTGGCGCGAACATGCAGACCTGCACCGAGCAGAACTTCTACCCGATCGGCACCGGGCCCTACAAGGTCACCGACATGCGCCCCAACGACGTCGTGACCTACGCGGTCAACGAGCACTACCGCGACCCGGCCAAGCCGGCCTTCTCGGAGGTCGTGATCAAGGGCGGCGGCGACGCGGCCAGCGCGGCCCGCGCCGTCATGGAGACGGGCGAGGCCGACTGGGCCTGGAACCTCCAGGTCGACCCCGTCGTGCTCTCGCAGATGGAAGCGGCCGGCATCGGCCAGCTGACCACCTCGTTCGGCACGTCGATGGAACGCGTGATGTTCCAGTGGACCAACGTCGACCCGTCGCTGGGCGACAACCGCGGCGAGCTGATGGACGGCAACAACCCGCACCCGTTCCTCACCGACAAGGCCGTGCGCCAGGCGATGGCCATGGCGATCGACCAGGAGATCCTCGTCGAGGTCGGCTACGGCACGACCGGGCGCGTCACCTGCAACCTGGTGCCGGCGCCGGCGATGTACGCCTCGACGGCCAACGACGGCTGTGAGGTGCAGGACATCGAGGGCGCCAACGCGCTGCTCGACGAGGCCGGCTGGGTGCGCGGCGCCGACGGCATCCGCGCCAAGGACGGGGTGCGCCTGAGCGTGCTCTACTCCACCTCCACCAACGCCGTGCGCCAGGACTTCCAGGCGCTCATCCAGGAGTGGTGGAACGAGATCGGCATCGAGGTCGAGCTGCGCAACGTCGACGCCGGCGTGTTCTTCGGCAACGACCCCTCCAGCCCCGACACCTACGGCAAGTTCTGGACCGACGTGCAGATGTACACCTCGAGCGCCTCGGGCACCGACATCCCCGCGTACATCTCGGCGTACCTCTGCAGCCAGGCCTCGCAGCGCGAGAACAACTGGCTCGGCTCGAACAACACGCGTTACTGCAACCCGGAGTTCGACGAGCTGCACGCCGAACTGGCGGTCACCGCCGACCTCAACGAGCGCGCCGAGATCATCAAGCGCCTCAACGACATCGTCGTTCAGGACTACGTGATCGTGCCGCTGGTGTACCGCGGCGACGTCTCGGCCCGCGCCAACACGCTGATGGGCACGGCGAAGAACTCGTGGGATTCCGAGCTGTGGAACATCGCGGACTGGTACCGCGCCGACTGAAGTAAGCCCGTTCCGGGAGAGGTCCGGCCAGCCGGTCGGCCTCTCCCACCTTTCATCTAGGGCAGCTGGACTGAATCTTGACGCAGTTCCTCATCAGACGTGTGTCGATGGCCGTGCCGACGCTGCTGGTCATCAGCTTCATCATCTTCGCGGTCCTCGACCTCGCACCTGGCGACCCCACCGGCAACCTCCCGATGACGTTGTCGGCCGAGACGCGTCAGGCTATCCGCGACTCCCTCGGCCTCGACGACCCGTTCGTCGTGAAGTACGCCAAGTGGCTACGGCAGTTCTTCGTCGTGGAGCCGGCCATGATGCTGCGCGACCTCACCGGCCTCGACCTGTTCAACGGCGCCCAGCCGGTGCGCATCCTCTCCTGGACCACCCGCAGCCCGGTCTTCGACCTGATGTGGCAGCGCCTGCCGCAGACGCTCTGGGTCGTGGGCCTCGCCTACCTCTTCGGCGTGCTGATAGCCGTGCCGGTCGGCGTGCTGTCGGCCTATAAGCAGTACTCGATCTTCGACCAGGTGGGCACCTTCATGTCGATGATCGGCTTCAGCGTCCCGACGTTCTTCACGGGGCTGCTGGCCATAATCTTGTTCAGCGTGCACCTGCAGTGGTTCCCGTCGATCTACGACACGACGTTGGTGGTGAAGGACTGGCCGACGTTCGTCAAGCAGGTCAAGCAGATGATCATGCCCGTCACCGTGCTGGCGTTCTTCAACGCCTCGCAGCTCAGCCGCTTCATGCGCTCCTCGATGCTCGACAACCTGGGGCAGGACTACGCCAGGACGGCTCGCTCGAAGGGCTTGCAGGAGAAGATCGTGGTGCTGGGCCACGTGCTGCGCAACAGCCTCATCCCGCTGGTCACGCTCATCGCGCTCGGCATCCCCGGCATCTTCACGGGCGCGATCATCACCGAGCAGATCTTCCGGGTGAACGGCCTCGGCGACCTGCTGATCCGCGCGATCTACGCCTCCGACATCCCCATGGTGCAGTCGATAAGCTTCATCTTCGCGCTGCTCATCGTGGTCTTCAACATCCTCGCGGACGTCGCCTACAGCTTCCTCGACCCGAGGATCCGCTATGACTGACCGCGAGCCCACCCTGGCCGTCCAGCCGGAGGCTCTGGCCCGCACCGACGCGGCCCCGAGCTCGGCCGCCGGCACCCCCGCGTCACGCAACCGCTACGTCGACCTGTGGCGCCAGTTCGCCAAGCATAAGGGCGCCGTCGCCGGCATGGTGATCTTCACGCTGATCGTCGCCGTGGTGGCCATCGGCCCCGTGATCTACGACGTCGACCCGTCGGCGACCAACGTGCGCGCGCGCAACCTCGCCCCCTCCCTCGAGCACCCGTTCGGCACCGACAACCTCGGCCGCGACCTGCTCGCGCAGAACCTCGCCGGCGGCCGCATCTCGCTCACCGTCGGCCTCGCTGCGATGCTCATCAGCGTGCTCTTCGGCACGATCATCGGCCAGCTCGCCGGCTACTTCCGCAAGCTCGACGGCCCGCTGATGCGGCTCACCGACATGTTCCTCGCCCTGCCGATCCTCCCCCTCCTGCTGGTGTGCGTGCTGCTCTTCCGCGACTCGCTACGGGGCACGGTCGGGCCCCAGGCCGGCGTGTTCCTCCTGATCGTGTTCATCATCGGCGTGACCTCCTGGATGAACACGGCCCGCGTGGTCCGCGGGGAGGTGCTGGCGCTCAAGGAGCGCGAGTTCGTGACCGCCGCCGACGCCCTGGGTGCGAGCGACGGGCGCGTGCTGTTCGGCCACGTGCTGCCCAACATCATGAGCCCGATCCTGGTGTCGGCCTCGTTGGGCATGGCCAGCGCGATCATCACCGAGTCGGCCCTGTCGTTCCTCGGCCTCGGCTTCCCACCCGACGTGCCGACCTGGGGCCGCCTGCTATACGACGGCCGCGACTACCTCGGTATCACCCCCATGCGCGTGGTGTGGCCAGGCATGTTCATCTCCCTCGTGGTCTTGAGCATCAACTTCATCGGCGACGGCCTGCGCGATGCCCT
>CAZQVC010000167.1:0-4334 GCA_964596625.1 uncultured bacterium | reverse complement strand
TCGACGGCGACGAGGTGTGGAGCTTGCGCTTCGGGCCGGGCAGCGGCGAGAGCGCCGGACTGCTGGAGCAGGACGACGTCATCCTCGTCGGCCACGGGAACCACCTTCTGGAGGTCGATGCCGCCGACGGCACCGTGATGCGACGCGACCGCCTGCCTGCCCAGATCGAGGACATCACGCGGGCCGCCGGCCGGGTGGTGGTCGCCGTGCGCTACGCCTCCGGCGAGACCGAGGAGCTGCCGTGGCCGCTGGCGAACGACGCCGCGCGCGCGTTCGACCCCGACCCCGAGCTCTACGACTGGCTGGAGAACGAGGCCGACGTCGCCGACCCGGCCGCTCAGCTCGAACAAGACCCCACCAACCCGTGGCTCTACCTCGCCGTGGCCGAGGACCAGCCCGCGCGCCGCGCGACCCTGCGGCGGGCCGCGCTCGCCCGGGCCGCGACCTTCTACGAGTACGGCCGCCTGGCGAACGACTTCATGCAGCAGCCCGACCGCGACCTCGACCTCGCCGCCCAGGCGATGAACCTCGCCTTGCAGGACTTCGTCGACCGCGGCTACCGCGCCGAGCTGCTGTTCGACGAGTCGGCGGCGGAGGCGTACGGCTTCCCCGCACCGAGCCTGCGAGCCGCTCTCGACCGTGACGACGCCGAGGCCGCCGACTTCTGGGCCCCGTACGCGCTGCGCCTCAGCAGCGGCGACGCCGCCACCAGTGCCCTCCTGGCCGACTACGCGGGCGACCTGCGGTCACGGGGTCGAGCGGAGGAGGCTAGCCGCTGGCAGGAGCTCGCGGCCAGCACCAGGCGCTTCGAGGTGCGCTCCACCCTGGAGCGGGCCGCGAGGTCCCTCGGCTCCACCGGCTGGTACGGCGTGATCGCCCTGCTGGTCGCGATCCTCGCGCTGCACATCACGCTGGCCGCCAAGTACTGGCGCGCCCAGACCGAGAACCTCGCCCTGCGCGCCGAGGCGGGCCGCGGCGGGGGCCGCGCGGCGCGCATGTTCACCCTGCGCTACGCCGCCTTCACCGAGAAGATCGTGCTGCTGCTGCTGTTCGCCGCGGTCATCGCGCTGGCCGCGCTCACCGGCTGGGTCGAGCACAGCGGTGAGCTGCCGGCCGGGCTCGGCAGCGGCTCGCTCGCCAACCCGACCAGCCGGGCGCTGCTCGTCGAGAACCTGCCGGAGGGGGCCGAGCGGGCCTTCGTGCTCGGCTACGCCGCCCAGACCGCCGGCGACGAGGCGCGCGCGGTGGAGCTGTACCGCGACCTCAGCGACGACGCCGACGCGATGAACAACCTCGGCGTGATCAGGAACGACGACGAGCTCTTCCGCCTGGCGCTCGAGCTGCGGCCCGAGCACCCCGAGGCGGCCTACAACCTCGGTCTCGAGGAGAACCCCTCGCCGCTGATGGCCGCGTACGCCGCCGACGCACCGCTGCTCGCGGCGCCAGATCGCTCGGCGTTGGCCAGCGCAGCCGGCGGCGACTACCTGGCAGCCGTGGGCGCGGCGTTCACCAACCCGTGGTCGGCGCTGACCGAGCTGCGGGCGCTGGAGCCGCACTGGTTGTGGGTCGCGATCGTCGTGCTGTTCCTGCTCTGGGTGGCCTGGACCATCCTCACGCTGCTGATCCCGCGTCCGGCGACTGCGCGCACCGCGCCGCGCACGTTCCTCTACCACCTGCTGGCGCTGCTGCTGCCGGGCAGCGGTCTGGCCGACGAGCTCTGGGGGGTCGTCCTGCTGGTGCCGTGGGCGATATTCGGCATCGACACGCTGCTGCACTTCTTCGCCTTCCAGGCGCAACCGACGTTCCCCTTGATGACCGACCTGGTGGTGCTAGGCGTCATCTACCTGATCAACACCGTGGCCTTCATCGTCGAGTACGGGTCGTACCGCCGCCGCATGCGCGACCTGAGAGCGGAGCGCGCGGCGCCGGAGTACGGGCTCAGCGATCGCGACATCTGAGCCCCGCACCGCCGACCCCGCCGCAGGCGGCGTCCGCGGCTACGCGCTGGTCTTCGTCGCGGCGGTGCTGTGGGCCCTGCTCGGGCTGTTCTCCAAGCGCCTCCTCGACGCCGGCATAGCCGCCACCGAGGTCGCGTTCTGGCGTGCTGCGCTCGCCGCGCCGCTGTTCATCGCCCACGCCGCCGCGCTCAAGGCGCTGCGCGTCGAGCGCAGGCACCTGCCCGCGTTCGTGGCGTTCGCGCTGGTCGGCGTCACGCTGTTCTACGCCTCGTTGAACCTCGCCATCGACGCCGGCGGCGTGAGCCTCGCCTTCGTGCTGCTTTACACAGCCCCGGCCTTCGTGGCGGTGCTGGCCGCACTGTTCCTCGGCGAGCGCCTTACCGTCTTGAAGGTCGCGCTGGTGCTGCTGTCGATGGTCGGCGTGCTGCTCGTAACCAGGGGCGACGGCGCGCTCGTGACCGTGCCGGCGGTGGCCTGGGGCCTCACGGCCGGCCTCAGCTACGCCAGCTACTACCTGTTCGGCAAGTGGGCCTTGCGCCGTTACCGCCCCGTGACGATCTTCGCCTACGTCATGCCCATCGGCGCGCTCGGCCTCGTGCCGCTGGTGGGCTTCGACGCCTTGCGCGCCGCCGACCCCGGGGTGTGGACGAACCTGCTGCTCATGGGCGTGCTATCCACGTACCTCGCATACTTCATCTACTACACCGGCCTGCGCACTGCAGAGGCGTCGAGGGCGGTGCTGGTGGCGACGGTCGAGCCGCTGCTGGCGAGCGTGTTGGCGGCCGTCGTGTTCGGTGAACGTCTCGGCACCAGCGGCATAATCGGCGGAGCGTTGATCCTCTTGGCGGCGTCGGCCGCCGGCTTGCGGCTGCCGGGGCGCCGGCCGCGTGAGGGCGCGCACACTCCGGCCCGCGGCACTTGATAATATTCGCCTCACGGTGATAATGTTGCATGGTTATAGATGCCGATGCATAAGCACATCCTGACCGACAGCCGATCCCGACGTAGATAGCGGCGCGCGCCGCTCTTCGAAGGGGCATTCGTGCCCCGAGAAGCGCCGCGCCTGCCGAAGCCCTGATGCGAGCGCTGCGCCAAGCCGCCGCGCGCTCGCCTTCGATGACGTATGCGCGGCCGAACCACGTCCAAGCGCCGCAGGAGGCAGCATGAAACAGCAGGACACGGGGATTCGCAAGGTGGTGCTCGCCTACTCCGGCGGGCTCGACACCTCGGTGATCCTCCACTGGATCAAGGAGCGCTACGGCGCTGAGGTCGTCGCGTTCACCGCCGATATCGGCCAGGGCGACGAGGTCGAAGAGGCCCGCGTCAAGGCGCTGCGGACGGGAGCGGTGGCGGCGCACGCCGTCGACCTGCGACAGGAGTTCGTCGCCGACTACGTGTTCCCCGTCCTGCGCTCCGGCGCGATCTACGAGGGCTACTACCTGCTCGGCACCTCCTTCGCCAGGCCCCTCATCGCCAAGAAGATGGTCGAGATCGCCGAGGCCGAAGGCGCCGACGCCGTGGCCCACGGCGCCACCGGCAAGGGCAACGACCAGGTGCGCTTCGAGCTCTCGGCCTACGCGCTCAAGCCCGACATCAAGGTCATCGCGCCCTGGCGCGAGTGGGACCTCAAGGGCCGTGAGGACTGCATCCTCTACGCCTCCGAGCACGGCATCGACGTCCCCGTCACCAAGGAGAAGCCGTACTCGACGGACGCCAACTCGTTCCACATCAGCTACGAGGGCGGCGTGCTCGAGGACCCGTGGGCGGCGCCGCCGAAGGGCATGTGGAAGCTCACCGTCGATCCGGAGGACGCCCCCGACACGCCCGAGGTCGTGACCGTGGCCTTCGAGCACGGCACGCCGGTGGCCATCGACGGCGAGCGACTCGCGCCGCACGAGCTGCTCGGCAAGGCCAACGAGATCGCCGGCCGCCACGGGGTAGGCCGCGTCGACATCGTCGAGAACCGCTTCGTCGGCATGAAGTCCCGCGGCTGCTACGAGACGCCGGGCGGCACGCTCCTGTTCCACGCCCACAAGGCCGTGGAGTCGCTGGCGCTCGACCGCCAGGTGCTCCAGCTCCGCGACGAGCTGGTCCCTCGCTACGCTGCCGCGGTCTACAACGGCTTCTGGTACTCGCCCGAGCGCGAGGCGATGCAGCGGCTGATGGACGACATCCAGCAGCCGGTCACCGGCGAGGCCCGCATGAAGCTCTACAAGGGCTCGGTGAGCGTGCTCGGTCGCCGCTCGCCCAACAGCCTCTACCGCCAGGACGTCGTGACCTTCGAGGAGGACAGCGTCTACCACCAGGGCGACGCCGACGGCTTCATCAAGCTCAACGCCCTGCGGCTGCGCATCCGCCGCCAGCTGGCCGACGCCG
>CAZQVC010000166.1:0-4362 GCA_964596625.1 uncultured bacterium | reverse complement strand
GACGTGACGCCTTCGTCGGGGAAGGTCGCGATGCCGACGTCGAGGCCGAGCTGGTAGCCGCCGACGTGGATGTTCTCGATCAATCGCCTGAAGCGCTCGCTGACGTCGGCGGCGGCCGCCGCGTCGGCGCCGGCCAGCAGCGCCACGAACTCGTCGCCGCCCCAGCGCGCGACGATGTCGCCCTCGCGCGCCGCGTTGGACAACGCTGCAGCGACGGCCTTGAGCGCCACGTCGCCGACAGCGTGGCCGAGCGTGTCGTTGACGACCTTGAAGCCGGTGAGGTCCATCACCAGCACGCTGTAGGGCCTGCCGTCGCGCAGGCCGCGGGCGTGGTGCCGCTCCAGCTCCGGCCCGAAGCCGTTGCGGTTGGCCAGCCCGGTGAGTGGATCGGTGCGGCTGGCGCGGGTCAGCTCGTCGCGGTGGCGAGCCGAGGCCAGGAGCGCGGCGACGGGCGAGGCGAACTGCTTGAGGACGTGCAGGCTGTCGCTGCCGAACGCGTCAGGCCTGGTGAAGTTGTCGAGGTTGAGGATCGCCAGCACCTCCCCGCGGTAGACGACGGGCAGACAGGCGGTGCACTTCAGATGGTCGAGGTTGCCCGCCTTGACCGGCTCTTCGCGGTCACCCGATCGACGGCTGAACTCCGCCAGGTCGAGGGAGTCGGCCGAGAGGATGCGCGCCCGCCCAGCGCTCCACTCCGAGTCGCCGCTGTCGTACCAGCGGCGCATGTTCTCTTCCGGCAGGCACGTGTCCTTCAGCAGCTCGAAGTCGAAGCCGTTGACGGCCTGGTAGGAGAAGTCGCCATCGTTGTCACGGCGGAGCAGGAGGCTGCCGGCCTCCGCGCCCGGCACGTGCTCGACGGCGGCGTCGAGCACGCGTTGGTAGAGGTCGGCTGCCTCGCGCTCGAAGGCGCTGGTGTGCAGGTCGAGCAGATGGTCCTGCAGGGCGCGCCCCTGGATGTTGGTGAAGATGGTGGCCAGCTGCCGCCCGGCGCTCTGCAGCGTCTCGATGTCGGCAGAGGTGATCTGCGCGACCTCCGTGAACTCGAGGCAGAGCACGAAGCGCCGCGCCGGCTGCGCTTCGATCGGCACGGCCACGATTACCGGCTCGACCATCTTGCGCAGCGCGTCGAGGCCTCGCGGGTCGCGCTGGTAGTCGCGGGTCAGGCGTGCCTCACCCGTGAGGCACGCTTCCCAGGCCAAGCCGTGCGGGTAAGGGGTGCCTCGCTCCAGCGCGCTGGCCCTTGGCCCCTCGGCTCCGTGATGCGCGATCGCGGCCATGCGACCGCGCCGATCGGTGAGGATCGCGGCGGCCGAGGAGCCGACGGCCGGGGTGATGATGTCGAGCGCCGCCTTGGCCGCGTCGCCCACGGTCCGGCTGCCCACCAGCCGAAGGCTCAGCTCGGCCGAGATCGTGGCTTCGCGGCTGCGCGAGGTCTGCGTGATGTGCCGGCTGACGCCGCTGGTGAAGACCTCGAGCGCGTGGCGTTCCACGGGCAGGAGCGGGCGCTCGCGCTCGAGGTTGAGCACGGCGACCACGGCGCCCCTCTCGAAGATCGGCAACGCGAACTCGACCGGGTAGAGCGGAGCGGCCAGCGTTCGGTAGCTGGGGTGCTCGTGGGTGCTGGTCACGTAGGTGGAGCGGCCCTCCCGCACGGTGGCGGCGACGATGCCGTCGCCCGGCACGACCGTCCCGGGGGCCAAGGCAGCGTCGTTGCTGCCGGTTATGCGCAGGATGCCGTCGGGGTCGACGATGCTCACCGTGACGTGGCCTTCGCCCTGAAGGGATAGCACCTCGGGCAGCGTAGCCAACGCCTCGTCTCGATCCTCCGACAGTTCGGAGAGAGCGGCCAACAGCTTGTCTCGATCAAGGTTCCTGTGCATCTTGATTCCGCCGCCGGGCTGGACTCTTCTGGGACTGTTCTGGTGGTTCTGGCGGCGTCCGCTTCACGTTGGATGATGCCTCAGGGAGCCTGACGGCGCCCTTACAAGGCTGGGCGCCGCCTCGGTCTGCCGTCACTAAACAATTGGCCGCTCGACCGCCGCCCGCTGTACGTTCTGTGCATGCCATTGAGCGCTCAGCACTTCTCCGCCACCATCGAGCTCGACTTCTCCCTCGACTACCTGCTGTACCGGCCCGAACGTGACGGCGGAGGCGAGCGCCTACCGCTGATCGTGTTCCTCCACGGCGCGGGGGAGCGGGGCAGCGACCTCGCGCTGCTCGATCGGCAAGGACTCCCCAGGCTCCTGTCGGAAGGGCTCGAGCTGCCCGCGGTCGTGATCGCGCCCCAGTGCCCTGCCGGCCAGCTCTGGTCGCCGCAGATCCCGGCGGTTAGCGCGCTGGTCGGGCGCTGCGTCGACGAGCTTGGCATCGACCGGGACCGCATCAGCGTCACCGGCTTGAGCCTGGGCGGGGGCGGCGCCTGCGAGCTGGTCGGCTCGGACCCCGGCAGCTTCGCGGGCCTGGCGCCGATCTGCGGCCGCCACACGGCCTCGTTCGTCACCGAGGAGTTCGCCGCTGTGCCGACCTGGGTGTTCCACGGCGACGCCGATGAGGTCGTGCCAATCGACGAATCCTACGAGCTGGTGGAGGCGATACGCGCACACGGCGGCGAGCCGCGGTTCACCGTCTACCCCGGCGTCGGCCACAACTCGTGGGACCGGGCGTACGAAGAGAGCGATCTGCTCGACTGGCTGCTGGCGCAGCGGCTCAGCGATCGCTCTGCGGCCGACCGCTCACGGATCGGCTGAGGCTCACGCGCTAGCTGACCAGCTTAAGGCCGACGATGCAGCCGATGAGGCCGAGGAGCAGCAGCACGCGGGCCGTCGACACCGGCTCGGTGCCCGTCACCATCGCGTAGATGACCGTCAACGACGCTCCCACCCCCACCCAGATGGCGTACGAGGTGCCGGTCGGCAGCGTCTTCATCGCGTAGGCGAGCCCGGCCATGCTGACGGCCAACGCCGCGAAGAACACGACGCTGGGGCCGAGCTTCCTAAGCCCGTCTGACATTCCGAGCGCCGTCGCCCAGACGGCTTCGAACGCGCCGGAGACTATGAGCACGAACCATGCCACGTGAAACCACCTCTCACGCGACGTCTTGTCATGACCGGGTACGTCGACGCTCGTCCGGGACCGAGGTTTCGGTCGCGGCCCATGATAGCGGCCCTCGACGCGTGGCGGGGAGCGGGCGTTACCGGTTCACCTTGCCGGAGTCGGGGTCGAGCATCAGCGACGACGTGTCGACGGCCTCGAAGTCTCGCCCCTCGATGGTTCGCAGGTCGCGCAGCGCGTCGTTGTCCCACGCCTCGTGCGGGGCCCCGGAGAGGAACCAGGCCGAGCCGTTGTCGGCCAGGATCATCCCGTAACGCTTGAGCGCCTCGGCGATGACCTTGGCCTCGGGCGACATCGCCGAGGTATCGAAGTCCGACCGCAGGCGGAAGCGCGCGCCCATCGGCGGGTACTGCGATCCGCTCAGGTCCGACGCGTGGTGCCGGGCCGGCCACACGTGGCGGTCGCGGGTGCGGGGCGCGGTGAAGCGCAGGGCGTGCGCGATCTCGCCAGCCGCGACCTCCTCGTAGCGCACCAGTCCGGGGAGGATCGGCAGGCCCGCAGCGTCGGCCGAGGTCCACCCGTCGGGTCGCAGCTCGTAGCCGTCAAGCTCGAACCTGGCGCCGGAGCCGGCCTCCCAGGAGCCGTCGTCCTGGAGCTCCGCGTCGAACAGCTCGTAGAGCACGCACTCGCCGGCGTCCACCACCAGCACGTGACGGTCCCCGCCCGCGGCGACGCCGCCAGGCGGCGCGCCCTCGACAGGCGCGTCCGGCGGCACCGGGTACGGTCCGGGGTCGCTCTCGGCTGGGTAGTAGAAGCTCACCGGCACGCGCGGCTGGCCGGCCGGCACGACCGTGAAGGGGATCCCGATCGGCGCTCCCTCCCACAACCCGGAGCCGAAATCGGGATGCACCGGCGAGTCGGCCCCGATCTCGGCCACGTACGCGTCGGACGACCCGTGAAGAGGCAGATCGTCGACGCGCGCGTTCCACACGTGGTCGGCCGGGAACACCTGGCAGTCCGCCAGGGTCGGAGGCGGTGCCGGCTCGGGGTCGCCCGGAGCGGAGGGAGGCGCGGCGCCGCAGCTGGCGAGCGCCACGGCCACGATCAGGATCGCGCACCGATCGGCCCCCACGACACGCAGGCCGACGGCCGCTCGTTGCGCAAAATGGCTGCGGACTCCTAGCACAGCGCGATGGTAGACGTTGGGCCGCCTTGGCCCTGGTGGGTAACTCATATGGCGTGGGGCCGCCGCGGCTAGTTAGTCGGCTCTGCGCTGCGCATCCGCTCGGCCTTGCCACGCTCGATCTCGCC
>CAZQVC010000165.1:1930-4426 GCA_964596625.1 uncultured bacterium | reverse complement strand
AAGATCCGCCCGCTCTTTCTCGACGCTGCTCCTGTAACCGGTTACGGCGCGGGCGACGATGACGGCGACGCGGTGCAGGCCGCTGCGCAACAGCGCGCCCGCCTGCAAGAGCTCCACCGGGAGTACCGCGAGGAGTACGCCGCCTACTACCGGCGGCACGCCTCGCCCGACTCCCCCGCCATGCGCGGCGCCGACCCGGCGATCTTCCTGATCCCCGGCATCGGCATGTTCAGCTTCGGCGCCAGCGCCGACGCCGCGCGCATCGCCGGCGAGTTCTACCTCAACGCGATCAACGTCATGACCGGCGCGGAGTCCGTCTCGCGCTACACCCCGGTCCCCGATGACGAGAAGTTCGCCGTCGAGTACTGGGCGCTCGAGGAGGCGAAGCTCAAGCGCCGTCCGCCGCCCAAGCCCCTCGCCGGCAAGGTCGCGCTGGTCACCGGCGCCGGCTCCGGCATCGGCCGAGCGATCGCCCACCGACTCCGGTCCGAGGGGGCGGCGGTCGCGGTCGTGGACAGGGACCTCGCCGCCGCGGAGACGGTCGCCGCGGAGCTGGGCGGTGGCGACCACGCCGCGGCGGTGGCTGCCGACGTGACGTCGCCGGCCGAGGTGGCCGCGGCCTTCGACGCCGCGGTGCGCCGCTGGGCCGGCGTCGACGTCGTCGTCAACAACGCCGGGCTGTCGCTGTCGAAGAGCCTGGCCGAGACCAGCGAAGCCGACTGGGACAGGCAGCACGACGTCATGGCCAAGGGCTCCTTCCTGGTCTCCCAGCAGGCTGCGCGCGTGATGACAGAACAGGGCACGGGCGGCGACATCGTCTACGTGGTGAGCAAGAACGCCGTCGTCGCCGGCCCGAACAACCTCGCCTACGGCTCCGCCAAGGCCAGCCAGGCCCACCAGGTAAGGCTCCTCGCCGCCGAGCTCGGCGAGCACGGGATCAGGGTCAACGGCGTCAACCCCGACGGGGTCGTGCGCGGCTCCGGCATCTTCGCCGGCGGCTGGGGAGCGGAGCGCGCGAAGGTCTACGGCGTGCCTGAGGAGCGGCTCGGCGAGTACTACGCCGGCCGCACCCTGCTCAAGCGCGAGATCGTGCCGGACGACGTGGCCGCCGCGGTGTTCGCCCTGCTCGCTGGGGAGCTGGCGCGCACCACGGGCCTGCTGGTGCCGGTCGACGGCGGCGTGGTTGCCGCCTTCCTGCGATGAGCCGCGCGGCCGAGCCGCGCGCTGACTTCGGGAGGAGAGCTGGATGACGAGTAGCTACAGCGACGCGCCGCGGCTGCGCGAGCTGATCGAGCGAGCGAACGCGAGGGTGGGCGACGAGCTGGCCGCCGATCTCGACCACCTCGAGGCACGCCTGACGCGGGCCGGGGCGTCGGCGGAGAAGATCGTGTCCGCGCTGCGAGGGTTCTCCGTGGCCGCGCCCTCCTGGGCCGTCGGCACCGGAGGCACCCGCTTCGGCCGCTTCCCCATCGGGGGCGAGCCCCGCACGACCGCGGAGAAGATCGACGACATCGCCGTGCTCAACGCGTTCACCGCCGCCAACCGCACGGTCTCGCTGCACGTGCCGTGGGACCTTCCGGACGACCCGGCCGCGCTCAAGGAGCACGCGGCCGCGCGCGGCATCGGCTTCGACGCGATGAACTCGAACACCTTCCAGGACAACGCGGCCACCACCCGCGGCGGACGACTGTCCTACAAGTTCGGCAGCTTCGCCAGCGCCGACCCCGCGGTGCGCGAGGCCGCCGTCGAGCACAACCTGCAGGTCGTGGACCTGGGCGTGAAGCTCGGCTCGAAGGCCATCACGATCTGGCTGGCCGACGGCACCAGCTACCCGGGCCAGGCCGACCACCGCACGCAGTTCGAGCGCACCGCGGGCGCCTTGCGCGCGGTGCACGACCACCTGCCGGACGACTGGCGCATGTTCACCGAGCACAAGCCGTACGAGCCGGCCTTCTACGCCACGGTCAACGCCGACTGGGGCAGCTCGCTGCTGCTGGCGCAGGCCGCCGGCCCACGCTGCGCCTGCCTCGTCGACCTGGGCCACCACCTCCCGAACACGAACATCGAGCAGGTCGTGAGCCGGCTGGCCATGACGGGGCGGCTCGGCGGCTTCCACTTCAACGACGCGCGCTACGGCGACGACGACCTGACGACGGGCTCGGTCAAGCCGTTCCAGCTCTTCCTGGTCTTCTGCGAGCTGCTTACCGCCGGGGGCGGCGAGCTGCCGGAGCTCGCGTTGATGATCGACCAGAGCCACAACCTGAAGGACCCTCTCGAGGACCTGATGCAGGCGACCGAGGCGATCGCCATCGCCTACGCGCAGGCCATGCTCGTCGACCGGGAGGCGCTCAGCGCGGCCCAGGACCAAGACGACCCCGCGCTGTGCCAGGAGCTGCTCCAGGCGGCCTTCAGGACCGACGTGCGGCCGCTGGTCGCCGAGGCCCGGCGGCTGGGCGGCGGGGCTATCGACCCGCTTCTCGCCTACCGCGAGTCGGG
>CAZQVC010000165.1:0-1830 GCA_964596625.1 uncultured bacterium | reverse complement strand
TCGACCTCGCGGCGCCGGCCCCCGAGGTCGAGCTGCTGCACCGCTGGCATCACGCCCCGAACCGGATCGACGGCCACCTCCGCTGGGACTGGCAGGGCATCGTGAGCCACGTCGTGCAGGGGTTGGAGATGGGCCTCGCGGCCGGGCCGGTCGCCTCCATCGGCGTCGACGGCTGGGGGGTCGACTACGGCCTGCTCGACGGCGGCGGCGAGCTCCTCGCCCCGCCCGTCTCCTACCGCGACTCGCGCACGGCGGGCTGGGAGGAGGTCGCTGCTCGCATCGGCGAGCGACGCCTCTACGAGACGACGGGCATACAGCTCATGGGCATCAACACGGTCTTCCAGCTCGCTGTCGAGCGTCGGGAGCTCCTCGACAGGGCCCGGCGGCTCTTGCTGTTGCCCGACCTGCTCGTGCACCAGCTATGCGGCTTCGCGGGGGCCGAGGTCTCGAACCTCTCGACGACCAGCCTCATGGACGCGCGCACCAGGACCTGGTCGGACGACCTGCTGGCCGAGGTCGGCGTTCCCCGCGACCTGCTGCCCGAGCCCGTGACGGCCGGGGCCAGCGCCGGTCATTGGCGAGGCGTGCCCGTCACCGTCGTCGGCAGCCACGACACGGCTAGCGCGTTCCTCGGCGCCCCGGGCGGGCGTGAGGGCGACGTCTTCGTGTCCGCCGGCAGCTGGGTGCTGGTCGGCGTCGAGCGCCCCGAGCCCGACACCTCCGCCGCGGCACGTGAACTGAACTTCTCCAACGAGGCCGGCGCGCTGGGCGGCGTGCGGTTCCTCAAGAACGTCGTCGGCTTCTGGGTTCTCGAGCGCTGCCTTGCCGCCTGGCAGGACCAGGCCATGGCCGAGGTGCTGGCGGGCGCTGAGGCGGTAGGCGGCCAGCTGCCCCGCCTCGACGTGCTGGACAAGGGCCTGCTGGACGCCGCCGACATGGTCGAGGCCGTGCTGGAATCCACGGGTCTGCCCCGCGGCACGCCACCCGCGGTCGTCGCCCGCTGCGTGCTGGAGTCGATAGTCGAGGGCACGGCAACCGTCATCGAGGAGCTCGAGGGCCTGAACGCCGTGCCCCTCGAGAGGGTAGTGGTCGTCGGCGGCGGCGCGCGCATGGCGCTGTTCCTGAAGCTGCTGCGCGAGCGCACCGGCCGGCAGGTCGTGGTCGGCTCCCCCGAAGCCACGGCCCTCGGCAACGCGGTCGTTCAAGGCCTGGCGCTCGGCCGCTTCGCCGACCGGGCCGAGGCGTCCGCCTGGCTACAAGGACCAGTCAAGGAGTGAGGATGAGATCCAACGACGAGACGAGAACCGGCTCCGTGGCGCGCGCCGGCGCGCCTGCCAGCGGGGCGAGCGCCGGCGGCCACGGGGCCGAGCGGGTCGGCGCGAGCGGTGAGCTCCGCTGGCTCAAGGTCGACGGTGACAGGCTCGCCGACGACCGCGGACGACCGGTCCGGCTGACCGGCTTCGGCCTGGGTGGGCTGCTCAACCTCGAGGACTTCATCACCGGCTACCCCGGCAACGAGGAGGCCATACGACGCCTCCTGCTGAGGAGCATGGGCCGGGAGTCGTACGAGGCCTTCTTCGACGCCTACGAGCGCGCGTTCTTTAACAGCGCCGACGCGGAGTTCATCGCCTCGCTCGGCCTCAACTCGGTGCGCGTGCCCGTCAACTACCGCCACTTCGAGGACGACGCAGCGCCCTTCGAGCTCAAGGAGGAGGGCTTCGCCAAGCTCGACCGGGTCATCGACCTGCTGCGTGACGCCGGCCTCTACGCGATCATCGACCTGCACGCCGCGCCCGGCTACCAGAACCACCATTGGCACTCCGACAACCC
>CAZQVC010000164.1:0-4475 GCA_964596625.1 uncultured bacterium | reverse complement strand
TTACTCGCCTCTTGCTCCAAGGTTGTGACACCGCACAATCCGCTGCCGCCCTAAAGGTCTCGACAAAGACCATAAATGCGCATGTCTCCAATGCAATAAGTAAACTTGGACTTCAGTCCCGAGCTCAATACATTGCCGCGCTGTTAGCGCAACACCCGGCGTAGCATTACAGGTGCGGCGATGAGAGTCTTACCAACTTGCCCTGATTCTCCGAATTCTGGCGTTAACTAATGGCCTTCGCCTATCATCGACGGAGAGAGCCGCCTTTGCCGCCTCCCATACTTCTAGGTCGTCCTCGAGAATCGTGGCCAATTGAATTAACAACTCAGCATCGTTGGAGGTCATGATCGCACTCCGCAAACATTCAGTAATGTACCGCCTTAATTCTACGACCCCGGGAGCGTCCGAGCCGGGTAAGAGCGGACCATTATAGAGCCTTAGGGCCTGATGAAGCTGACCATGATGAAGATGCTTTAATAGGTCCACGAAGTCGGCCTGAACCGTACCTTCAATTTTATATGGCGCAGAACTAATTGGCACAATCTTCCGCAGGCGTGACACCGTGGCTTTGGTAGTTGCAATGGTTACTGCATCACCAAACAACTGCAATTGCAATTGCTCGCCTGTTACGCCGCCATTGCGGTCACTTAACAATGCCAGAATTTCACATTGGCGCATCGAGGGATTCTCTTCGTTATGGCGCACCCTAACGATGCTCTTTCCGAGGAATTCAAGTTCAACGTCAGCAAATCCGGTCGCCTGCAGTGCTATGAGTTCATTGATCTTCCTATAATTTGCCAATAGAAGTGACCAACCTAGCGTGCCCATTTCAGACGTAAACATCGACGCTGCCTCGAGCGAACTCCGCGCTGCTTCCAAATCGCCTTGCTCGAATTCTGTACGAGCACACCAAATATGAGCCTGCGATTCGAAAATTGCGTAACTTGTCTGAGATAGAGCGGATTGGGCTTCGCGCAAGTGCACCTGCGATTCTGAATCATCAAAGAACGACAATGCCATGCCGAGGGCTAGAGATCCTAGCGCCTTCTCCAAAGGCGAAGAAGTACGACTGATGGAATGAGCTATCTGGGCCTGTTGCAAGGCGCTTGTATAGTTCTCTTCCGCAATTCTTGCCTTTACGACGTCCAATGAAGCCGATGCATATTGGGAGAACGGTCCACGGGTGAGGTTGCGTTCGTAATAGAAGCTCGCCTCACCAATGTCCCCATTCAGGAAGTGCCAGTCTCCGAGTGTCGAAATTACGCTCTCATAAGTGGGGACTCCGATACGTCTCACATCAGGCATCAAGTCAGACACGTACCGCGACGCTTCCTCGAGATCGCCAATCAATAGGCTCGCAAATGTCGCCCCTGCGAGTGCTGTCTGCTGCCGATAATCCTCAGCTAGCCTTCGTTGATTGATCTGTCCTAACGCCCAGACTGCCCAGTCTCGGCCGCTCTGCAAACGGCCTAAGGTAATTTCTTGGTTACTTAGGTCCAGGGCACAGGCAATAACAAGGTGATTTGCGCCGATTCCCTCTGCCAATGTCATCGCACGTCGTAGCAGCAGTACAGGTGAGTGACGATCTCCACAAAGAGCTTGGGCAAATGCTCTTGCACGAACAGTTATCGGAGATTCTGCACAGCGAATGGCGCGTTCGGTCTCGTGATCAATGCGTGCCCCAGGACGCATCACAGCGACAGCAGCTCTTAGATCGGGCGCATCAAAGCGGTCAAGAACACTCTGAGCAAGGTCTTGGACTTCGTGTAAGCGGTTCGTCGCAGCACCGGTGGCATATATCCAGTACGCAACGCGCGGTTGCTGACGAATCTCTTGAGGCAAGACTCCTAGGCAATCCCAAAGGTACTGGAACGCTCCACAATCAAATAAGAGATGCCCGGCCTTCTCCACAAAATCGGGAACTAGCGACGGGAGATTTGTGCAGGCCAAGTCAAACGCTTCAATAGTTCTTCCGCCCTTCCACAAAGAGCGCAGAACATGTTCACTCACACTCTCAAGCGCCCTAGACGTCTGGCGCTCTAATCTCGGTCCACTCGCTTCTTCTCTTGGCAATGGAAGTTCCGCATCCAATGCCGACATGAAGGCACCAAACTTGCCACTGGACGCTTTGTACGCGCGATCCACAAGTTCCCAGGAATAACCATCGGATACGGCCACACGTGCTTCTTCCGGACGCATCGATAAGAATTCTGTATCAAGTGCCTTGAAGCCGACGCTGGTCAACTGTCGCGGCTTCGCTCTTGAAATGGCGATTGTTTGGCAGTTGTCTGGAAGGGCCTCCAAGAATTGCTGAACATCCGGCTGCAAGTGTTCAATCCAGCCAACAATGGTGAGTACTGGGCCGACCCGCTCTAGTAACTCTCGAACTCGTTGGAGCAGGATTTGGTATGGCAGTGTTGCATCGACTAAATCGTGGCCAAATGTTCGCTCTACCGCTTCGGCGATCCTTTGCTTCAGGGGGACCTTAGAGCTTGCATCGGACCAAAGTCTCAACGTGAGCACATTTGCGATTTCTAAACGTCTAACAGCCCATTCGATCCCGCTATCCGGATGACTTACCAAAAGCGTTCGCTTGCCGGACTGCAGGAGTTGTTCTGCCACCCGATCGCTCCAAAGCGTAGTAGAAGATGCGGTGGGAGATCTCATAGCCGGCAAAATTCCTTCAGCTTGAATATCAGTTTTTCCTCAATTTGTTTCAGTCTTAGTTATAGCCCATGCATCACACTCGCCAGATAGCAGGTAGGCAATTGCCAACATTGCATGAAAAAGGGCCGCCCAGTGGGCGGCCCTTACAATACTTATTTCTTATCTAGCGCTGTGACCAGAACAGACCGGCCGACGCCAAAAGGGGCAGGCTGGTCACACCAACTGCAATCAGAATCGCAAAAATTCTTTTCCCCGTGTTTTTCATTCCTCTTCCCATCCTCCCGGCTACGGATTTGTACGCCAAACCGCGGCCTATACAACAATTTTGCCAGCAACCAAAGAAGCGCTAGCCTACGACCAACTGAAGTCCTCCCAGACTCCGAGTCCCTAGGCCTCCCAACCCGAGACTTGGGTCAAGAATACCAGGAGAATCTTTAACCGTCAATCAGGATTAACAACAAGTCTTGAGTCTTTTGGGTGTCATCCCTCTCTACTCCCGACGACAGGCTCAGGACGTCATCGAAAATGGGGCAACGGTCGTTAGCACGGCATGCACTTAAAGACGCACCCGGCCGCGTTTTGTGGGATAAATTGTGGTAGATTTCCGGCAATTGCAATTGAGGAATTATAAGATTGGCCACTAATGCCTGCGTTTGGGGCCACTACATTGCCACAGCAACACCGCGACCCAATTGGCGCCGAGGTGAAGAACAAGATTGATCAAGTCTTTCCCGGCGTAGTAATTGAGAGCGATATCCAGGGTTGGGCCTTTCTTGACGAATTTGAAATTGGTGTAGACAAGTTTGTCGAAATCGAGGAGCCTACTCCTGCCGACCTTCGGTGGGTCGGGGTTTGTTATTACCAGTTGCTTAGAGACTCTGATGCACTAAATTGCCTCGAGAAGGCTGTGGCGCTGGGGGATGAGGGCGCACGGATAAACCTAGCTCACCTTCTGCCATTTCTAGAACGCGGCGATGAGGCGTCTAAACAACTCTCACAAATAGTTCTCGACCGGCTGACTGATTACGACAAGGCCTTGTTTTTCCGCGTTTTGAGCCTTCAAGAAGAGAACTCCGGCAACCTCAGAGAGGCATTGCGAGCAGCAGAGGAGGCCTGGAGGCGTATACAAGGTTTGCCAGAATATCCTGTCCTTGCGCCATCAGTCTTGGCACAGCTTGCAGTCCTATACGGTCGGATTGGGCGATCCCAAAGGGCATTGTGGTTCATTGAACGCGGCATGTCTACTACTACTGGAATCGAGCAGATCAAGGTTCGACTTCGACGAGCATCCGTTTTGGTTGGCCTAGGTCGGCATCAAGAAGCCCGCCTGGAACTTCAATCTCTGGACATGGAAAGTGCGCCACAGAATTGTCAAGGAGAGCGCAACTATCTCTTAGGTGAAATCTCCCTTGCCCAAGGAAACACTCGCGACGCCATCCAAAAATACAACTACACGATCGAGCTGGCATCCCGCCTGGGCTTCAACTACGAAGAGCTACTAGCTCGTCTGTCCCTGGTAACGATCCTCGGCTCCCGCAAGGATTTCGCCGGTGCCAACGAGCACATCACGAGGTCACAAGAGCTCATCTCCGACAAGGCCGACAGGCTCAGCTTCCGTTTCCGCGAGGTTCTCCTCATGCTGTGGCAGGGGCGCTATACCCCCGCTCATGCCATGGAGGAACTCGAAGACCTCATCGAGTCGTTCGGTGACATGGGATTGCTACAGGAGCAGGCCGCCGTGCGTTTGCACCGGGTCGATCTGTTGCGCACGCTCGGCAGGCCCTACAGCTCCGAGCTCGACGATCTGC
>CAZQVC010000163.1:3196-4506 GCA_964596625.1 uncultured bacterium | reverse complement strand
TTGGTCGGGGTGGCCGGATTTGAACCGACGACCACTTGACCCCCAGTCAAGTGCGCTACCAGGCTGCGCTACACCCCGGATCGTGCGGCCGCGGTGGGGAGCCGCGGTCGACCACAGAGCATATCACGTGCTTCCCAGGAGGTTCAGCGCTCGCCGTGCCGTTTCGGTGAGCTCGTCGACGCTGGCTCCGTGTCCCAGCCTTTCCAACGTCCCGGTCAACGCGAGGTTGGCGAGGCCGTGCGCGGCGCTCCAGGCCAGCAGCGCGGCTGGCGGCAGGGCAGTGGGCGTGGAGTCCGTACTCGTGTCCGCGATCTTCAGCGAGCCGGTGACCAGAGCCTCGCGCGTGCGACCTCGCGCGGCGATCAGCTGGGCGTCCGCCTCGTCGACCAGTTCTGGCTGGTACATCACCGCGAAGTGGCCGGGACACTCGAGGGCGAAGCGCACGTAGGCCACGCCCATCTCGAGGAAGTCGTCGCCGGCCGCCAGCAGGCGTTCGGCGAGTAGCTCGTAGCCGGTCGCGGCCAGGGCGGTCACCAGACCCTGCTTGTCGCCGAAGTGATGGCGCGGTGCGGTGTGGCTCACGCCCGCTTCACGGGCCAGGGCCCGCAGGCTGAGGGCGGCCACGCCGTGCTGTGCGACCGCTTTCGCGGCGGCTTCCAGGAGCGTCTCGCGCAGGCTGCCGTGGTGGTACGACACGACGTTATCTTACCACTGGAAAGAATACGCTTCTGCTGCTATCTTGACACTGGCAAGATGGTGGCGCCGGCTCGGACGTACGAGGCGACGGCGCCGCCGAGCGGAGAGAGGTGCTCATGCCCGTAGACTCGTTGATCTCGGAAGCGTTCGCGACCAGTGCCGCGATCGTCCTGCTCACGGTGATCTTCATCGCGTACGGCGGGACCGTCGTGCTCAGGACGGTGCGTGGCGGCATGCCGGCCACGCCGTTGCAGAAGACCTTCTTCCGCGCCGGCCACGGTCACGCCGGCATGCTCGTCACACTCGGCCTGCTCACGACCTTGATAGTCGACCTGGCCGGCGTCACGGGCCTGGCCCTGCGGCTGTCGTACGGCGTGCTGTTCGCGGCGATCCTCATGCCGGCAGGCTTCTTCCTGTCGGTGGTCCACAAGGGGGCCGAGAAGCCCAACGGCTTGATCGTTCTGCTTTGGCTCGGCGCGGCCTCGCTCGCCATCGGGCTGGTGGCGGCGGCCGTGGGTTTGCTGCGGCTGTGAGGCGACGTATCATCGAGCCGTGATCGCATCACAGCCTGGTGAAGCCGAAGCCGAGCTCCTCGACGTGCTCGACGACACCGG
>CAZQVC010000163.1:0-3096 GCA_964596625.1 uncultured bacterium | reverse complement strand
CGACTACCTCGACCGTGAGTTCCAGGACGTCTACGCCGTCGAGAACGACACGCCGCTCAGTGAACTAGGCCTGCGCGCGAGCGAGGTCGACGTGGTGTACGAGGTGCCGCTCGCCCGGGCCATCGAGCTGTTCAGGGACGGCCGCTACGTGGCTGCCGCAGGCTACGACTCGCAGCAGCGCGTCAACAACGCGCTCCTGGTGGCGGAGGACCTGCCGAGCCAAGGCGCCGGGGTGCTGGCAGAGGAGCTCGAGAGGGTCAAGGCCTGGTTCGACGGGGACGATCCTGCGAGTTTCCGGGAGCGGCCGTTCCAGGCGAGCTAGCCGCGCTCACCAGAAGATGACCGAGCGGCCCCGCCACGTCGCCGTCTCGACCGTCGACCAGCGGCCGCACGAACGGGGCGCAGCTTCAGCCGTCGACCAGCGGCACGTCGGCCCTTACGACGTAACGCGCGCCGGACGGCCGCAGATGGCTCTCGATCACCTGCAGCTCGTCGACCTGCCACTCCCCGAACTCCTGCAACCGGGCGAGCCGTGACGGCAGCGGCTGGGCCGACCGGAACCTCGCCAGCGTGATGTGCGGACGGAAGCGTCGAGCGTCGACCTCGAAGCCCGCGCTTCGCAGCTCGGCGACCAAGCGCTTGCGCAGGGCGAGGAGCCTCGGCACCTCGCCGTCCACGCCGGCCCACAGCACCCGCGCCGACCTCTCGTCGGGGAACCCGCCGAGGCCCTGCGCGCTGAGGCGCAACGGGGAAGACTCCCCCTCGGTGGCCGCGAAGACGGCGTCCTCCACCAGCGGCAAGGACCTCTGATCGACCTCGCCGAGGAAGGCGAGCGTGAGATGCAGGTTCTCCGGCTCGACCCAGCGCACGCTCTTGGCGTCCGCGGCCGTGCCGACCCGAGCCAGGTTGCTCCTCACGGCCTCGTCGATAGGCGCGGCGACGAACAGTCGAGGCATGACCCTTCCCTAAACGGGCGGTCGGCGGTCGGGGTCGGCAGCGTCCACGCGTCGGCCTAGCTCTCGATGACGGTCGGGACGATCAGCGGGTTGCGGCCCGTCTGCTTGCGCAGGTAGCGCCGCACCGGGTAGAAGATGTCGTCGCGGATGTCGTTGAGCGGCTTCTTCTCCCGCACGCCGCGCTGCAGGTTCTCCAGCGCGATGCGCTCGATCTCCTTGACCAGCCCGTTCTGCCCCTGGACGACGCCGCGGGTGATGACCTCGACGGTCGAGCCCTTCTTGCTGGCCAGCGCCATGATCACGACCACCCCGTCGGCCGACAGGGTCTGGCGGTCGCGGATGATCGGCTCGGTCACCTCGTCGCCGGCCTTGCCCATGCTGTCGATGAGGATGATGCCGGCTTCGACCTGACCCGTGACCTTGATGTCGTCGCGGGTGATCTCCACGACGTCGCCGTTGGCGACGATCATGCTCTTGGTCGGCGGGTGGGCCATCGAGTCGGCGAGGCGCAGGTGGTTGACCTGATGGCGCATCTCGCCGTGCCACGGCACGAAGAACTTCGGCCTGGTCAGGTCGAGGATGAGCTTGAGCTCCTCCTGGCTGGCGTGGCCCGAGGCGTGCACCTTGTAGGTTGGCGGGTAGAACACGTTGACGCCGCGCTCGTAGAGCTGGTTGATGACGCGGCCGACGGCCTCCTCGTTGCCCGGGATCGGGTTCGAGGAGAGGATCACGGTGTCGCCCGGCTGCAGGCGGATCTTGCGGTGCGTGCCGGCCGCCAGGCGTGACAGGGCGGCCATCGGCTGACCCTGCGAGCCGGTGCAGAGGAACAGCACCTTGTCGTTCTGCATGTCGCCGAGGTCGTCGCTCGAGACGAACGGGTCCTTGGCCTTGAGATAGCCGAGGTCCTGCGCGATGCTCGCGTTCTTGATCATGGAGCGGCCCTCCATGACCACGCGGCGGTCGTGCTTCTCCGCGACGCGCACGAAGTTCTGCAGCCGGTGAACGTGGCTGGAGAAGGTCGTGACGATCACGCGGCCCTTGGCGCGCGCAACGATGTCGTCGACCGCGTTCATCACGTCGCGCTCGCTCGGCGTGTAGCCCGGCCGCTCGGCGTTGGTGCTGTCGGAGATGAGCAGCAGCACGCCCTCCTGGCCCGCCTGCGAGAGCTTGTGCAGGTGGCTGGTGCGCCCGTCGGCTGGGTGGTAGTCGAGCTTGAAGTCGCCCGAGTGCACGACCCGACCGATGGGCGTGTGGATCACCAGCCCCGAGTTGTCGGGGATCGAGTGCGTCATCTGGAAGAAGTCGACCGTGAAGTTGCGGCTCACCTTGACGCGGTCGTCGGTGGTGACCTCGCGGAGGTCGACGTCGGACTCCTTGAGCCTGAACTCCTCGAACTTGCCGCGCAGCAGGCCGAGCGTGAGCTTGGCGCCGTACATCGGCACCTTGGGGAGCAGCTTGAGCATGTACGGCAGGCCGCCGATGTGGTCCTCGTGGCCGTGCGTCAGGACCCAGCCCTTGACCTTGTGCGCGTTCTCAACCACCCAGTCGATCTTGGGGACGATGATGTCGACGCCCAGCATGTCGGCGTCGGGGAAGGCGAGGCCGCCGTCCACCAGCAGGATCTCGTCCTCGTACTCGAAGGCGAACATGTTCTTGCCGATCTCGCCCATGCCACCGAGCGGGATCATCTTCAGCTTGCGTTCTTCTCGTGCCATCTCTCTCCTAGGCCGGCTCGATCGACCTGACGGGCGCTGCTCCTCGAGCTACGACGACCCGCGGCGATCGACGCCGGGCGAACTCAGTTGGTCTATACCTGCCGGCTGTCAAGCAGCCCGGCGCTCGCAAGATAGGTGCGTGCTCGGTCGGGCGGTGGTGCTCCGACCTCGCGCCTTGGGCGGCGGCGCGATAGGGTGCGCCGCCGCGCGTCTCCGGCTTGGCGGTGGGCCTAAGTCGGCCCACCTGAAGTTCAGTCTTCCGAGCGAGGCCCGCGGTTGGGGCCACGGTCCCCACCCCTGAAGCCGCCGCGATCTCCACGTTCACCACGTTCGCCACTGCGTCCCCCACTGCGTTCACCCCCGCGTCCACCGCGGTCACCGCCACGCTCCCCACGATCGCCGCCGCGAAAACCGCCGCGACCGCC
>CAZQVC010000162.1:0-4525 GCA_964596625.1 uncultured bacterium | reverse complement strand
CGAGCGACGAGGAGAGGAAGGCATGCCGCAGGTAGTGAGGAGCAGGAACTACGACGTGGTCGTCGTCGGAGCGGGCAGCGCAGGCGTCTCCGCGGCGTTGGCGGCCGCGCGCAACGGGGCGAGGACCTTGCTGCTGGAGAGCGGCCCGATGGTCGGCGGTGAGCTGATCAGCGGCCTGCCGATCGACGGCGCGCTCAACGCCAGGGGAGAGTGGATCGTCGGGGGCGTCATGCGTGAGCTGCTCGACGCCAGCGACGAGCTGGGCGGCTACGTCGGCCCGGTCTTCGACTGGCGCCTCAACTGGGGCGTGTGCTTCGACCCCGAGATCCTCAAGGTCGTCCTCATCGAGGAGCTGGCCAAGCGCGGCGTGACCACGCTGCTCTACACGCTGGCGCAGGACGTCGTGATGAAGGACGGCCGCCTCGACGGCATCATCGCCGTCAACAAGAACGGACCGCTGCTGATCACCGCCGACGTCTTCATCGACTGCTCCGGCGACGGCGACCTGGCCATCGCCGCCGGCGCCGACTACCGGCAGGGCGGGGCGTCCGGCGAGACCCAGCCCGTCAGCCTCGTCTTCCGGCTCGGCAACGTCGACTACGGCGAGTTCCTCGCGTTCATGCGCGACAACCCGGAGCAGTTCATCCTGGCCGAGAACCCCGTCATCGAGAAGACGCCGGCCGAGTGCGCGGCCGCGGTCGCCGACGCCGGCCTCCCGTTCTCCGTGCTCGACGCCCGCGGGGCCACGATGAACGCCGCCATCGAAGACGGCCGGATGTTCGAGACCACCGCCGTGTACATGTGGCCGACCTCGCTGCAGCGACGCGAGGTCGGGCTGAACACCACGCGGCTCGCCAAGATCGACGCCACCGACATGGACGCGCTGAGCGCCGCCCTCTCCACGCTCACCACCCAGGTGAGGCTGTGCACGACGTTCCTCAAGGACGACGTGCCGGGCTTCGGCGACTCGCACCTCTCGGGCGTCGCGCCCCGAGTCGGCATCCGCGAGACGCGCCGCGTCGTCGGCGAGTACGAGCTGAGCACCGCCGACGTGCTGGAGGGCCGCAAGTCGGCTCACGGCATCGCCAAGGGCGCCCATCACGTCGACCTGCACGGCAGCGGACGCGACCAGGAGCGGATCCCTGTCAAGGACGGCCGCTCCTACGACATCCCGTACGAGTGCCTGGTGCCGGTCGGTCTCCGCAACGTGCTCGTCGCCGGCCGCTGCTTCTCGTCATCGCGCGAGGCGAACGGCTCCGCCCGGGTCATGGGCCCATGCATGGCGATGGGACAGGCGGCAGGCACGGCCGCTGCGCTGATGAAGGCCAACGGTTGGCAGGACGCTCGCGACGTCGAGGTCGCCGAGCTGCGCGAGACCCTCAAGGCCCAAGGAGGTGTCGTTGACGGAACCAACTGAACCTCGCCGTGAGCCTCTTCCCACCCGGACCGATACCGGGACGACGCACGAAAGGAAGCAGATGACCTTGAACGTAGCCGTGTTGAGACGAACCGCCCTGGCGCTGCTGGCCGCCGCGGGCCTCTCGGCCGCCGCCATCGGCGCTGCCCAGGACGAGATCACGCTGCTGATCCACCCGACGCTCTACGCCGCGACCGGCGGCGACGGCGGGGTGATCGCCGAGTTCACCGAGGCCACCGGCATCGTGGTCAACGTCGTGACCGCGCCCACCGACCAGCTCAGGGAGCGCGCCGTCATCGAGTACGTCGGCGGAACCGGCACCTTCGACGTCGCCACGCTGCAAGACGCGTGGATGAACGAGGAGATCGCGGCCTTCCTCGAGCCCCTGCAGGACCGGCTGGCGGCCTCGCCGGCGGAGTATCAGGTCGACGACCTCATCCAGTCGTTGATCGACGTCAACACCGTCGACGGGAAGCTCCTGGCCGTGCCGTTCAGGGGCGGCACGACGATGCTCTACTACCGCACCGACCACCTGGCCGAGGCCGGCGTCGAGCCGCCCACCACGCTGGACGAGTTGCGCGCCGCCGCCGAGGCGCTCACGCGCGACACCGACGGCGACGGCAGTACCGACGTCTACGGGCTGGTGCAACGCGGCATCCCCGGCTTCGAGATCGCTCAGGACTTCGGCCGGCTGCTGTTCGCCAACGGCGGCGGGATCCTCAACGAGGACAGCAGCGCCTGCATCATCACCGAGCCGGAGGGCGTCGGCGCGATCCAGCTGTGGGCCGATCTCTTCCAGGCCGGCTACATGCCTCCCGACCTGTTCGCCATCGGTCGTGACGAGCAGATCCGGCAGCTGCAGACCGGGCGCGCGTCGATGGGCATCTACTTCTCGCCGTACTACGGTCGCCTGGTTGACGAGCTCTCCGCCGACCAGGTGGGCTGGGCCGTCACGCCGACCGCCGAGGGCGTCGAGGCTGGCCGCAGCCTCAACACGCTCTGGAGCCTCGCGATCGACGCCAACAGCGACAACAAGGACGCGGCCTGGCAGTTGGTCCAGTGGCTGAGCAACGTCGAGAACCAGATCACGATGGCGGTCGAGTTCGCCAACGCCCCGGTGCGCGAGAGCACCTACGTGAACGACGCGTTCATCGCGCAGAACCCCCTCGGCGCCGAGTGGCTGCAGGCCACGGCGGCCTCCAGCTTCACGCCGTCGCACCCGCGCTTCCCGGAGATGGCCGACGCGATGTCGATAGAGCTCACCGCCGCGCTCGAGGGCCAGCAGACCGCGGAAGAGGCCGCTCAAGCCATGTGTCAGCAGATCGACAGACTGCTCTGAGATGACGAGCTTCCGGCGGGAGACGAGCGTAGCCGGGAGGGCGGCGGGCGGGGTCGGTCACCGACCCCGCCTGGGCCGCAGGTCCGTTCCGTACCTGCTGCTCATGCCGGCCTTCGCCCTGCTCGGCGTCGTGCTCATCTACCCGCTGGTCTACAACGTCTACCTCTCGTTCTTCGCCTGGCGCTACACCAACCCCGCCGCGACGCGCTTCGTCGGCTTCGACAACTACGTCAAGCTGCTCACCGACCCGAACTTCTGGCAGGTCTCCGAGTTCACGGCCTTCTTCGTCGTGCTCACGATCCTGCTCGAGTTCGTGATCGGCCTGCTAGGCGCACTGCTGCTCTCCTCGCTCTTCCACTCGCGCAAGTGGCTGGCGACGGTGGTTCTGCTTCCCTATCTGATCGCGCCCATCGCGGTCGGCCTCAACTGGCGGCTGCTGTGGAACTACGACTTCGGGCTCGTCAACTACTTCGTCGTGCTGTTCGGCGGTGAGCCCGTCAACTGGCTTGGCCAGACCAACCTGGCGCAGATCGCGGTGGTCATCACCGAGGTCTGGCGCTCTACGCCGTTCGTCACGATCATCCTCCTGGCCGGCCTCACCGCCATCCCGAAGGAGTCGCTGGAGGCCGCGAGGATCGACGGCACCAACGCCTGGCAGGAGCTGTGGCACGTGATCCTGCCGCTGCTGAGGCCGTCTCTGACCATCGCCCTGCTGTTCCAGACGATCGTCAAGCTGCGGGTGTTCGACCTCATCTACATCATGACGGGGGGCGGTCCTGGCATCTCGACGCAGCCGTACGGCATCTACATCTACCGGACCTACTTCCGCTACTTCGACGGGGGACAGGCCGCGACCATCGCCGTCGTGCTCATGCTGCTCGGGGCGCTGATCAGCGTGGCTTACATCAGGCTGGTCTACAAGGAGGTCGAGCACTAGTGGCGCCGCTGCTCTTCCAACGACGCTACGGCTTCTTCAAGATCTTCCTCATCGTCTTCTTCGCGGCCTGGTCGTTGGTGCCGATCCTGTGGCTGGGCCTCACCTCCCTCAAGCAGCGGGCCGACATCTTCGCCTTCCCGCCGAAGCTGTTCTTCGACGTGAACTTCGACTCCTATCAGAAGTTCCTCTCGTTCGGCACCGAGTCGATCCTGCCGTTCCTCAAGAACAGCATCGTCATCGCGCTGTTCGCCACGCTGCTCACGACCGTGGTCGGCAGCCTGGCGGCCTACGCCTTCTCGCGCCTGCGCTTCAAGGGTCGCACGTCGCTGCTGATGGCCGTGCTGGCGACTAGGCTGCTGCCGCCCATCACTGCGGTCATCCCCCTCTTCCTGCTCATGCGCGACCTGCGGCTCCTCGACACGCACCTCGGGCTGGTCATCGTCTACGCGGCGATCAACGTGCCGTTCGCGATCTGGATCCTGAAGTCGTTCTTCGACACCATCCCGAAGGAGCTGGAGGAGTCGGCCAGGGTCGACGGCTGCACCGCCATGGACGCGCTGAGGCACATCACCTTGCCGCTGGCGTTGCCCGGGTTGGCGGCGACGGCGACCTTCATCTTCATCCTCGCCTGGAACGAGTTCACGTTCGCCTTCATCTTCTCGAGCATCAACGCCAAGACGATGCCGGTGATCATCGCGGAGACCCTGGGCGAGATGCAGATCTACTGGCAGGACATGAGCGCGCTGGCGATGCTCATCGCGCTGCCCGGGCTGCTCTTCGCCGGGTTCATGCAGCGCTACCTCGTCACGGGCCTCACCGCCGGCGCCATCAA
>CAZQVC010000161.1:0-4535 GCA_964596625.1 uncultured bacterium | reverse complement strand
ACGCTGCCGCCGAAGGTCCAGAAGCGGTACTCGACGCCGTCGGCGAGCTCCATGACCTCTTCAGTGGTCTCCAGCTCGACCTTGACGTGGGCGCGGTAGTCGCGGTTGACGGGCGGGGCTGCGTTGGGCGCGTAGCCGAGCACGCCTTCGATGACCGGAAGGTCGGCGACCGGGATGGCGTCCTCTTCGTCGGCCCTCAGGGCCCGCTCGGCCCAGGCCGCGTTGATGGCGAGGTCGTGGACGTGGCTGGCGCCGCTGGTGTCGGCGAGCGTGTGCTGCAACTCGGCTTCGCCGGCGCTCGCCAGCACCGGGTCGGCGGACCCGCGAGCAGGGAAGACCGCGAGCGCCACGGCCAGGACGACCACCAAGGCCGCGGCCCCGACGATCGTGCCGACGCTGAGGTTGCCTCTGTTGTCTCTCATCGCTACTCCTTCATGGCCGCGCCGGGTCTCGGCTGCGGCGTCGCTGACCGGTTCGTTGACCGTTTCGTTCCTAGAGTGGACGGGATACTTGGACATGTATGTCCACATTAGGTGGGCAACTCGCTGTGCAACAGGGACAGATGTCATCGGTGGCGCGGCCCGCGAACCGCGGTCGAGCAACGGCCTCGCCGCGCCCTGCGCGGCCAGGAGACCTAGCTCAGCGGCTCAGGAAGCCGGAGACCCAGCCCGCCACGAAGGCAGCCTGCTTCTCCCTGACGTGCTCGTGGAAGTGGACGTGGTCGCAGTACAGCGGCTCGCCCAGCGACGCGGTGAACGCGTGCAGGTCGATGCTAGGCACACCGGCTTCGGCCATGATCTCGTCGGCAGCGGCGTTGTAAGCCTCGCAGTCCGCCGAGAAGCGGTCGAACGGGCCGCCGCTTGCAGCGTGTATCGCGTCGTCGACCGGTGTGGTCCTGGCCCACACCAGCCTCGCGCCCGCCTGCTCGGCAAGCTCCACGACGGCGCGCAGGTTGGCAACGTAGCTCGTGAGTGGCACCTGCCGCTCGCGTTGGCCCTTGGCGACCTTGATGTCGTGCAGGCCGCAGTTGACGAGCAGCAGGTCGCAACTCCTCCACGCCTCGTTGCGCCGCAGGTACTCCAGCACCAGCGACGAGTCGCCGCCGTTGGCCTCGTCGAAGTCGAGCAGGGGACCGCCGCCCTCCTGCCCTTTCCTGCGGTACTGGACATCGGCGGGCAGCATCTTGGGCAGGTGCTCGCCGTAGTGGAGCGAGATGCTGTCTCCCAGCACGAACAGTTGCTTGGTCGTCACGCTGCGGCCCACCTTACGATGCCGTCAGCGAGGCGGAGGACGGCGGCCTAGGCGACCTCGGCACGTAGCGGCACGTAGTTCTCGGACCGACACCTCCGAGTTCCGGCGGTACCATCGTCTGCAATGGACTCGATAACCGAAGAGGCGGCCAGCGTACGCACGCTGCTACGCCGCGAAGAGAGCTACGCCGTGCACGCCATCGCCTACGTGGCCGAGAACCCCGGCGCCTCGAACGCCAAGATCGCCGAGGACCTGAGGCTCCCCCCGGCCTTCCTCGCCAAGGTCCTGAGGCGCCTCGCGCTCGCCGGCTTCGTCGAGAACAAGCAGGGGCGCTCCGGCGGGGTGCGGTTGATCGTCGACCCGCACGAGATCACGCTGCTCGACGTCGTGCAGTCGGTGTCCGGGCCGGTGCTCATGGACACCTGCCAGACCCACCAGCAGTGCGCGACGCAGCTGCGCAAGGGCTACTGCAACGTCAACGCGATGTGGGTCCGCACGACCTTGCTGGTCCACGACGCGTTCGAGAGCGTGAAGATGGCCGACCTCATCGACCGGCGGGCCCTCGAGCGGCTGCGCCAGGGACGCGAAGCATAATGAAGGGCATGTCCGAAGCCAGCAGCACCGACTCGCCCGCCGCGCCGCCCGCCATGACCTACGCCCGCGTCGGGCGCAGCGGGCTGCTCCTGCCACGCATCTCGCTCGGCCTGTGGCAGAACTTCGGCGACGACCGCGCGCTCGACGACATGCGTGACATCCTCTGGCGCGCGTTCGAGCTCGGCATCACCCACTTCGACCTGGCCAACAACTACGGACCTCCGGCCGGCTCGGCCGAGACCAACTTCGGCCGCGTGCTCCACGAGGACTTCGCGGGGCTGCGCAACCGCCTGGTGATCTCGACCAAGGCGGGCTACCGGATGTGGGACGGCCCGTACGGCGAGTGGGGCTCCCGCAAGTACCTGCTGTCCAGCCTCGACGAGAGCCTGGAGCGCATGGGGCTCGACTACGTCGACATCTTCTACTCGCATCGCTTCGACCCCGACACCCCGCTGGAGGAGACCATGGGCGCCCTGGCCTCCGCGGTGCACCAGGGCAAGGCTCTCTACGTTGGCATCTCGTCGTACTCGCCGGAGCACACCAGGGCCGCTACCCGGCTGCTGCGCGAGATGGGCGTGCCCTGCCTCATCCACCAGCCCTCGTACTCGATGTTCAACCGCTGGATCGAGCGCGGGCTGCTCGACGTGCTGGGCGAGGAGGGCGTCGGCTGCATCGCGTTCTCGCCGCTCGCGCAGGGGCTGCTCACCAACAAGTACCTGGCGCCGGAGGGCGAGCGGCCGCAGCCGAGCCCGCACCGGCCGTTCCGCGACGACTTCCTCTCCGAGGAGAACCTGCGACGCGTGGCGGCACTCAACGAGATCGCAGCAGAGCGTGGCCAGTCGCTGTCGCAGTTGGCCATCGCCTGGTGCCTGCGCGACGAGCGCGTGACCTCGGCTTTGGTAGGCGTGAGCAGCGTCCGGCAGCTCGAGGAGAACGTCGCCGCGCTCTCCCGCCTCGACTTCACGCCAGACGAGCTCGCGCGCATCGACGAGCACGCGGTCGACGTGAAGCTCAACGTCTGGCGCCGCTCGAGCGAGCCGGACAAGGCCTGAGGCGGGGTAAGCACATGACAGATTCTGCTTGGAACCGAGACGACGCCGCCTGGAGCCGGGCGTTCGAGGCGTTGCGCGCCCACCAGCGCGAGCTCGCCGGCACGCACCTCCGCGAACTGTTCCAGGACGACCCGCAGCGCGCCGAGCGCTACTCCCTGACCCTGAGCGGAGGCGCAGGCGACGCTCAGCTGTTCGTCGACTTCAGCAAGCACCGCGCGACCGACGAGACGTTCCGGCTGCTGCTCGACCTCGCCAAGGCCTCCGGGGTCGAGGAGGCCAAAGGCGCGATGTTCGCCGGCGAGCCGATCAACGTCACCGAGGACCGTCCCGTGCTGCACGTCGCGCTGCGCGGTGGGGGCCAGCGGCGCTTCGCGGTCGACGGCGTCGACGTGACGCCGCAGGTGCGCGCGGTCCTCGACAAGATGCGCGACTTCTCCGCGCGCGTCCACGACGGCAGTTGGCGCGGGTACGCCGGCGACGCGATCAGCGACGTCGTCAACATCGGCATCGGCGGTTCACATCTCGGTCCCCAGATGGTGGTGAGGGCCCTCGAGCCGTACGCGGTCGACGGCCTGCGCGTGCACTTCGTCTCCAACGTCGACGGCGCGGCGCTCTCCCGCGTGCTCGCCGGCCTGGACCCGGCTAAGACGCTGTTCCTCATCGCCTCGAAGACCTTCACCACGCAGGAGACGATGATGAACGCGCGCAGCGCGCGCGATTGGCTCCTGGCGGCGGTAGAGGCGAGCGGCGCGCAAGCCGACGGCGCGGTGGCGAAGCATTTCGTGGCACTCTCAACCAACGCGGACGGCGTCGCCGAGTTCGGCATCGACACGCAGAACATGTTCGAGTTCTGGGACTGGGTCGGCGGCCGCTACTCGCTCTGGTCGGCGATCGGCCTAAGCATCGTGCTCGCCGTCGGCTACGAGCGCTTCGAGGAGCTGCTGGCCGGCGGCCGCGCCGTCGACGAGCACTTCCTCGAGGAGCCGCTGGCGCGCAACGCGCCGGTGCTGCTCGGGCTCCTCGGCGTCTGGTACCGCAACTTCTTCGGCTTCCAGAGCAAGGCGGTGCTGCCGTACGACGAGTCGCTCGAGTACCTGCCTTCGTACCTGCAGCAGGCCGACATGGAGTCGAACGGCAAGAGCGTCGACCGGCAGGGCCGCCCAGTGAACGTCGACACGGGTCCGATAGTCTGGGGCGAGCCCGGCACCAACGGTCAGCACGCCTTCTACCAGCTCCTGCACCAGGGCACCACCGTCGTGCCTGCCGACTTCATCGCGCCCGCCAGGTCGCACTACCCGCTCGGCGATCATCACGAGGTCCTGCTGGCGAACTTCGTCGCGCAGACGGAAGCCCTGATGAGGGGGCGCACCGTCGACGAGACCCGCGAGCAGCTGCTGGCCGAGGGCTTCGACGGGAGCGAGGCCGAGCTGGAGCTGCTCGCCGCGGCCAAGTCGTTCCCCGGCAACCGGCCCAGCACCTCCATCCTCATGCCGCAGCTCACGCCCCGGACGCTCGGCATGCTGATCGCGCTCTACGAGCATCAGATCTTCGTGCAGGGCGTGGTGTGGAACGTCAACAGCTTCGACCAGATGGGCGTCGAGCTCGGCAAGGAGCTGGCCAAGGGCGTGCTGTCCGGCG
>CAZQVC010000160.1:0-4550 GCA_964596625.1 uncultured bacterium | reverse complement strand
GACCTCGATCCAGGGACCGCGCTTCGGCATGGGGATGATGCTCGCGGTGTAGCGCCAGCTGCCGTCGGGAAGCTGAGCGCCCGTGAAGTACACGCCGGGCGAGCGGTGGATCTGCGAGACGATCACGCGGTCGGCGCCGTTGATGACGAAGCTGCCGTCCTCGGTCATCAGCGGGAGGTCGCCGAGGAAGACCTCGTCCTCCTTGATGAGGCCGGTGTCCTTGTGGACCAGCTGCAGCTTGGCGAAGAGCCCGGAGTGGTAGGTGAGGTCCTTCTCGCGGCACTCGTCCGGACCGTACTCCGGCGGCTGGAGACGGTACTCGAGGAAGTCGAGCACGAGGTCGGTCTGGCGACCCCGCTCGGTCTCGTCGATCGGGAACACCTCACGGAACGCTGCCTGCAGCCCGACGTCTTCCCGCTCCTCGGGGGTCTTGTCCTTCTGGAGCAGGCTGTCGTAAGAAGTGATCTGTATGTTCGTCAGGTTGGGAAGCTCGATGACTTCCTTGATCCTGCCGAAGCTACGTAGTTCGCGCATCTTCATCCCTCCGCCTTGGGCTTAAGGTCCTTGTGGTCGCCGTCGCGCGAGGCGCACGCCGTCCTGTCCTCGAGAAGCGTGAGACGGCCGGGGAGTGCCCGCTGCGCGCCGTGCGCTCGGGCCCCCTGCCGGTGGTTAGCATCGGTGTTGGTACTGTGGGTCTGGAAAAACGATCGCTCCTGAGTCAAAATAGCGTTCTCGATAGTAGCAGGGCGGCTAGCCGCGCCAGGTATCCTGGCTGGCCGTATCGCGGCCGCATGGCCACTGCCCGCCCAGGAGCGCTTCGTTCCCGGGCGGGTGGTGGCCTTCGGCCTTGCTGTGGGGGTGCGGCGTGGTTGCTTCACCGACCTCCTGATGCATCCAGATGCGAGCTCTTCAATCTAGCGCTTACTTGACCTCGACGGTGGCGCCCGCGGCTTCCAGCTTGGTCTTCACGTCGTCGGCTTCGTCCTTGCCGACGTTCTCGACGACCGTGCCGCCAGCCTCGACCAGCTCCTTGGCCTCCTTGAGGCCGAGGTTGGTGATCGCGCGGACTTCCTTGATGACCTGGAGCTTCTTGTCGCCAGCGGCGGTGATGACCACCGTGAACTCGGTCTGCTCCTCGGCGGCGGCGGCCTCGCCGCCCGCGGCCGGGGCGGCTGCCATGGCGCCGACCGGCATCGCCGCGGCGGCTTCGACGCCCCACGACTCCTTGAGCCCGTCGACCAGGTCGACCAGTTCCATCACGGTCAGGCCGCTGAGTTGATCCATCAGCGCTTGCTTGTCGAATGCCATCTCTACTCCTCCTTCTTCTTATCTGCGTAGTTGTTGAGTACCGTCACGAGCTTCTGCTGCGGGGCCGAAAGCACGCCCACCAGTTGCTGCATGGGGGCGAGCAGTAGGCCGACGAGCTGGCTCTGTACCTGCTGCTTGGAAGGCAGCTTGGAGACTCTCTCCAGTGCGTCCTCGCCGAGCCTGCTGCCCTCGAGGCGCCCGCCCTTCGAGACGGGCAGCTCCTTGGGGTGGTCCTTGGCGAACTCGGTGATGGCCTTTACGGGCGCCACCATGTCGTCGCCGACCAGGACCAGGGCCGTCGGCCCCGTCAGGACGTCGCCGAACTCCTCGATGCCCTGCTCCTTGAGCACGACGTTGATCAAGGTGTTCTTGGCGACGAGGATCCGTCCGCCGGCTTCGCGCACCTTCGCGCGCAGCGCGCCGAACTCGCCTGCAGAGAGCCCCTGATAGTCCACCAGGAAGAACGTCTGCGCGCCGCCGAGCTGCTCGCGCAGCTGGCCGACGACCGCTTCGTTCCTGGGGTTAGCCATGGTTGCCTCTCCTGAAACTCTAGAAACCGTCGTTGCGGCCGTTAACTGACCGCTCGGACTTGCCGCGAAACGCAGCGCGGGGATCCTCACGTGAGGACCGCTCCGTCAACGCCTCGGCAGGATCTTTAAGCCTGGCCGGCCCCTGCTGTCTCCAACGCCTGAGGTGCTAGCTCGCGCTGCGCACCGGGATGCCTCGTTCAGGCCTCGACCCGCGCCCCGAGCGCCACCCTGACGCTGGGTCCCATGGTCGAGGTGATGAAGATCGTTCTCAAGTACTGGCCCTTGGCCGCGTCCGGCTTGGCCGCCTCGACGGCGGACTTCAGCGCGCCGAGGTTCTCGACGAGCTGCTCCGGACCGAAGCTGGCCTTGCCGATGGGCGCGTGGACCACGCCGGTCTTGTCGCTGCGGAACTCGATCTGGCCGGCCTTGAGCGCGCGGACGATGCCGCCGATGTCGGTGCCGACCGTGCCGGCCTTGGGGTTGGGCAGCAGCCCGCGCGGGCCGAGGACCCGTCCGAGCTTCGAGCCGATCGTCGCCATCATGTCGGGTGTCGCGACCACGGCGTCGAAGTCCATCCAGCCGCCGAGGATCCGCTCCACGACCTCCGCGCCGCCGACCTCGTCGGCGCCCGCGGCCTGCGCGGCGGCCACGCCGTCACCCTGGGTGATGGCGAGCACGCGCACGCTCTTGCCCGTTCCGTGAGGCAGCGCGACGGTGCCGCGGACGTTCTGGTCGGACTTCTTCGGGTCGATGCCGAGGCGGAAGTGGGCTTCGATGGTCTCGTCGAACTTGGCGGTTGCCAGCTCCTTGACGAGCGCCGCGGCCTCTTCCGGGCTGTAGGTCTTCTCTCTGTCGACCTTGCTCTCCAGCGCCGAGTAGCGCTTGCCGCGCTTAGCCATTGTCGGGTGCCCCTTCGATGGTCACGCCCATCGAGCGAGCGGTGCCGGCGATGATCCTGGCCGCCGCCACCTCGTCGACCGCGTTGAGGTCGCTCATCTTCTGTCGACCCAGCTCGAGGCACTGCTCCCAGCTGAGCTTGCCGACCTTCTCCTTCTGGGGGACGCCGGAGCCCTTGCCGATGCCGGCCGCCCTCTTGATGAGGTAGCTGGCGGGAGAGGTCTTGGTGATGAAGGTGAAGGAGCGGTCGGCGTAGATCGTGATCTCGACCGGCACCACGGCGCCGGACTGGCTGGCGGTCGCCGCGTTGTACTCCTTGACGAACTGCATGATGTTGGCGCCGTACTGACCCAACGCCGGACCCACTGGCGGGGCCGGTGTCGCCGCGCCGGCCGGAAGCTGGAGCTTCACGATGCCTGCTACTTTCTTGGCCACTGTTCCTCCTTAGCTCCCCCACGGATTGGCCCACCGCGGGGTGAAAACGCCGATTGCCGGCGCGAGGCTGCCGCACCCCCCACCGGCCTTGAGCCGGTGAGCGACGCCGCGGCTACTACGCGCGAACGACCTGAGAGAAGTCGAGCTCGACGGGGGTCTCTCGTCCGAAGATCGAGACCAGGACCTTCACCTTGCCGCGCTCGGGGTTGACCTCGGACACCACGCCGGTGAAGTCGGCGAACGGACCGCCGGTCACCTGGACCATCTCACCGACGTTGAACGTGATGCGGACCTTGGGCGCCTCGCGGGAGCCGGTGACGCCGATGGTCGACAGCATCCTGCTCTCCTCCTCCGGGGAGAGCGGAACGGCCCTGGTGTTGGTGCCGACGAAACCGGTGACGCCCGGCGTGTAGCGGACAACCTCCCAGGCCTCGTTGGGCTCGTCGGGGTTGTCACCGAGGTCCATCTGGACGAAGATATAGCCGGGGAAAAGCTTGCGGCGGACGTCTTCCTTCTTGCCCCCGCCGACGTGCTCCACCGTCACCTCGGTCGGGACGACGACCTGGTAGATACTGTCCGCCATGCCGAGCGACTTCGCCCGGTTGAGGATGTTCTCCCTGGCTTTCTCTTCGTGCCCAACGTAAGTGTGGACGGCGTACCACTCGATACTCATGTGTTCTTTCCTCGGCTCGTGAACTCAAGTGCTCGATACTGCTCGCTGACGCTGCGCAGGAGCGGGCTTCAGATGATGAGCTTGATCAGGTTGCCGAGCGTGACGTCGGCTACCAGCAGGAACAGCGCGGTGATGACGACGAACAGCAGGGTCGCCTGCGTTGACTGCATCACCTCTTTACGGGTCGGCCAGGTCACGCGACCGAGCTCGGCGCGTGAGTTGCGGAGGTACTGCAGGAAGCCCTGGAACATCGTCGTTAGACCTTGACCTCTTTGTGAACCGTGTGCTTGCGCTCCCACGGGCAGTACTTGCGCAGCTCGAGCTTGGCCTGCGTGTTGCGCCGGTTCTTGTTGGTCGTATAGTTGCGGCGCTTGCACTCGGTGCACTCGAGCAGCAGCTTGATTCGAACGTCACTGGCCATGATGGCCTCCCAATCTTAGGAGCCTAGCAGGTCTTGCCCGCCTTAGTAAAGGGTCCGCGTTACGGCCCCGGACCCCGCAGCGACCGGATGCTCCGGCGGTCGTGCGGCGGCCCGAGGCCAGCTGTCGTGGGTTCTCGCTCAGGAACCCGATGTCTCGCACCTGCCTCGTCGACCCGCTAGGTCGAGGTCGAGCCGGTCAGGTGGGTCGCGTCGTGGGGTTGCCTGCTCGCCGGTTACTTGTTCACGGAGGTGACCACGCCAGCACCCACCGTACGGCCACCCTCCC
>CAZQVC010000159.1:0-4554 GCA_964596625.1 uncultured bacterium | reverse complement strand
TAGGCCGGCTCAGCGATCCACCCAGATCGGGCTGCTCCAGGCCCACTGGCCGTTCTCCTGCGCGACCCGGAGGTAGTAGAAGTCGGCGTCGGTAGCTGCCGTGTCGTCGAACTCACCGGCGAGGGTGAAGGAGCTCTCCGGCACGGCGCGGTGCACGAGCACAGTCTCAGACCTCCAGCCGCGCATCGTCTCGCTGCGCGAGCCTTCGAGCAGCTGGGCCACCGAGTACGAGAAGGAGCGGCCGTTCACGTCGAAGCTCAACCTCGTACTTGGTCCGCCGACCAGCTCGACGATCAACGCGCTCGTGCCGCGGACCATGGGCTGAGGGTTGCCCTTCGTGCGCGAGGTCCAGCGGAGCAGCTCGTCGGAGTCCTGCTGGTAGCCGTGCAGGGTGCTGGTCGCGACGTCCACGCCTTCGGCGCTGGGGGCGAGCACCGGATCGCCGTTGAAGCACGGCTCGACCGAAGCGATCCTGCCGCCCTCGACCCGCAGCCGCCCGTCCCAGTCGACGTACTCGTCCTTGTCGCCCCAACCCCACTCGACGCGGACCTTGGCGGTCAGCTCCCGGTCGGGCTCCGCCTGGGCCGGGAACGCGCGGTGAACCACGCGGTTGTTCTTCACGACCTCGAGGCGGTCGATGACGTCCCCGCCACGGATCTTGTAGGAGATCGCTCGCGGCCCGGAGGTCGCGATCTCGTCCCCCATGACTGCGTCGTTCACGCCGAACTCGACGGCGATCTTGTCGCCGGTGACGGCGTAGCAGTGCCGTTTGGCGATCGCCTCGAGGATGGCCTGCCTGGTCAGCTCGGGAGCGAAGACGGCGGTCCTGCCCTCCCCGTGATGACCAGGGAAGCCGCCGTGGTGGTCGGTTCCGCCCACGAAGCCGAAGCGCTTGCCGAGCGCCAGGCCGTGCGCCACCGTGCCGAGGTGAGTTCGCGCGCCCATGGTGTGATACATCGGGAACGGCCCGCCGTCGCGCTCCGAGCCGCCGTGCCCCGAGAACACCTCGACGACCGGCGAGCGCTTCTCGTCGAAGTGCTCCCAGTTCACGCCCCGGTTGCCGGGGCCGTAGCCGATGTGATGCGGGATGAGGAACGCGGCGCGGCCGGCCAACCGGCGCTCGAGGGCGTCGAGGTCGTCGGCCTCGACGATGGCGCCGGTCGATCCGGGGTAGTAGACGTTGTGGTCGCCGTAGGCGATGGAGTGCCACTCGTAGCTGAGTATCGCGGCGAACTCGCCGTCGACGTTCTGCCGCTCGACCTCGGCTTGCACCGCCGGCCAGTTGCGAGCGAGGCGCTCGAAGCCCTCCTCGTGGAAGTCGATGATGCGCCCGTAGCGCGCCCTGTCCGTCGGCATGTCGTGCCAGGTGGCGTGGCCCGTGACGGTGGCGAAGTCGAGGTGCAGCCGCGCGTTGGCGAACGCCTGCTCGATGGTGCCGTAGCCGTAGCTGACGGCGCAGTGGCTGTGCAGGTCGCCCCAGTAAAGGTTGTCGCTCATCGACAACAGTTCTAACCCGCGACCTCGAAGGAGTCTCAGCAACCGGCACGGGTCGGGCTGCGCCGATCTCTCGCAGCGGACGTGTTCGAGCCCCGGCCATGGAACAGGGTTAGATTGCCACGCATGACGGTGAAGGCCGATACGTTCCGCAACGGCTTCGGTAGTGGTTACCAGGGGGCACTGCTGCCGAGCCGACCGACCTTGGCCGAGGTGCGCAGCACCCTGGCCGACTACCACCCGATGCTGCTCTCGATCATGCACATCATCGCCGAACGCTCCGAGCGGAACTACGGGGGCAGGCTTCTCGACACGAAGTTCAGCACCCTGACCGGCGTCTCCTACCCGGCCGACGACCCGATCAGGGGGCCCGGGATCGTCTACGGCTACATCCAGGGCCGCGGCCTCGAGGCGCTCGCCGAGCACTGCCGGTGGATCGAGAAGAGCAAGAACGACCCGGAAGCGGCGCGGCTCAAGGCGCGGCTCGAGGCGATCATGGAGTCGGTGCTCGCCACGCTGCGCGAGTTCCGCCAACTCAACGGGGGCCACCTCTTCTTCTTCATGACGCCGGAAGGCCGACCGCAGAAGATCGCCTCCGGCGCGACGCTCGAGCCCGTGAAGCTCACGGCCGCCTCCCCCTTCACGAAGACCGACCTGTTCTGCTCCAAGGGCATGTACTTGGCCGCCAAGCACCTCGGCGACGAAGCCGCCGCCAGCGAGGCCCTCGAGTACTGTCACCAGGTCTACGACGCGCTCTGGAGCGGCAACCTCATGAGCGACCAGCAGCCTCTCGACCCCAAGAACGTCTCCCACGACGTTCCCGGCCGCAACAGCCACTCGCCGTACATGCTGCTGCTCGACATGGCCGACATCCTGCTGCGGTTCGAGCCGACGGAACGGAGCCTCGACTTCGGGCTACGGCTCATCGACTGGGTGGTCAACCACCACACCTACGGCAGCGCGAGCGCCGGCGAGTTCGGGCAATACGACTTCTGGGAGTTCGTCACCGACGACGGCCGCCCCTACCGCGCCGGCGACGCGGTGCCCTCCGACCCCGGCCACGCGCTCGAGTTCGTGGGCTTCGCGATGCGCTTCCTGCACAACGCGCTGAGGGCCGTGCCGACCGCGGCGGACATCGTCCCGTCGCACGCCGTGAAGAGCCTCCCCAAGGTCATGCTGCGCAACTTCGCCAACGGGTTCAACGCCGAGCACGGCGGCATCGTGAAGTCGTTCGACCTGGTGACCAGGCGGCCCCTCAACTCCGACATGCCGTGGTGGAACCTGCCCGAGACGATGCGCGCCGCCGCCTACTGCTGGAAGATGTCGGAAGACCCGGAGATCGAGCAGGCCTCGCTGGGCATCCTCGCCGACTGCCACAACGCGTTCACCCGCGGCTTCGTGCGCCCCGAGATAGGCCTGTTCGCCGTGCAGACCCGCTCGTCGAGCGGCGAGGACGTCGACGTCATCCCCGCCACCTCGGACGCAGATCCCGGCTACCACACGGGCATCAGCATGCTGGACACGCTCCGAGTACTCGGGGTGGACGCCGGCTAACCGTGGGCGACGAGGAGCGCTGGCGGGCGATCCTCACGACCCGCGCCAGCGTCACCTACGCCCCAAGCGCCTCCGCCCTCTCGTGCAACGCCTCGTACCAGTTGAGGACACTGGGCGCATCCGGCGCGGTGGCCGCCTCGTGAACCGAGCGGCATAGCTCCCTGAACAAGGGCTCGCGCTCTCGGCGCCACTCCCTGGCCATCTCGCGAAGCGCGGACTGGTAGAGGTTGCCGAGGGAGAACCGGCGCGGGAGGCCGAAGCCCACCGGCATGACCTCGCCGTCTGGTTCGATCACCAGGGGCGACACGACCTCGGCGAACGGCTTGTCGGGGCCCAGGTCCACGACGTCCTCGGCGAAGACCTGCTCGGGCGCCTCGAGCAGAAGCTCTCTCGGGGCGAGGTCGAGCTGGATGCTGAGGCGTCCTTCGAACTCGTCCTGCAGCCTCCCGATCTCCAGCCAGGCGAAGACGCCCTCGACGTGATCGGGCCGGGCGCCGCTCAGCTCATGCTCGGCGCGACCGACGATCTCCAGCGGGTGGACCTGCAGCAGGCCCGCTCCCTGCTCGGCGGCGAAGCGCGCAACCCAGTCGAGTTCGTGGAGGTTGTGCTGCGTGAGGGTGAAGATGAAGCCGAACGGGATGCCGCTGGCGCGGACGCCGTCGAGGCGCCTGAGCATGGTGTCGAAGGCCTCCTGGGAGTTGCGCATCCGGTTGTGCGAGGCGGGCACGCCGTCGAGGCTGATGGCCAGGAGGCTCGTGCAGCCTTCCAGCACGGCGAGCCTGCGAGCGTCGAGGAGCATGCCGTTACTGGTCACGGTGGTGACCATGCCAAGGGAGCGGGCGTGCTGCAGCAGGGTGCGCAGCGAGCGGTAGACGAGCGGCTCGCCTCCCGAGACGCCCACGGCGTTGTACCCCAGGCCGGCGGCGTCCCCGACCGCCGCGTTCAGCAGGTCGACGGGAATCTCCTCGCGCTCGTGCGGGCCCGAAGACGAGTAGCAGTGCAGGCAGGTGAGGTTGCACCTGCGGGTCGGGTGGACCTGCACGACCCGGTAGGTCCTTCCGGTCGGCCCCATGAGGTGGGGTTACTCCAAGCCGGACTTGAAGGTGAGGATCGCTTCCTCCGGCCAGGGGATGCCCTTGGGGAACACCTTCACCACCAGCGGCACCTCGGTTTGCAGCAGGCCGCTGATGACCTCGCCGAGCTTGTCACGGTGGAGATCGAGGACCCCCGACACCACGTCGGGCGCCGGCTGCCCCAACCACCACCAACGAGCCAGCTTGACGTTGTCGAGCTTCGTGAGGCGAGCTATGAGCTCGAGGTCCTTCTCCCCGATGACGCCGCTGCCTCCCATGCGTTCGCGGATGATCTTGGCCGAACCACGTTCCTCGTTCACGATTCACCTGCTTTCCCTGCGATGCTGCAGATGGAAGCGCGTGACGCTGGAGGACACTTGGCGAGTTGGAGTGGGCGCAATGTAGGGGAACGGGCCCCGGCTTGTCAACAGTG
>CAZQVC010000158.1:1569-4577 GCA_964596625.1 uncultured bacterium | reverse complement strand
ACCGGATGCACGGCGCGCTCGCCGGTGCCGTCGTGGATCTGGTGGCGGCAGCTGAAGCCCGGCGCCGCCGTCTCGCCGCCTCGCTCGCCGTGCAGCTCGCGTACCGCGGGGAAGAGGCGCTGCTCACCGATGGTCATGCTCAGGTCGTAGTGGCCGTAGCCGAACGAGCCGGCCATGCCGCAGCAGCCGGCGTCGAGCACGCGGACGTCCTCCGCCACCCAGGAGAGCACCGCCGCGCTGCCGCTGGTGCCGAGCACGGACTTCTGCTGACAGTGGCCGTGGAACTGCAGCGGCTGCTCTGAGCGCGTGAAGTGCTCCTCCGGCTTGAGCCTGCCGGACGTCCACTCCTTGGCCAGGAAGTCCTCGATCATGCGCACGTTGCCGGCCACCGCGTCGGTGGCCTCACCCGGCACGAGGTCGCGGTAGTCGTCCTTGAACGCCGCCACGCACGACGGCTCGAGCCCCACCACCGGCACGCCGCGCTCGACGTACGACTGCAGGCTCGCGACGTTGCGCCGCGCCATGCCCTGCGCCTCGCGCAGCAGCCCCTTGGAGATCTGCGGCCTGCCGCAGCAGCCGTAGCGGACCAGCTCGACCTGGTACCCCAGGCGCTCGAGCACCTCGACGGCGGCCTTGCCGGGCCCCGGCTCGTTGAACTGCGTCCAGGTGTCGACGAACAGCGCAACGCGCTTGGCGTCGCTGGCGGCCGCGGGGGTGGCCGCCACGCCTTCGCCGTTTCCGGTCTCGGCACTTCTCGTCTGCGGCGCCGCCTTCGCGGCGCGCCGCTTCTCGAACCAGCGGTGGAAGCGCTGCTTCGAGTAGGCCGGCATCACGCGCCTGGCGTCGACCTTCACCGTCTTCTCCATCAGCCAGCGCACCGGCTTCAGCGGCAGCAGGGCGTTGGCCAGCGGCGCCACGGCCTGGGCCAAGGGCGCGACCTGGGCGACCTTGCCGAACGCCAGGGCCGAGAGCGGCGTGCCGTGCTCGTCGTAGTAGTGCTGCAGGAACTCGTACTTGAGCTTGGCCATGTCGACCTGGCTGGGGCACTCGGCCTTGCACGCCTTGCACTCGAGGCAGAGGTCGAGAACGTCGTAGACGGCCTGGCTGGTGAGGCCACCGGGCAGCCCGCCGGTCATCGCCTCGCGCAGCACGTTGGCCCGGCCGCGGGTCGAGTGGTCCTCGTCGCGGGTGCCCATGTAGCTGGGGCACATGTAGCCGACCCCGACCTTGCGGCAGGCGCCGACCCCGGTGCACGCCTCGATGGCGCCGAGGAAGCCCTCCTGGTTGGAGAAGTCGAACACCGTCTGCAGCTCGACCGCCGGGTAGTCGGGGCCGTAGCGGAGGTCCTCGGTCATGGGCGGGGCGTCGACGATCTTGCCGGGGTTCATTAGCCACCCCGGATCGAACGCGCTCTTGACGTCCTTGAACGCCTGATAGATGGTGTCGCCGAACATGCGGCGGTTCTGGTACGAGCGGATCAGCCCGTCGCCGTGCTCGCCGCTCCAGGAGCCGCCGTGCTTCATGACCAGCTCGAAGACCTCTTCGCTGATCGCGCTGAAGGTCTCGACGCCCTCGACCGACTTCAGGTCGAGCAGCGGTCGCACGTGGATCACCCCGACCGAGGCGTGCGCGTACATCACCGCCGTGACGCCGTGCCGGCGGCAGACCTCGAGCACCTCGGGGATGTAGAAGGGCAGCCTCTCCACCGGGATCGCGGCGTCCTCGATGAACGGTGTCGGCTTCTTCGGGCCCTTCACCGTCGCGTAGATGCCGAGGCCGGCCCGCCGCAGCTCGAAGATGTCCTTCTGCTTGGCGTGAGCGTCGGCGATGAACGAGGCGTAGGCGAGCTCGGCGACCTCCTCGTCGGCCGCCAGCGAGGCCAGCTGCTCGGCCAGCTCGGCCTCGCTCTCCCCGTCGAACTCGACGAGCAGCACTGCGGCCGGGTCGCCGACCACCCAGTTCGTCAGCGGCTGCATGTTGGGGTTCTTGTTGCCCAGCTCGAACAGGTCGCGGTCGAGCAGCTCGACCGCGGCCGGGCCGTGGCGGTTGATGTACTGCACCGCGGTGAGCGCCTTCACCAGCGTGTCGAAGTGCAGCATGTTGAGCACGCGCTTGCTCGGCAGGCGGTGCAGGGCGAGCTTCAGCTCGAGGATGAGGGCCAGGGTGCCCTCGCTGCCGCACACCAGCTTGGCCAGGTTGAAGAGGTTGCCGGGGGTGAGCTCGTCGAGGTTGTAGCCGCCGACGCGCCGCATCAGCTTGGGGAAGCGGCTCTCGATCTCGTCGGCGTGCTCGTCGACGATCGCCTTGATGCTGCGGTAGAGGTCGCCCTCGCGGCCGGGTAGGGCGAGCTTCTCGGCCAGGCCCGCCTCGTCGAGCGGGCCGAACTCGAGCTCGGTGCCGTCGCTCAGGAGCACCCTCATGCCGATCACCTGGTCGACCGACTTCCCGTACTTGATCGAGTGGGTGCCCGACGAGTTGTTGGCCACCATGCCGCCCACGTTGGCGCGGTCGGTGGTGGCGACGTCGGGGGTGAACTGCAGGCCGTGCTGGCTCAGCATGGCGTTCAGCTGGTCGCGCACCAGGCCGGGCTGAACCCGCACCCAGCGCTCCTCCAGGTTCAGCTCGAGCAGCGCGGTGAGGTGCTTGGAGACGTCGATCACCAGCGCCTCGCCCACGGTCTGCCCGGCGAGGCTGGTGCCGCCGCCCCGCGGCAGGATCGGAGCGCCGTGCCGGGCCGCGGCGGCGACGGCCGCTCTGACGTCGTCGTCGTCGAGCGGCACCACCACGCCCAGCGGCACGATGCGGTAGGGGCTCGCGTCGGTGGCGTACAGCGCGCGCGACTTCGCGTCGAAGCGCACCTCCCCCTTGACCGTGGCCCTCAGCTCGCGCTCGAGCTGGCTGGCCTCGGCCGGCGCCGCTTGGCCTGCGGCCGGGCGGGGAGGGAGGGCGTGGGGGACGCGTTCGCTGGTCTGTGCCGTGCGCTGCATGGCGCAGGTTACCGCTTGCGC
>CAZQVC010000158.1:0-1469 GCA_964596625.1 uncultured bacterium | reverse complement strand
GGCGGCGTGGCCGGCGTCAAGGAGCGGGTCGACATCTTCGGCCTCTCGGTGCTGGCCTTCGCCGCCGGCAACGCCGGAGGCATCACGCGCGACCTGCTGCTCGGCCGCTTCCCCGCCGGGAGCATCAGCGACTGGCGCTACCTCGCCGTGTCGCTGCTGGCGGCGATCGTCGTCTTCTTCTGGTACCCCGACCTCGACCGCCGCCGCCGGCTGGTGCTCTACTTCGACGCCGGCGGGCTTGCCCTGTTCGCGGTGACGGGCACCCTCGCCGCCCTCTCGGCCGGCCTCGACCCGCTGATCGCCCCGGTTATGGGGATGCTGACCGGCATCGGCGGCGGGATGGTGCGCGACGTGCTGGTCAACGAGACGCCGGCGGTGCTGAAGAGCGAGCTCTACGCGATCGCGGCGCTCGCGGCCGGACTGGTCGTGGTCCTGGGGCAGGCTCTCCAGTTGCCATGGCTCGTGACCTTCGTGCTCGGCGCCGGCCTGTGCCTCTTCGTCAGGATGATGGCGATCCACCGCGGCTGGCGGCTGCCGACCTCACGCTGGGGCGGGCCTTCGTGATGTATACTGCAGCCATATGCGCCGTACCCAGATCTACATCACCGAAGAGCAGTCCGCCAGGATAGTTGAGCTGGCCGAGCAGCAAGGTGTGTCTCAGGCGCAGGTTATCCGTCAACTGCTCGATGCGGGTCTGGAGACCGGTGACCCGGAGGCCGAGGCGAGGGCCGCAATCCGGGCCACCGCCGGGGTACTGGCTGATGCCCCCGACTGGCCCGAGTGGCAAGCGGCGGTACGAGGCAGAAGCGCCGATGAGCGTCTGTCCGACCAGGGACTATAGGCCGTGTTGTTCGACACGTCCGTGCTCATAGCCCACCTCAGGGGAGATGAGAGAGCCACAGATCTGCTGCTGAGCGTAGAGACGAGATCGCGACTCGCGAGCGTGCTCACGAGGGTCGAGATCGAGGGCGGGATGCGCACGTCGGAGCGGGCCAGCGTCGCTGGACTCATCGAGAGCATGAGGCTGGTGCCGGTAACGGATGCCATCGCCAGAAGGGCCGGCGAACACCTGCGCCGTTATCGACGCTCACACCCCGGCATCGACTTGGTCGATTACGTGATCGCGGCGACCGCCGAAGCTCACAGCACGAGGTTGCTCACGCTGAACGTAAAGCACTTTCCGATGGTTCCAGGGCTGAAGCCCGCATTCGGCTGAGGCCAGCCGATCAGCTGGAGCCAGCTGGAGCGGCTTCCTGCGCCAGCGGCACGGCAAGCTCGGTGCCGGCGTCGGCCTTCTCCACTACTGCCTCGGACATCGCCTTGGGCGCTGCCGGGCCGAACAGGTTGACCACGCTGAGCGCGAAGGCCTCGTCGTCGAAGTGCCGGTAGGCGTGCACCAGGTTCCGCAGCCGGTAGCGGGTGATGAGGCCGGACAGGAGCGTCTCCGACTCCATGGGGTTGAGCTTGTG
>CAZQVC010000157.1:0-4595 GCA_964596625.1 uncultured bacterium | reverse complement strand
CGCCTTCTCGTTCGCGTCTCTCAGGTGCTCGAGCGGGGAGCCGGAGACGTAGTCGTGGCCCCAAGGAACTGCTGTCGTCAGCCTCGCCGCAAGGCGGCCACTAGCGGCGAGGCGGCCCTCGGGTAATCTCTAACCTTGATGCCAGATTCCGTACGGAAGGCTTCTGCGAGCGCCCCGACCTCGGGGTCCGCGATTGCCGGTAGTCGAACGGTTCGGCGTCGGTGAGCAGGTCTTCGCGCTCAGCCTCCGGCCTGTCGTTGACACAGGCGTGACCGTCACGCGCCCCGAGGACCATCAGCAAACCACCCGCCTCGGACGCGAGTTGGCGCAAATCGCCGACGGGCTCGTCTCGACCAACTGGCTGGACCGCTACCAGGACTCGACGCTCGCAGCTCCGTCAACGCGTACCTTCTGCGACTCCTGCCCAGTGGGCCAGGCGTCGCGCGCGCGGGGCGCAGTCATGCGGTCTGCCCGTCCACTTCCCGCGACCGCCAGCTGGCGATCATCGCGAGCAGCGCCAGCACCGTGACGAAGCCCAGCGCCAACAGGATGCCGTACTGCTCGCCCCGCTCCTGCCTGGTGGCGAGTGCCAGCAACGCTCCTCCGATGCCCGTGCTGAGTGCCGCCAGCAGCTGGTCCGAGATCTGCAGGGCGGCCGACACCCGGCCCTCCTCACCCTCTGGTATGAGCGCGAAGGCGATCACCGAAGCCGTCGAGTGCGCCATGCCGATGCCGAGACCGGCGACGATCCACCCGCCGAGCACGACGATCAGCGGGAAGCTCGTGACGAAGAGCGCGACCGCCTGCCCCGCGATGCCGACGACGACCAGGACGACCCCCGCGACCATGCGTCTCGACCGCAGGTGCGCGCCGCGTTCGTCGAGCCGCGACTGCAGCCAGGCGCCCACCGACCACGCGATCGAGCCGGTGGCGATGACCACGCCGGCGACCGTGGTCGAGTAGCCGTGCACCGCGGTGAGCATGAGCGCAAGGAAGGCCTCGACGCCAACGAAGGCCGCGAAGACGGAGCCGCGACCTACGACCACCGACGGGAGGCCTCGGGCGAGGCGTAGGGTGCCGGCGGGCATCAGCGTGTGCAGACCGAGTACCGCGAGGACGACGCCGGGGAGAGCCAGCAGCACGGCCAGCCAGGGGGCCTCGACGCCGGCGCCGGCGAGGAAGAGCCCGGCGCCGACGGCCAGTAGGAGCGCTGCCTGTAGCCTCTTGCCGCCCGCGCCAGCGATCACGCGCGGCTTGAGCTCGCTGAACGGGCGCGCCGTCAACGCGCCCACCACCGCCAACAGCGGCAGGATGCCCCAGAACACGAATCTCCAGTGGAACGTCTCGGCGACGACACCGGCGATGGCCGGGCCGATCAGCGCGGGCACGACCCACGCGCTGGAGGTAAGGGCCATCATCCGGGCGCGCTCGTGATCGGGGTAGGCGCGGGTGATCGCCGTGAACATGACCGTACTGAGCGCTCCTCCGCCCAGGCCCTGGAGGAGGCGCCCGGCGATCAGGACGAGCATGGTCGAAGCCGCGCCGCTCACCCCCAGGCCAAGACCGAAGACGGCCAGGCCCAGCAGCAGTGGTCGGGCCAAGGAGCCGGTGTCGGCCAGCTGTCCGCCGATCACGGCGCCAAGCAGGGAGGTGAGCAGGAAGCCGCTGAAGACCCAGCCGTAGAGGGTCAGGCCCCCGAGGTCCTCCACCAACAGCGGCGCGATCGTGACGACGGCCAGAGACTCGAACGCGAACAGCGCGACGCCGAGGACGATGCCAACGGTGAGGGCGCGCCTCTCGGGGGCCAGGGCGCGTCGGTTCTCCGCCGTGGCGTCGGCAACGTCGTTCATCGCCGGACTCTACTTCAGGCGTGGCTAGCCGGCTTGACGGCGGGGCCGACCGGGCTTGCCCTCGCTGCGGGCAACGAACGAGAGGTCAGAGGTCTTAGGCGCCGCGTCGGACGGGCCTCGAGAACCGGAGTCCTCGGAGGAGACGGGCGTGGCGTCATCGTCGGCGTGGAGCGTGTTGCGGAGCTCGAGCGTGGGCAGCCGGAACGAGACGACGAAGGCGAGCAGCGACAGCGCCGCTCCGATGAGGAACACCCAGCCGAGGCCGCTGGAGAGCGCGGAGCGCAGGCCTTCGACGAACTGCGCGAAGACCGCCGGCTCGGCAACCGCTTCGACTTGCGTGCGGGCCAGCTCGAGCTGCTCGGGACTGGTGAGCAGGTTGGGCGAGGCGAACTCGGCGACGACCGCGGGCGGCAGGTCGTTGAACTCCGGGGGCAGCGAGCCCTCCACGAAACTCGTTGTGCTGGCGGCGACCATCGCGCCGAAGACGGCCACGCCGATGGTGCCGCCGATCTGGCGGAAGAACATGTTCGCGCTCGTCACCGTGCCGAGCTTGTTGGCCGGCAGCGCGTTCTGGACGGCCAGCACGAACAGCGAGTTGGTCGGTCCGAGGCCGAGCCCGAGCAGCACGGAGTAGAGGACCGTCAGGTAGATGGGCGTACTCGTGCCCATGGTGCTCGTCAGCGCGAACGCGACCACCATGGTGGCCAAGCCGCTGAGGATGAAGGGGCGGTAGCGCCCGGTGCGCGTGACCATCAGCCCTGCGACCGTGCTGCTCACGACCATGCCGAGCATCAACGGTGTGAGCGCGAACCCGGAAGCCGCGGCCGAGCCCCCCTGGACGCCCTGGACGTAGAGCGGCAGGTAGATGACCGCGCCGAACATGCCGATGCCCGTGAGGAAGCCGCCGGTGTTGGCGACGTTGAAGGTGCGGTTGGAGAAGAGCGAGGGGTCGAGGACCGGTTCGGGCGCGCGCCTCTGCCAGGCGACGAACGCGACCACCAGCGCGATGCCGAGCGCGAACAGGCCGAGGATCGGCGCCGAGGTCCAGGGCAGGTCGACCCCGCCCCAGGTGAGCGCGAGCAGCAGCGGCACGATGCCCGTAGCGAGCAGTAGCGAGCCGAGCCAGTCGACGCGCCCCTTCGTCCTCGCGGTCGGCGCCGGGAAGTAGCGCAGGATCACGACCATCGCGATGAGCGCGATGGGCACGTTGACGAAGAACACCCAGCGCCAGCCAAGCGTGTCGGTGATCAGGCCGCCGGCCAAAGGGCCGATGACGCTCGAGATGCCGAAGACAGCGCCGGTGAAGCCCTGGTACGCGCCCCTCTCGCGCGGCGTGAAGATGTCACCGATGGCCGAGAAGGCCATGCTGATCAGCGCGCCGCCGCCTAAGCCCTGCAGCGCGCGCACGAGGATCAGCTGCGGCATGTCCTGCGCCAGGCCGCCGAGCGCCGAGGAGGCGCTGAATAGCAGGATGCCGAAGATCAGGATGCGCTTGCGGCCGTAGATGTCGGAGAGCTTCCCGTAGATGGGCAGCGAGACCGTCGAGGTCAGGGAGTATGCCGTGAAGGCCCAGGCGTAGAGCTTGAAGCCCTCGAGCTCGGCGATGATGCGCGGCAGGGCAGTGCCGACGACGGTCAGGTTCAGCGAGGTGAGGAACAAGACGACCAGGATGCCGGCGAAGGCCAGCAGCTTCTCCCGGCGTTCCATGACCAGTGCAGACGTGCTCACCCCGAGGGGACCTCAGCGCGCGACCGACCGGGAAGGTTCATGCGGACGAGTCTATCTTGGAGCCTTCGATCTTCCCGGAGGCTGGCCGACGGCGCGTCGTCAGCCTGGCATGACGTCCAGGCCGAGCGAGACCACCGCGCCCTCCTCGAGCGCCTCGGCCTTGCGCACGCGCAGCTTGACCGGCACGATGTACCCGCCGTCCTTGGGGAACAACGACGTGGTCCACTCGGTCTCTCCGATGCGGACCTTGGCCGGGATCATGCCCCAGCCGTAGGTCACGAACTTCGAGGCCGCCCTGAGGAACTCGCAGTGCTCCTCGGGCACGGTGACGAAGTAGTGCGGGGCGGGTCCGCGCCAGTACCAGAGCTCGCCGCTGAACTCGACGTTCACACGCGACAGCCTACTCGCCTAACCGGACACCGGTAGACAGGTTGACTCGGTCCTCAACGACAACGCTTCGGATCAGAAGAGCTCGACGCCGAGCGCGACCAGCAGCCCTTGCGCCTCCGGCAGCTCGGCCTTGAGGCCCCTCACGCGGTTGTTGGTGGGTGAGATCACGTAGTTCCGCGCGCCGCGCAGGTCGGCGTTCACCAGGTCGTTGTCGGTGAACGTGCAGCGCGCGAGGTCGCTGCTCGCGAACGAGACGCCTTCCAGCTTGCACCTGGTGAACTCGGCCTCCCGCAGCACACAGGAGGCGAACTCGCAGGCGGTGAGGTCGAGCTTGCGGAACGAGCAGAACGCCAGGTCGCAGCCGTCGAACCTCAGCGCGATGCCGAGCGGCCCGGCGTCGAGCAGGCTGAAGTCGGTGCCGGTGAGCCGGCAGGTCTCGAACTCGACCGACTGGCACACGGCATCGGTGAGGTCGATCATCGCCAGCGAGCAGCCCTCGAAGCGGCAGTCGGAGAGCTGGGACCCGCGGAACGAGGTCTCGTCGAGCTCGCAGCCCTGGAAGGTGCAGTCGAGCAGCAGCGCGCCGCTGAAATCGAACTCGCCTGGCGTGAGACCCTCGAACGCCTG
>CAZQVC010000156.1:0-4642 GCA_964596625.1 uncultured bacterium | reverse complement strand
CGCAACGCGCTGGTCGTCGCGCTGGCCCTGCTTCGTCGCCAGCTCGAGCGACTCGGGTCCCATGCCACAGGACGAGGGGGACGTCGCCTCGGTTCACGGTAGCGAGTTCTTCTTCGGGTTGCCGCCCTGAGCAGATGCTAGGGGCGCGGAGACTTCAAAGGCCCGAGCCGCCCTGAGCAGATGCTCAGGGCGCGGAGACTCCCGCGAGCCCGAGCCACCACTCGCCACGTCGGACGGGTCTTGGACGGGCTTCTGATGGCAGCCTTGTAGCCGATAGCGGACGAGTTCGCCGGCTAAACGGTCTGTTGCGTCATCGCGGCGTCGTGGCCGGGCCGATCCGGGTCCCGGTAGATTCTTCGGGCGCGGCGACCACCGCTACGGGAGGCAGTATGAGGATCTCGGCACGAAAACTCTCGTCTCTCACCGGCCTGATCGCGTCGACATGCCTAGTCCTGGTGGCGTGCGGCGGCGGGGCCACGGGCCCGCAACCGCCGAAGGCGGCCTCGGACGTGTCGGCGACGCCCGGCCCCGGCTACATCACCGTCAGTTGGAGCGACAACAGCGACGACGAGACGGGCTTCAAGATCCTGCGCAGCCCCGCTGCGGAGCCGACCAAAGCCAGCGCTCAGCAGGCGGCGGAGGTCGGCTCCGTCGGGCCGAACGTCACGATCTTCGTCGACCGGGATATCGCTCTGGACACTCAGTACGAGTACAGCGTCGTCGCCGAGAACGAGGCGGGTAGTGCGGCCGCTGCGATCGCGCCGTCGGCGGCCAGCGTGCCGGTGGGTGTCGAACTGGTCGTCGGCACCAACAACCGCCGGCACGACGATCAGTTCAACGGCACCATCTTCCTTGCCTACTTCGTGCTTCCGGACGAGGTGCTCGACGACGGTGAGGATTGGACGCTGACCATCGTCGGCCCGCCCGGCTGGAACGATGACCAGCCGCTCGTCGACACCTCTGGTAGCGAAAGCTACTTACGCGAGCGCGGCACGCACTTCATGTCGATGAACGGCATCACGGCCATCGACGGCACCTACGAACTGACGGTCGACCTACCGGGTGAGCAGTATCAGGCGACCACTGCGTTCTCGGGAGCCGACTTCATGCTGCCGGCGCCCAGCGACATCGAGGCCAGCGGAGATCTGCAGAGCGTGACCGCGACCTGGTCACCGCCCACGGCGGGTGGCAGTGCGCTGCTCTCGCTGTGGATCGGCGACTATTCGGAGTTCGTTGCCGGCTACGAGATCACCGACCAGGACAGCTTCACGTTCACCGGCCTCACCCTGGAGGACCGCGTCTACAACGTGGAGGTCGCGACGATCAACGCTGATCTCACGGCGAAGTTCCCAGTCGTAACTGAGCCGTTCGGCCTCTCATATGAGACGGCCAGCTTCGGTGTCGGGGAGTACTACTCGCCGCTGTGTGCCGCGGCGGATGAGGAGGTCGCCATCCCGGACGAGGAACTACTCGCTCTGGTGCGTGCGTCGCTCGAGTTGCCCACGGAGACGATCACCTGCGACCGGATGGCGCTGTTGGAGGCCATCCAAGGCCCGGATGCGGGCGTGAGTAGCCTCGAAGGCCTCCAATACGCGCCCAACCTGCAGGAGATCGTCCTCAACGAGAACGACGTGTCCGACCTCACGCCGCTCGCCGGGTTGACAGGGCTGTGGATCCTCGACCTCAACGTCAACCCGGTCACCGACATCGGTCCGCTTACCAACCTCGTCAACCTCGAGGGCCTGCACCTCTGCTGTGTCGGCACCGCGTTCGTAGATCCGACGCCGCTCGAGGGCATGACCGAGATGAAGTGGTTCAACGTCAGTGGACGCAGCCTTGGCGACGCGGGGCTGGCTGCGATCCTGACCCAGATGCCGAAGATGCAGATGATCTGGGTCGGTGACAACGGCCTCACCGACGGCGCCGTCTTCACGGAGCTTCCCGATCTCGGGCACATCGCGGCTGACTGGAACGACATCGAGGACATCGGCTTCATCGCCGACGTGGAGTTCCTCTGGTCGCTTCACGTGCAAGGCAACCCGATCACCGACTTCTCGCCGCTGGCGGACGAGACCCAGCTGCAGGAGCTGCGCCTCTCCGACACCGACATCAGTGACATCGACTTCCTTGAGAACTACACGTCGCTCAGTTGGCTCGACCTCGCGCGCACCCCCATCACCGACATCTCCGCGCTAGCGGCCAACACCAACATCGGCGCTGGCGTGATCGTCGACATCTCCGAGACCGCCCTCGACCTCGAGGACCCGGACGTGATGGCCGACATCCAGACGCTGCTGGATCGGGGTGTCGACCTGTCGTACTAGCGACGCGCCTCGGACCCTCGAGCGTCGAGCCAACCGGCTTTTCTACCCGAGCGCCGCCAACGCCTCGTTGAACGCGGCGCTCGGGCGCATCGCCGCTTCGGCCTTGGCGTCGTCCGGCCGGTAGTAGCCGCCGAGATCGACCGGATCGCCCTGCACCTCGATCAGGTCTCGGGTGATGCGCTCCTCGTTCGCCGCCAACGTCTTCGCCAACTCGCTGAAGCGCCCGGCCAGCTCGGCGTCGTCCGTCTGCTGCGCCAGTTCCTGGGCCCAGTAGAGCGCCAGGTAGAAGTGACTGCCGCGGTTGTCGATCTCGCGCACCTTGCGCGAAGGCGACTTGTTGCTCTCGAGGAACCGGGCGGTGGCCCTGTCGAGCGCGTCGGCGAGGACCTTGGCGCGCGGTTCGTTCGCCTGCTCCGCGAGGTGCTCGAGTGACGCGGCCAGCGCCAGGAACTCACCGAGCGAGTCCCAGCGCAGGTGGTTCTCGGCCACGAACTGCTGGACGTGCTTGGGCGCCGAGCCGCCGGCGCCGGTCTCGAACAGGCCGCCGCCGTTCATCAGCGGCACGATGGAAAGCATCTTCGCGCTGGTCCCGAGCTCGAGGATGGGGAAGAGGTCGGTCAGGTAGTCGCGCAGGACGTTGCCGGTCACCGAGATCGTGTCTTCACCGCGGCGGATGCGCTCGAGCGACAGCTTGGTTGCCTCCACCGGCGAGAGGATACGGATGTCGAGGCCGCTGGTGTCGTGATCCTGGAGGTAGCGCTCGACCTTGGCGATCACCTCGGCGTCGTGGGGACGCTCGCGGTCGAGCCAGAAGACCGCGGGGGCATCCGTGGCCCTCGCCCGGTTGACCGCGAGCTTCACCCAGTCGCGTACCGGCGCGTCCTTGACGGTCGCGGTGCGGTAGATGTCGCCGGTGTCGACCCGTCGCTCGAGCAGCGTGTCGCCGTTGGCCGCGACCACCCTCACGGTGCCGGGCCTCTCGACCTCGAAGGTCTTGTCGTGCGAGCCGTACTCCTCGGCCTTCTGCGCCATCAGGCCGACGTTGGGCACGCTGCCCATGGTGCGTGGGTCGAACGCGCCGTTGGCCTTGCAGTCGTCGATGACCGTCTGGTAGATGCCGGCGTATGAGCTGTCGGGGATGACGAACTTCGTGTCGTGGGACTTCCCGTCGGCGCCCCACATCTGGCCGGAGTTGCGGATGGCTGCTGGCATTGAGGCGTCGACGATCACGTCGCTGGGCACGTGCAGGTTGGTGATGCCCCTGTCCGAGTCGACCATCGCCAGTCCCGGGCCGGCGTCCATGGCGGCCTCGAGGTCGGCTTCGATGACGGCTCGCTCGTCGTCCGGCAGCTCCGTGAGTCGTGAGTAGAGGGCGCCGAGGCCGTCGTTGGGGTTGATGCCGAGGCGCTCGAAGGTGGCGGCGTGCTTCTCGAAGACGTCGGCGAAGAAGGTCTCGACGACGTGGCCGAAGATGATCGGGTCGGAGACCTTCATCATCGTCGCCTTGAGGTGAACGGAGAACAGCACACCGCGGCGCTTGGCGTCCTCTACCTGCTCGGCCAGGAACGCGCGCAGCGCTTCGCGGCTCATCACGGTGGCGTCGACGATCTCGCCCGCCTGCAACGGGACGCGGTCCTTGAGCACGGTGGTCGAGCCGTCGCCTCCGACGAGCTCGATGCGAGCGTCGCCGGCCTGCGCCTCGCTGACGGTTGTCGAGATCTCATTGGAGCGCAGGTCGCCTGCCGTCATGTGGGCCACGTGCGACTTCGAGTCAGGGCTCCAGGCGCCCATCGAGTGCGGGTGGTTGCGCGCGTACTCCTTCACCGAAGGCGGGGCGCGGCGGTCGGAGTTGCCCTCGCGCAGCACCGGGTTCACCGCGCTGCCCTTGACCTTGTCGTAGCGGGCCCGCGTCTCGCGCTCGCTGTCGTTGCTCGGCTCGTCCGGGTAGTCGGGGATGGCGAACCCCGCCGCCTGCAGCTCCTTGATGGCGGCCGTCAGCTGCGGCACCGAGGCGCTGATGTTGGGCAGCTTGATGATGTTCGCCTCCGGCCGGGTGGCCAGCTCGCCGAGGAACGCCAGGTCGTCGCTAACGCGCTGCTCGGCGCTGAGCCTGTCGGGGAACTGCGCCAAGATGCGCCCGGCGAGCGAGATGTCACGGGTCTCGACGGCCACGCCGGCGGCCGCGGCGTACGCCTGCACGATCGGCAGCAGCGAGTACGTCGCGAGCGCCGGCGCCTCATCGACCTTGGTCCAGTAGATCTTCGGGGTGTTGTCAGTGGTCATGCGTAGCTAGCCTCCGGAAGCTCTAGCGTACGTCA
>CAZQVC010000155.1:0-4731 GCA_964596625.1 uncultured bacterium | reverse complement strand
TCAGTTGACTTTCATAGGACTCCTATGACAATGTTCTGCCAGAAGGGAGTCGGACCGCCAAGAAAGAGGCGCCCCTCGCGGCAACGACGGGGCGCCCGATCGCTCACCTCTCCGCACGAAGTAGAAAGGAAGCACCTCAGGATGACACGTCCCAGGCCCAACTTCAGGTACCTCGTAACGGCGCTGGCCCTACCGCTTCTCGCGCTCGCCACCACCGCTCTCGCGCACGGCCCACACGACCACACCGGCGGCATCGCCGCCACCGATGGCAACGCCGAGATCGCCGACTTCGACGTGGTCCACGCGAGGATCGTCACCGATGGCAACGTCGCCACGTTCCACATGGCCGTCTCGGGCGCGGCCGGTGAGACCAAGCCGACGCCCGTCGGCACGCTGGCGAGCTCCAGCGTGTTCGCCTACGTATGGCCCACCACCATCGACAGCTACGAGGTCGGCTTCGAGCGTGACGCCGGCATCCTGGCGTTGACCGTGACGGCCCACCCCGACTTCGACGACACCCCGCTGTTCGACGAGAACGGCGACGGCGACCCCACCAACGACGGCGACGTGTGGCACAGCCACTGGGTCGTGCTCGGCCCTGACGAGCAGTGCGGACCCGACGCGCTGAAGGTGATCGACATCCCAGAGGGCGAGCAGCCGCGCCTGCCGAAGACCTGGCCCGGCCTGCCGCTGCTCATCGACAGCCCCGGCTGGCAGCCGCTGTTCTACGACGAGACGGTGGAGGTGAAGGTTCCCTTCGACGCCGTCGAGGTCGTGCAGGCGGCCAACTACGACGCGGTGACGGCCGGCCTGCGGGTGAACGCCAACGTTCACGCGCCGCTGCTGTGCGTGGAGAACGTCTTCGACGTAGCCTCCGGCGACCTCAGCCTCCCCGGGGAGACCGACCGCTAGCGATGTCAGAGGGCCGCGAACAGCCGTCGCCTGCGCCGCTCCCGGCACTGGTCGAGCGCGAAGGCTCGCCAGCCACCGCTGTCGAGCGCAACGCAGTCGTGGCGGCCAAGCTGGTCGTGGCCCTCGACCGACTGGCGCGAGCCCAGCGCCAGCATCGCCAGACGGCCGCCTCGCGCCTGGGACTCACGCCGCTGCAAGCCGAGCTGCTCTCGCTCTTGGCCGCTGGCCCGCCTCCGGCGCACGTTGTGGGGGAGCTAGCCCGGGAACTCGGCGTGCGGCAGCCGACCCTCACGGATTCCGCGTCGGCACTCGAGCGCAAGGGCCTCATCGTCAGGCGCCGGCTGGCCAACGACAGGCGCAGGACGGGCTTGGCACTGACCGCCGCCGGTCATGAACTCGCCAGCGAGCTCTCGCGGTCGCAGGCTGAGCTGATCGAGGCTCTGGCGGGCCTGGCAGCCGAAGAGTGCACCTCGACATACGTGGCGGTGCTGGGCGTGATCAAGCGGCTGGTTGACAGCGGCATCATCGAGGTCGCGAGGACCTGCCTCACCTGCCGTTACTTCGCACCGGCCACAGAGACCGCCGGGCGGCACTGCACGCTGCTCGACATGCCGCTGCCCGATGAGGCGTTGAGGGTCGACTGCCCGGAGCACGAGCCGGCGGCCGCTCACGCGCTCAAGACCGTGCCCGCGCCCTCACCACAGCAGGTTGGGTGAGGTCGAGTCCGCGCCGGCCTCGACCCCCGACTGCAGGCTGAGGTTGTTGCCCCAGGCCCACACCTGGCCGTCGGCGTCGACGGCGAGGGAGTGCTGCACGCCGGCCGACACCCCGACGACGTCACCGAGGCCGGTGACCTCTTGCGGGTCGAGACGGAAGCCGCTGTCGTTGCCGATTCCCAGCTGGCCGAAGGTGTTAGCGCCCCAACTGGACACGGTGCCGTCCTCGTGGACGGCAATTGCGTGTTGTTGCCCGGCTGCGATGAACGCGACATCGACGACGTCGGCTTCGACCGGGTCCACAGTTGAGGCTCCGACCGTGCCGGCTCCCAGCTGGCCCACGTTGGCCCCGCCCCAGCCGAGAACGGTGCCATCACTCTTGAGCGCCAGCGAGAATCCGGAGCCGGCCGCCACCTGAACGACCCCAGACAGGTCTGGCACGACGCCGGCAGTAGCGCGCGCCGGCGTGACCACCTCAACGCCCAACTCCCCGCTCATGTTCCCACCCCAGGCCCAGACGGTGCCGTCGTCGCGCAGCGCCAGCACGTGCGTGGCGCCCGACGTGCCTCCCGCTGACAGGGAAGAGACGTCGGTCAGCCCTACGACCGCCGTCGGGGTGGCGTCGCTGGCAGGCAGGAAGTCACCGCGACCGAGGGCGCCGTTGGCGTTCGCGCCCCAACCGACGACGGTGCCGTCGTCGAGCACGGCGAAGGCCGAGTTGGCCGCAGCCGAGACGCTCACCGCTTCGCTGACGCCCGCGATCTGGATGGGCGTGTACTCGATCGTGGCGGTAGACGACGCGCCCAGTTGGCCCATGGTGTTGCTGCCCCAGCCCCAGACCGTTCCGTCGGCGAGCAGCGCCAGCGTGAAGGCGTCACCGGCAGCGATGTCGACCACGTCGCTAAGGCTCACCTCGACCGGATCGTGAGTAGAGAAGTAGCTCTGCACGCCGATCCCTAACTGACCCAGCAGGTTGGCGCCCCAGGTCACGACGGAACCGTCGCTTAGCAGCGCCACGGAGTGATGCTGGCCGCCGTCCGTCTTGGCGACGGCTCCCGGGTCCACCGGTTGCGTGCCGGTGGTCACCGTCACGTTCAGTTGAGCCGTCTCGGTCGGTTCGGCCGTTGACCGAGCCGTTACCACCGTGCTGCCGACGGCCACGGCCGTGACCACGCCGGCATCGACGGTAGCGATGGCGACGTTGCTACTGGTCCACTCGACCGCTGTGGTCGCGGCTCCTCCCAGCGTCGCGGTGACCGTTGCGCTCTCACCCACCCGCAGGCTCAAGCTCGTGGGCTGCAACGCGAGGCGCGAGCTCTTCGGCGGGGTGGGGCCACCGCAACCGACGACGAGCAGAGCGGCGGAGAGGAGGAGGATCGCGAGCAGCAGAGGCCTTGCGCGAGACGCGGGAGAAAGTGACATGGAGCACGTTATACATGGCGGACGAACGTGTGGTGACGACATGGGGATAAGGAGCGCGCGACCTTCGATGTCATCGACTGAGGTCGACACCTTCCCGGCCCTATGCTTACGCCCATGCCGAAGAGATCACCTGCCGAGCAGAGGACAGCCGAAGGGCGAAACGGTGCGACGACCGACGAGGCGCGCCTCGATCTGCCCGGTGCGCTCGAGGAGTTCGTCACGACCAACCGCAGCCCGAGCGGCATCGTCGCGGTGGCGCGACACGGCCAGATCCTCGAGTCCCACGCCTGGGGCGATGACGGTTACGAGACGAACACGCCGTTCCGCATCGCCTCGTGCACCAAGAGCTTCACGGCCCTGGCGTTGCTGATCCTGCGCCGTGAGGGACGCATCGGGCTCGACGATCCCGTCGTCCAGCACCTGCCCGAGCTGAAGGTCGAGGCTCCACCGGAGTGGCCAGCGTTGCGCATCAGGCACCTGCTCTCGATGTCCGCCGGCCTCGCGACCGACAACCCGTGGGGTGACAGGCAGGAGTCCGTCTCGCGCGAGCAGTTGAGCGCCTGGCTTGCCGGTGGACTGCGGCTGATCTTCGCGCCCGGCAGCGCCTTCGAGTACTCGAACCTCGGCTACGCCTTCCTCGGCGAGGTGATCACGCGCCTGAGCGGGCAGGACTACCGCGAGTTCGTGAGGGAGCGGATCATCGATCCCTTGGGACTGGCCGGAACCCGCTTCGCGGCCGACGAGCTGGACGCGGTCGCTGCCGGCTACCACCGCGAGCCCGCGCTGCCGGGCCAGCCCGGCGGCTGGACGCCTCAGGAGCCGTCCGGACCCGGCGGCTTCTCGCCCATCGGCGGTCTCTACTCGAACGTCGCTGACCTCGTCGCCTGGGCGCAGCTCTACCTCGGCCGCGACGTTCCCGCTGGCGTCGGTTTCACGGCCGCCGACCTCCTCGAGGCGCAGCAGCCGCTCACCCACATCTTCACGGGTCCGGCGGATGCGCCGTTGCGCGGGCTCTACACCGCAGGCTACGGCTACGGGCTGATCGTCGAGAAGTACACCGACCACGGCACGGTCGTCTCTCACTCCGGCGGCTATCCCGGCTTCACCACGTACATGTGCTGGCACGTCGAGTCCGGTTACACGGTGATCTCGTCGGCCAACGGGACGCACTCCGGCGTCGGGCAGCCGACCGAGAAGGTGTTGCTGCCGCTGATCGCGGCCGCCAAGGCGTCCCCGGCCAGGGGCGAGGGCGCCTCGCGAGGTTCGGCCTCCAACGCGTCCTCGTCCGCGGTCGGGCCGGAGGGGAAGACGTGGCCGGAGACCGAGGCGGCCGTAGGCAAGATCGAGGCGCTGATCCGAGAGGCGGCCACGGGCACGCCCGGCGAGGTCGCCGCCCGCCACGCCGAGCTCTTCGCCGAGAACGTCGAGCTGGACTTCCCGCTGGCGCGGCGGGTCGAGTACCTGCAGCAGGCGTTGACGAACCTGGGCCAGTTGCGCTCGTCGGAGGAGCCTCGCAAGCCCACATTCGAGCGCCCGTCCTCCGCACGGTGGTGGATGCCGGCGCAGTTCGGGCGGCTCGAGCTGTACATCGAGCTGGCACCGGTGGCGCCGTTCGGCGTGCAGACCTTCGCCGCCACGATGGTCAACGGGTGGACGAAGGTCAAGCTGTTCTGAAGCCCGG
>CAZQVC010000154.1:0-4796 GCA_964596625.1 uncultured bacterium | reverse complement strand
AGACGAGCTTGCCCGCGAGCAGTGGCGAGCCGACATCCTGGTCCGCCTGGCACGACCGCACGCCCCGCCGTACCCCGACGACAGCCTGACGGCCACGGTCTCGTTCAGCCGCATCCAGGCCCTCCACGACCCCGCGGCCGACCCCACCGTGCCGGCTCCGCGCGTGCTGTTGCTGGAGATCGCCGTCGCCTACGAGGGGACCGATCCTCTGGTGCTTCACGGGCTGGCCGACCGAGAGGGCCTCGAGGGTGCGGGCGGCGGGGTCTACGAGTTGCCAGCCGACCTCTTGATCGGGACCGTCGCGGAGTTGCAGGCACTGGAGCCCTGGAGCGGCGAGGTTGCGCTCCAAGCGGGCGAGAGCGTCCGCCTGGGCCTGGTCGTCGACCCTGCCGGCAGGCTGGCCTTCGCCGCAGGTACCCTCACGCTCCAGCCGGCCCTCCTGGTGCGCCGCGGCGAGCACGACTACTCCTTCCGCCTGAACCGAGTCAGCACCAGCTGGGGCGATGAGCTGCCGTGACGCTTGACGGCGGCGCGCAGCACGTCGAGGCTCTCGCGCGAACGATCGTCTGCGGCCTCATCCTCCTCGCGGCACCGTGGCTGGGGTTCGCCTCTGCCTCCAGCGCGCCAGAGGCCGGCGCAGTCACCTTGGAGCCATCGAACGCCTTGTCTGCGCTTCTCGCAGCGTTCGAGGCCAGCTACCAGCCCCCGGAGCATGAAGCGGCGGCCTGGCGAGTAGCCAGGGCCACGCTCGAGCGCTCGGAGAACGGCCTGTCACCACGCCTGGCGTTGGCCCAGGAACTCGAGTGGGACGAGTTCGACGCGCTGTCCCTGGAGCTCGGTCTCGATCTCGAGGTGCCGTTGTTGTCGCCCAAGGCTCGAGCCGAGCAGGAGCTGGCCGAGGTCGACCTGGCGGTTCAGTTGCAGGCCGGTCGAGCGTCGCGGGCTCAGGCGAAGGCCTCGTTCATCGTCGACTTGGCGGGCCTGGCCACCATCGACTGGGCCGAGCAACTGGTGAGCGCAGCGAGGCTTCGCATCGACGGCCTCGGGTGGGGCAGCTCGCCGCCGCACACGGGTTACGTCCCGCCCGCCGAGCGCGAACTATTCAAGGCCGCGCAGCGCCTGCACGACACCGCTCAGTGGCTGGCACAGGAGTCCCGGACGCTGCGTCTTCGGCTCACCAGGAGCATCGGAAGCCCAGCGGATGAGCTCATGCGGCCGCAGCTCCGCGACATCGAGCTGTTCCTCCACACGCTGTCAGGAGAGCTGGCCGACCAGCTCGCTGCTCCCACCACGGCGAGCCGTGGCCCGGTGCGGGGGGAGCCCCCGACCGCAAGCGACAGCGGCGCCTGCTACGCCTCCTCGCCACTGGTCGCCGCGGCGCGCCTGCGCCACGCCCAGAACCTGGCCAACGACACCGCTCAGGCCACGCCGGACTACGAGGTCGGCCTAAGCGCCCACCTCGGGTACGCGGTGACGCCGTGGAGCGGCGCCTCCCGGGTAGGAGCGGGGCTCGGTGCGGGCGCGGGCGTTGGCGGCGAGCTCAACGGCGCGGTGCGGATCGAGGGGCGCTACCTGCTCCCCGAGAGCTGGCCGTTGGCGGGCAGCGTGAGCGTCGAGGCGGGCCTGGAGGGCCTCGAGCAGCGGCTTGAGCTGTCCTGGCCGCCGCTGCCGCGCCCGGGAGACGACCCTGTCGACCGCGAGCGCCAGCTCGCCAACGAGCTGGAGGACGTCGCTTCCCACCTGCTAGCTGCGCGGCGAGCTTGGCTCGCGGCCCAAGAGGACAAGAATCGCCTGGCGCGCGACCTGTCGTGGCTGCTCGTCGACGCGTCGCCCGGCATCGCGGAGGCGGCACTCCAGCGACAGCTCGAAGCTGCGCTGACATCGCCGGCTCTCGGCGCCGTGAAGGGCGCTCGAAGCGCCGGCGCAGGCGGCGAGGTTCCCGCCGACGAACGCCTGCTGCTCGAGTCCGTCGAGTTGCGCCTCCAGTACGCGTTCGCCCGGCTGGCGGAGCTCACCGCGCTGACCGACTACCTGGTCGCATGCGGCCACCTCTGACGCTGAGCTCGTCGTCGCATCAACGCCGCGGCGGGGTGCTCGCCTCTGGCCGTCTGGCCTCGGCGCGCGCCAGCCTCCTCCACCTCGCCGCCACCGTTTCCGCGTGCGTCGCGGTCGCCGCGGTAGTTCACGGCGGGTCCGCCGCGACTTCAAACCGCAGCGTCGTCCCCGGCGTCTACCACGGCTGGGTCGCCCAGGGTGAGAGCCGCTTCCAGCTACTGGGCAGCGCCTGCAGCGAGGGCGATGCGGTCGTCGCGGCCCAACTCGCACCGCCGCCGGGCCCTACGCTGTGGCCGCGGCGCACACGGCTGCCAGGTGCAGCCGTGCTCACCCGTGAGGCGGACTTGGGGCTCGGTCGCTTCCTCCCTGTAGTGGAGTTCGCCGGCCCCGCGCTCCCGCTGCTCTTCGCTCACCCCGCTGACAACGATCCGCACCGCACGGCCGCCACGCCGGTCCGGTTCGGCAGCCTCACCGTCCGTTGCCGCTCGGGCCGGGAGATCAGAGCGAACCTCGGTCGGGCGGCCGTGCTGCCGCTGCCTGGCGACGGTAGCGGCCCCGCGCTCGAGGCGCACGCCTGGCCGGTCCCGGATGACACGCCGGTGCTGGCGCTGCTCCTGTTGTGGAACCGCTCCGAGCATGACCTCGTCCTCGACGCGCTGTCGTACGCCCCGCGAGCGGCGGCGACCGGCGAGGTGCTGGCCGTGAGCGGCGTCTTCGAGCGGTTCCGCGAGCTGGAGCGGGCGATCCTCTCGCCACGGCGCCTCGCCGCCTCCGACGAGGCTGTCGAGGCGCCGCTCGTAAGCCGCCTGGACGCTGACTCGCTCGACCTGCACCTCGTGCCCGGAGGCGTCGCGTTGCTGGCGCTCGATCACGAGTCGTTCGACGTCGAACCGGATGTCGAGGTCTTCCTCAGCTACCCCGTGGTCGACTACCGGCACCGAGGGCGGGCGCACACGCTCGGGGTGCTCGAGCCCCTGTTCAGCGAGCGGCTTGGCCGGCGCGAAGCGAGGCCCGGCCGCGGGCGTTGAGCGCGGCGCCGGCGCGGTTCCAGTCCGGTCCCATGTCGCCCTGCAAGGCCACTTCGGTGCGGCCGCTTGTGCTACACTCTTTATTTGCCGCGTCGTCGCCCGTCGGTTCGGCCGCTACAGCAGCGTTGACGAGTTCGACCAACGACAAGCGGCCACTTCGCGACCGGGACCGGTGCGAGCCGAGACCGGAAGGAGGTGTCAATGACGAACGCAGAGTACGACTTGAACGTGATCTTGGAGCCTCAGCTGGACGAAACGCAGCTGCAGACCGAGAAGGACGCGATCGCGACCCAGATCGAGCGGGCCGGTGGTGAGATCATCGAGCTCGACGAATGGGGCAGCCGCAGGCTGGCCTACCCGATCCGCAAGCACAACGAGGGCTACTACCTCATCTATCGCCTACACCTGAGCGGCACCGCTCCCAAGACCATCGAAGCCGCCCTGCGCCAACGTGACAACGTGATGCGTGTACTCGTTGTCAAGGACAGGCCAGAGTGGAAGACGAAGAAGGAGCCGAAGGCTGCTGCACAGCCGGAGGCCGAGCAGAGCGCCTGACCCTAAGACCCCGACGATGAGCCGAGGAGAGTTCCATGGCTAGAGGACTGAACGCCGTATACCTGGTCGGCACCTTGGTGCAAGCGCCCGAGATGCGCTACACCCAGGGCGGCCTCGCCATCCTGGAGCTCAACGTCGCGGGCAACGACAACGTCATCGGCGACGACGAGCGCCTCCGCGAGTTGGCCTGGTACCACCGGGTAACCGTCTTCGGGGCGCAAGCCGAGCAGTTGGCCAACCAGCTCGAGGTCGGCTCGCCGGTGCTCGTGGAGGGTCGGCTCAACTACCGCACCTGGGAGTCCCAGGAGGGTCAGAAGCGCTCCGCGCTCGACGTGAACGCGCAGCGGGTCGAGATCCTCACCATGGGCACCCGCAGCGCCGACGCAACGGTGGTCGACGCCAAGGGTCAGGAGCGTCTGCGTGACGCGCTCAACCAGGTGATGATCATCGGCAACCTCACGCGAGACGCCGAGCTGCGCTACACGCCGAACGGCAGCGCCGTGACGCGCTTCAGCGTCGCCGTCAACGAGCGCTACCGCGGTCGCGGTGGCGAAGATCAGGAGCGCACCAGCTACGTCGACGTCAACGTCTGGCGGGAGCTGGCCGAGGCCACCGGTGAGTTGAAGCGGGGCGATCCCGTCTTCGTCATCGGGCGCCTCAGCAACGACTCCTGGACCGACAAGGAAGGCAACCGTCGGTTCACGACGCGCATCGAAGGCCAGCGCGTCGAGTTCCTCACTCGCGGTCCCGGCAGCGGTGGAGCCGGAACCCGACCTCAGCAACGCGCGGAGGTCGCCCAGGCGAGCCCGTCGAAGTTGGATATCGACGAAGAGTTTCCACCAGAAGAGGATCTACCCTTCTAGATGGCACGTGATTCAAGAGATAGAGGCGACAAGCGTCGCCGTGGCGGTGGCCGTAGGGGCCGCAGGCCCAAGGTTTGCCCGTTCTCCACTGGTGAGCTGGAGGTCACGGACTACCACGACGGACGCATGCTCCGCCGCTTCATCAGCGATACCGGCAAGATCCTGCCGCGCCGTCGCACCGGAGTGAACGCAAAGTACCAGCGCAGGCTGGCGTTGACCATCAAGCGCGCCCGCATCCTGGCCATCATCCCGATCACGGAGAAGCTGGTCCGGAAGTGAACGTCATCCTGCTGGA
>CAZQVC010000153.1:0-4837 GCA_964596625.1 uncultured bacterium | reverse complement strand
CGAATAGCGGAAACGTTATGTCGTGCCGAAGCAGCTCAAAATATGGATTGTCCAGAAGGTGAGCTACGTTCTCCTTTCTGCCTGTATAGAAGTTGTCAATACAGAGGACGTCGTTACCATCACTTAGTAGGCGCTCACACAAGTGGGATCCGATAAATCCGGCGCCGCCAGTCACTAAGACTCTCTTACGCATTCCTAATGCCTCCATAGTTCCGTCCGAGCGAGTACCCAGACGACTACCGGTATTCGACGTGACTACGCCGCTAATGTCGAGGCGCCTCTGTTGTGTCAATCGTCGTCCTAAACCCGACGCGCTCATTCGAAACGAAGGAGCAAATGCCTACGCGCCCCGCGGCGTGAGAGCGATTATCCCGCTTCAAGTAACCTGAAGAACCACAACCATCACAAAGACGTTCACTTCACCAGTGTGCGCACGGAGTCACATCAGAGATGCCGAACTGATCGCGGCTCTACTGCCCAAACGTCGCCGCCTTCCTCCACTCGAGCCGGTAGCCAAGTTCCAGTAGAGCGTCACTCGAGCGGATAGCTAATGTCGGCTTGAGCCTCGCAGTTGCGGTGTGTAAAGGTAATAGCAAGAGCGAGCCGATGTGTGTGACGTGTGCCAGTTCGCCATTTCCGTCCCGTAGTACGAGCCGCCTATAACCTTGAATCAAGCGGGCTAGGTGGGAAGGCCCGGGATACGGGGCGGTAGATATCGATCACAAACGCAAGTACGTCCGCGCAAAGGGCCTAATATACCCACAGAAAAGCCACCCATGGACTTATCGACACCCACTTATCGACCCCTGCCCCACCGTCACATCCTGGGAATGCGAGTCGACGCCAGCAACTACAGCGAGGCGACCGCACTAATCATCGATTGGGCAGGCCAAGCCACCCCCCGCCAAGTCTGCGTAGCAAACGTCCATATGACAATGGAGGCGTACGACTCCGCTGAGTTCAAGACAATCGTCAACTCCTCAGACATGGTGACATCCGATGGCATGCCTCTCGTGTGGATGCTTCGCAGACTCGGTGTTCCGCAGGCCGAGCGCGTATATGGACCTACTCTTACCCTGCATGTCTGCGAGGCCGCGGCGCAGGCCGGCATACCCGTTGGCTTCTATGGTGGGTCGCCCTCGGCCATAACCGACTTAAGACATGAGCTCGCTGCTCGGTTCCCGAAGCTTATGATCACCTACGCCTTCTCGCCACCCTTCAGGCAACTCAGCCGACAAGAGGACGAGCAGATCACCGAGGAGATCAACGCATCTGGTGCAAGAATTCTGTTCGTAGGCCTCGGATGTCCGAAGCAAGAGCGCTGGATGGCCGCTCACAAGGACCGACTTAAACTGGTCCAACTCGGAGTGGGCGCAGCCTTCGACTTCCACGCAGGAAAAGTCAAGCAAGCACCGGCGTGGCTTCAGGATCGAGGACTCGAGTGGTTGTTTCGCCTTGCCGTCGAGCCACGCCGACTTTGGCGTCGCTATCTCTACAACAACCCGCGCTTCCTGGCATTGGCAGCGAGACAGTTGGTAATTAGTCGACGACAGTAGCTCGTCTTGAAAGTTACCTTGGGAGAAGTATGAAACGCGCGCTGATCACCGGCATTACCGGCCAAGACGGCTCCTACCTTGCTGAGCTCCTACTATCCAAGGGTTACGAGGTCCACGGCATCATTCGCCGCTCCAGCACCTTCAACACCGACCGCATCGACCACCTGTACGTTGACCCGCACCAGACATCCGCCAAACTGTTCCTTCACTACGGAGACCTATCAGACGGGCCCGGCCTAAGGCGCATCCTGGAAGAGTCACGGCCCGACGAGGTCTACAATCTCGGCGCGCAGTCGCACGTGGCTGTGAGTTTCATGCAACCCGAGTACACAGCCGACGTCGACGGCTTAGGCACCCTACGTCTGCTCGAGGCCATCCGCGACTACAGACAACGCACCTCCGCGGACCTGCGCTTCTACCAGGCCGGCACCAGCGAGATGTTCGGCGGCAGCGCCCCACCGCAATCCGAATCCACGCCCTTCTACCCCAAGTCACCGTACGCTGCTGCCAAGGTCATGGCGCACCACCTCGTCATCAACTACCGCGAGGCGTACGACCTCCACGCCAGCAACGGCATCCTGTTCAACCACGAAAGCGAACGCCGCGGTGAAACGTTCGTGACCCGCAAGATCACGCGCGCCGCCACCCGCATCAAGCTCGGCCTACAAGACAAGCTCTACCTGGGCAACCTCGATGCCAAGCGCGACTGGGGACACGCACAGGACTACGTGCAAGCCATGTGGTTAATGCTCCAGCAGGACACTCCCGACGACTACGTGGTGGCGACCGGCGAAAGCTACTCCGTTCGTGACTTCGTAGAGAAGGTATTCGACCGGCTCGACATGGCATGGGAAAGGCACGTTGAGATAGACCCCCGCTACCTACGACCAACGGAGGTCGAATTCCTGCAAGGGAACCCTACGAAAGCCATGACCGTTCTAGGTTGGCGGCCACAGGTGAGCATCGACCAGTTAGTGCAGCGCATGGTCGAGCACGACCTAGAACTCGCCAAGCAAGAACAGACACTACGCGAAGCCGGCCACGCCGTAGCGCGACGAGGCGCCGCCGGTGCCTGAACGAGTAATGAAACCTGATACGCGCATCTACGTAGCGGGACACCGCGGACTCGTCGGCAGCGCCATCATGCGCCGCCTCGAACGCGACGGCTTCCAGCACGTGATCACTCGAAAATCGAGCGAACTCGACCTTCGCAACCAAGCAGCTACCAACGCCTTCTTCGCGACTGAGAAACCCGAAGTCGTAATCCTCGCTGCTGCGAAAGTCGGCGGGATCCTCGCCAACAGCACCTACCCCGCGGACTTCATCCACGACAACCTAAGCATCGGCCTAAACGTCATACACGCCTCGTTCCGGCACGGCGTACGCAAACTGCTCAACCTCGGATCATCTTGTATCTACCCGAAGTTCGCACCACAACCACTAAAGGAAGAATACCTACTAACCGGTCCCCTAGAAGAAACCAACCGAGCCTACGCAGTTGCGAAGATCGCCGCGATCGAACTATGCGACGCCTACCGCCAACAGCACGGCGCCGACTTCATCTCCGCCATGCCCACCAACCTCTACGGCCCACACGACAACTACGATCTCAAGAGCAGCCACGTAATGGCAGCCTTGATCCGCAAAACGCACGAAGCCAAACAGACCAACGCCCCCAGCGTCGAGGTCTGGGGAACCGGAACACCCAAACGCGAATTCCTCCACACGGACGACCTCGCCGACGCCTGCCTCTTCCTCCTCGAGAACGTCTCACAGCCCGGACCAATAAACGTAGGCACCGGCATCGACCTCACCATCCGAGAACTCGCCGAACTCATCAAGGAAGTAATCGGATACGAAGGGGAGCTCGAGTTCGACCCGTCCAAACCGGACGGAACACCACGCAAACTCATGGACGTAGACCGGCTGACCAATCTGGGATGGGAGGCCAAGATCAAGTTGCGAGATGGCGTGGAAGATGCCTACCAGTGGTTCGTGGAGAACGCCGCTGGAGTAAGAGGCGCCTAAGTTCCACCAATCACGGCGTGGCACGCGCCACCCGAGTTGACGTGCAGCTGCCACGCTCCTATCCAAGCCGCTTACGCTGAGGGAGGCCCGGCGTGGGAGCAGGCATGGGCGGTTGTAGAACACCTTGACTCAAAAATGGCCGTGCGAAGGCTCGCACTGGTGGGCCCAGCATGCCGACCTCACTGCTCGGTCTGCAGGGCGTCGAAGGAGTCCTCGATTTCGGGCGTTCTCTACCGGCCTAAGCCTGCCCACGTTGGGCACCATGCCACTGACTGCAAGGTGCAGGCCAAGGCGCAGCCCGTCTTTACTTCGGGCCAGCCTACCGGCCCTCTGATATCAGTTTCGGGAACTTCGTCGGTCTCGACCGGGACGCGACTGGCGCCTCTCTTGTGGCGCTTCCTCTCGAGGCCGACCGCCCTGCTAGAACTACACTAAAAGACCGTCTTCCGCACCTGCACCTCACCTGGTGGGCGAACTACAGGGTTGTAGTAACTACTGAGGAGTGATGTCCACTTGTCCGCGGCCGGTGAATCGACGCCGCCGATACCCAAAGTCTGGAGATGCTCGCCGAGGAACACGACCTCTGGTAGATGCTCCTCACCCAGCCAGAACGCCTCTGCCATGACAAGGCTGAACTCTTCGCTCTCACCACCCCTGGCAATTCCTTCAGCCTCGATGATCATGTGCGTTAGAAAACCGGCGAACACGTTCGGCAGTTCGGTCTTCTCCGGCAGCTCGACGACCAGCTCCAAGAAGGTAAGTCCCCTCAACGTCGAATGCCCAGACAAGTAGTAGCGCCCAACATCGAGATCCGGAAAGACACCCGGAATCACAGCCAGGCTTCCACGCGCTTGACGTTTTGACATCGGAACTTCGATGACTGCCTGTAGAACTGCTTCTCTCATTCGGTGCCCCCTACTGCTACCCTCTACGCTGTCATCTCATTCGCGGGTCGATCCAACCGCCAAAGGACTTACATTCAATAGAAACGGTGCGGGAACCCGATCCGTTAGTGAGGCTAAAACGCTCGCTGAAACCAAATCGGTAAAGCGATTCCAGGTCCCGCGAGTCAAAAGTCCCGCTTATGCCGATGCTACTGGTCGTGTGCTCATATATTGCCACCTGGTCCTGGCTATACCAAAGAAGAGCGTAGACTTTATAGCTGCGGAAATTAAGCGAACGGGTTGCGCTATTCAGCTCACTTCCGGTCATGAACTGCACACTTCGTTGCACACCATCCACCTTGCATTGAA
>CAZQVC010000152.1:0-4894 GCA_964596625.1 uncultured bacterium | reverse complement strand
CGCCCGCGCCGTAACCGGTTACAGGAGCAGCGTCGAGAAAGAGCGGGCGGATCTTCGTCCTCAAGAAGTGATCGGGACAGGAGGTGCCGAGGCCGGCCAGGCGCGGCGCCCCTTCCCGACTCAGGAAGTCGAGGACGACGTCGTCGTCGAACCAGTGACCCACGACCCGCTGGTCGGTGCTCGCGAGGCCGCGCAGGAACGGCGCCAGCGCCGCGGCCGCCCGGGCGCGCGCGGCCGGTTCCAGCGCCGCGTAACCCTCGCGGACCGCGCCCAGCGGCTCGGGCCGGCCGTTCGCGGCCAGGAACGCCTCGGCCGTGGCGACCAGCTCGAGCGAGTTGCGCTCGCACTCCTGCGAGGTCGCGCCCCAGGCGATGAGCCCGTGCCCGCCGAGGACGATGCCCCTCAGGCCGCCGGCGCGGCTCTGGAGCTCGGCGACCTGCAGGGCCAACTCCAGTCCCGGCCGGCGCCACGGCACCCAGCCCACCTCGTCGCCGTAGCACCGCCTCGTGAGCTCCTCGCCGTCGGCCGCGGCGGCCAGCGCGATGACCGCGTCGGGGTGAAGGTGGTCGACGTGGTCGGCGTCGATGAAGGCGTGGATGGTGGTGTCGATGCTCGGCGCCGCCCCGCCCTGGCCGAAGAGGCAGTGGGCGAGCAGCTCGTGCATCTCGTCCTCGGCCTCAGGGCCCGTGTAGACGTCTCGTAGCGCGAGCACCCTGTCGAGCCTCAGGACCGCGAGGCCCGCCGCGGTCATCGTGCCGAGATCGCCTCCGGAGCCCTTGACCCACATCACGCGCACGGGCTCTCCCGTGACCGGGTCGGTGAGCGTGCCCTTGGCCGAGGTGTTGCCGCCGGCGTAGTTGGTCAGCCGCCTGTCGGAGCCGAGGCGGTTCGACCTCGCTACCAGGTCGGCCACCTCCGGTGCCTGCTTGTGCATACGGCAGGTTACCGCAGTCTGCTGGGCGACGGGAGCGTGGCGCCTGGCGGGTTAATCCAGGGAGCTCACGTGCGCACGCACTGGGTTATACAGACATTTGACAAACCTACGACAGACATAGTACGGTTGGGCGGCTCGGCTCCGGGCCGAGGCACGCGAGGGGAAGACGCCTCAGATGAACTCAGCCAACGAGAACACGCCCGCTGGAAGCACGCCCGCTGGAACCACGTCCGCCGGGAGCCCACCCGTTACCCGCGCGCCCAGCAATGCGCCTACCGGAGCGAGACGACCGCTGCGCAGCGCCCTCCCGTTCGTCCTGCTGCTGCTCGCCTGGCTGACCATCACAGCCGTCGGCGGCCCCTTCTTCGGGCGCCTGGCCGAGGTCGTCGAGCAGTCGGCCGCGAGCTTCCTGCCGGCCAGCGCCGAGTCGACGCGCGTCGGCGAGATCCAGGCGGCCAACGCCCAGGACGCGAACCCTCCTGCCATCGTGTTGTTCCACGCGCCCGAGGGGGTGGGCCCGGAGGCGAAGGCCGCCATCGACGCTCGCTTCGCCGAGGTGCGCGCGGCTGAGGGCGTGGGCCAGGCGTCGCCGCTGTTGCCCTCGCGCGACGTCAACGACGCCGGCGAGCCGTACGCGCTGCAGGCGTTCGTCCTGCTGGAGGGCGACCCGCGCGACGCGGTGGAGGAGATCCGCGCCGTCACCGCCGACGCGCCCGCGGGGGTCGAGGCGTACGTGACCGGTCCGGCCGGCCTCGTCGCCGACCTCTCCGGCGCCTTCGCCGGCATCGACGGCCTGCTCCTTGCCGTCGCCGTCGTGACGGTGCTGGTGATCCTGCTCATCGTCTATCGCAGCGCCATCCTGCCGTTCATCGTCCTGCTCAGCGCCGTCGCAGCGCTGGCCGCGTCGATCGTCGCGGTCTACTACATGGCCGACGCCGGCTGGATCAAGCTCGACGCCCAGGCGCAAGGCATCCTGTTCATCCTCGTCATCGGTGCAGCGACCGACTACGCGCTGCTCCTGGTCGCTCGCTACCGCGAAGCGCTGCTGGAGATCGCCGACCACCGCCAGGCGCTCAAGGTCGCCTGGCGCGCCACCATCGAGCCCGTGCTGGCCTCCGGCGGCACGGTCATCGCCGGCCTGCTCTGCCTGCTGTTCTCCGACCTGAACTCGAACAAGGCCGTCGGCCCGGTGGCGGCCTCCGGCATCGTGTTCGCCATGCTCTCGGTGCTGACCTTCCTGCCGGCTCTGCTGGCGCTGCTGGGGCGCCGGGCCTTCTACCCCTCGACGCCTCGAGTGGGGCAGAGCGAGCCCGTCGGCGTGGGCTTCTGGCAGGCCGTCGCGCGGCTCGTGGCGCGCCGGCCCCGGACCGTCTGGGCCGTCACGCTCGTCGGCCTGGTGGCGGCCGCCGCGTTCGTCCCGCAGCTGCGGGCCAGCGGCGTGCCGGAGAGCGAGCTCGTGCTCGGCTACTCCGAGGCCCGTAGCGGCGAACAGATCCGTGAGCGCTACTTCGCGGCGGGCGTGGGCACGCCGGCCATCGTCATGGGCACGCCCGAGCGAGCCGAGGAGCTGCTGGCCGCGGTCGAGGCGGTGGAGGGCGTTGAGAGCGCCGCCATCACCGTCAGCAACTCGGCCGTGCCGGGCGCCGGCGCCGCCTCCGGGCCGCCCCTGCTGTTCCCGTACGAGGGTCGGGAGTGGATCGAGATCGAGGCCACCCTGGCCTACGCCGAAGCCAGCGACGAGGCCGTCGAGACCGTGCGGCGCCTGCGCACGGCCGCGCACGCCGCGGACCCGGCAGCGCTGGTGGGTGGCGGCACGGCTGTGGACATCGACACCCGTGACACGGCCCGCGCCGACATCTTCAAGATCATCCCCATCGTCCTCGTGGCCATCACCCTCATGCTCATCGCCCTGCTGCGCTCGTTGGTCGCGCCCCTCATCCTGATCGCGACGACGGTCATCTCCTACCTCTCCACCCTGGGCGTGGCGGCGCTGGTCTTCAATCACCTGTTCGAGTTCCCCGGCGCCGACCCGAGCGTCCCCCTGTTCGGCTTCGTCTTCCTCGTCGCCCTCGGCATCGACTACAACATCTTCCTCACGACCCGCATCCGGGAGGAGTCGCTTAGCAGGGGCACCCGCCAAGGCGTGCTGACCGGCCTGAGGGTCACGGGCAGCGTGATCACCTCGGCTGGCGTCGTGCTGGCGGCGACCTTCGCGGCCCTCGGCGTGATCCCCATCATGTTCATGCTGCAACTGGCGTTCATCGTGGCGTTCGGCGTACTGCTCGACACCTTCGTGGTGCGCTCCCTGCTGGTGCCCGGCCTGCTCTACGACATCGGCAAGAAGGTGTGGTGGCCCTCCAAGCTGGCGCGCGGCGCCGAGGAGCGCCGGCGCACCGCGAAGGCGGTGGCTACTCGCCCGCCACTGCCGTTAGCCCAGCCACGAACTGATCGATGAAGAAGGTGTACAGCACGGCCACCGGGATGCTCGCGATGAGCGCCCCGGCCAGCAGCGGACCCCAGCGGAAGACGTCCCCGCGCACCAGCTCGGTCGGCACCCCGATGGACACCGTCTTCTGGGCCGAGTCCTGCACGAAGGTCAGGGCGTAGACGAACTCGCTGGTCGAGAGGGTGAAGGCGAACACGACGATGGTGAGGATGCCGGGCACGGCGAGCGGCAGCACCGCTCGCCGGAAGGCGCCGAAGCGGCTGTAGCCGTCGACCATCGCCTGCTCCTCGATGTCCGTCGGTATCCCCTTGAAGAAGCCCATCATCAGCCAGGTGCAGAACGGCACCGTGAAGGTGGGGTAGGCGACCACCAGCGCCCAGATCGAGTTCTGCAGGCCCAGGAACGCGATGACCTTGGCGAACGGCAGGAACAGCAGCGTCGGCGGCACCAGGTAGGTGAGGAAGATCCCGATGGCCAGCACCTCGCCCCAGCTGCCCGCCAGGCGGCCGAGGCTGTAGGCCGCGGGGATCGCGAGCAGCAGGGTGATGAGCACCACCAGCCCGCCCACCATGAACGAGTTGAGCAGCCAGCGCACGAACAGCGTGTCGGTGAACAGCAGCTGGATGTGCGCGAAGGTGGGCGGCTCGGAGAACCAGAACGGCGTCGCGTTGGGGTCGAAGAGGTCGGAGTTGCGCTTGAACGACGTGATCAGCATGACGTAGAAGGGCAACGCGGCGAAGACGGTGAAGATGGCGACCGTGAGGTAGAAGACCGTGCCCCCGAGGAATGAGCGCCGGGAGCGTTCGCGGCCGGGAGCGGTGGAGGCGGGCGGCTGGGTGGCGGCGGGAAGGCTCATGGCTTCGCTCCGACCCGCAGGCGGCCGGCGATGGTGACGCGCGGCATCAGGTCACCTCGCTGCGGCGGATGAGGCGCAGCAGCACGGCGCTCACCCCGCCGAGCACCGGCAGGAGGAACAGCGCGATGGCCGCCCCGCGGCCCAGGTTGCCGCCCAGCACACCGGTGAAGAACGCGAGGCTGGCGAGCGTCTGGGTGCTGTTGGCCGGCCCGCCGCGGGTGAGGATGAAGATCGGGATCATGTCGGCGAAGGTGAAGATGAACGTGAACAGGATCGCGATCATGAGGATCGGCGAGATCATGGGCAGGATCACCTGGAACAGGCGGCGGAAGTACCCGGCGCGGTCGACCCTGGCCTGCTCGATGACGTCGCGCGGCACGGAGTTGAGGCCGGCCAACACGATGACGGTGGCCAGCGGCAGGATGCGCCAGACGTTGACGAGGATGATCGAGACCTTGGCCAGCACCTTGTCGCCCAGCCAGTAGAGGTTCGGCAGCGCGCCCAGCGGGGCGCCGGGACGGCCGAGCAGCCCGACCTGCCGCAGCAGCCAGTCGATCGGGCTGAACACCGAGTCGAACATCCACAGCCAGCCGATCAGTCCGAGCGCCACGGGCGCCGTCCAGGGCAGCAGGATCAGGAAGCGCACGACCCACTTGCC
>CAZQVC010000151.1:0-5023 GCA_964596625.1 uncultured bacterium | reverse complement strand
AGTGGCTACCGTACCCGCGATTGGGGTGCCTACGGGAGAACTCCTTGAACACGTCGATGTACTCACGCCCGGTCAGCAGCGATTCCGCTACGGCGACCGTCAATACAGTGTCGTCCGTGAACGTTGACCCGTGCGCGAAGAGAAGGATGTCGTGCCTCTTCTCTCCCAAGAACTCGTAGGTCGAACCGATGATGTCTCCGACGATCGCTCCGAGCATTCGTAGCACGCTCCTTCGCCTCTTCAACCCGCAGGTCGGTTCGTAAACCATGCCAGCGCGGTGAGACTAGATGGGTGATGTTGCCCACTCCTAGATCTCCTATTGGGTAGCCGGTCGAGCGCGTCGCGCAGCACTGGCGGTCTGTTGTGCAATTCCTCACGTCACACTTTGAGAAACCTGTAAGCCCGCCTTCACTAATATGCTTCGGTATCCCATACTTCGGCCCCAGTAAGCGAGGTCTCATCATGCGTAAGGGCGTTTGGGCACAGTTTGCATACCCTCTCGAGAGGGCTATGGCTTGGCTCAGGACTTCTGGTCTGCTCGACTCAATTTGGCAGTATGGCCCTGCTACGCCAAAGGTGCCGTGGCTGCCCGGGGAAGTTGAATTGGCGATGATGGCGGTAGAAGAACAGGTAGACCGGTTCTTTGCGGTCGTCTTCGAGATAGCAGAAAAACGCCGGTCGTCTTAGCTAGCAAGGCCATGATGCACATGCGGCGAAGGTTAGTGGGTTCACATGTGGCCAGAACGAGCAAGGCCTGAACTGGCACTGGTGCTCAGCAACCTACTGCACTAGGCGCCGCTACCACTCTCGCTGTCCGTAGTCCGCAAGAGGCTTCCGCTCGCCGACGATTTTCGCTTAGGTCCCGTTTTCGCCCGGCCATGTAGCGGCAAAGGTCTACACAGGTCAAAGCTCCATGGGTGGTTCTTGAACTCTCCAGCGGCCAGGCGGATCGCCTCGGCGAGTGCGTCCGCGAACGACATGGGGAGGGGCGCTAAACGCATGATGATGCCATTGTCCACCGAGTACTTGGCGGACGAGCCTGCGAATGGGGCCTCGGTCTCTTCGAAGTGGCGCAGTGCTGAACTCGTGGCGTTGCCTATGCTTAAGCAGTAGCGCTTGACACACTTATCTCGGGCGCCAGGACTTCAAGGGGAAGGCATAGAAAGCCCGAAGTCTATGGGGCTCGACTCTACTTACGATGCGGTAAACCCCGAAACCGGGAAGTGTACGTCCGGGATGGCAGCTTTCGGCCCCCGCTTCTTCAAGTGGACGTCAATTGCTTCTAAGATCTGCTCAAGGTCTTCAGGGTTTGGGCTATGTCCACAATCTCCGTTGAAAGCGGGTTCAAGTAGCCACTTTAACCACGAATCGCTATTCACCGACCAGTGGCCCTGCTGGTCCTTTAGAAGGCAAACGTACTCGCTATCTGCAGGGCGTCCAGCTTCGTCCAGCCAACGAACGAGAGCCGAGTATCCCAGAGTCACGCCAGAGAGACGGTCCAGCACCGCCGCTTTGCCGAGTTCATTTCGCTTCGCTTCATCAAGGAGCGCAACTAGGAGTGGATGATCACCGTCTAGGAGTTCGCCCTTGAATGCTCTGGCTTTGGCGCGATCGAACGATACCCTTACATTCTGCTTTTTCCCGAGGCGCCTCTGCCACGCGTCAGTCAGCTTGATGTCCCAGACGTCTTCGTCATGCACTTTTGCACCGATCTCTATGCCAGTGGCACGCATCATCGACTCCGCGAAGGCCTTGAGGTGATCAATTTCTAGTTGAATACGACCTTCCATGACGTTTGGGTCGAAGCCCGTCGCGTATTGAAGCAACTCCTCTTGCGCCTTTGCCGCTTCCTTGGCACGTCGGATGGCTGCCTCGATTCTCTCTTCTGACCGTTGCTCCGTGCTGTTTAGGGCGTCTTCCAGAACTTCTGCGACATCGAGGGCCCCGATCAATTGGCCGAGAATGTCCTCTATCAGCCCATCACGATTCTCGCCCGTTACACTAGCCATATCTGCAGCCACTCTGTCCAGCCGTTCGTACATGCCGCTCAAGATTTCTTGATCTAAGGTCTTATCGGACTTCATGTTGAAGACGACTACGCGTTGCTTCTGACCATATCGATACAGGCGACCAACCCGTTGAACCAATCGCATCGGGTTCCACGGAAGATCGAAGTTCACCATGACGTTGCACTTTCGATGAAGATTGAACCCTTCTCCACCGGCCTCGGTTGAGACGAGGAACTGGCACGCGTCATTGAACCGATCGACAGACTGTCGGCGTTCGTCCATTGACTGTCCACCATGAATAGTGGTGACCTTGTCAGCGCCGAACTTCTCAGTCAGTCGACCTGCAACGACGTCTTGGGTGGTGCGGTACTCAGTGAAGATGAGGACCTTGCGGTCAGATTGCCTGGCAAGAATGCTAGGGAGCACGTTGTCGAAGAGCTCAGCCACCTTTGAGTCTGCCGGAGCCAAAATTTCGGCCCGCATTATCAAGCTCTTTAGAACGTCAAGCTCCCCGCTAAAGAACTCACGCGCTTCGCCGGTTTCATACTCGTCCGACTCGACGAACCGAGAATCCTCCTCGCGATCGGTGTCCCCTTGCGATGAGGCCGGGGCCGACCCCTTTGCTTCGAGCCGCAGCTTCTCGGCTCTTCGGCGAAGAGAACGTTCGATTGCAGCCAAGGAGCTAGCGGCCAGCTTCCGAAAAGTCGTCATTACGAACCCAATTGCAAGGCCAGTTACTCCTCCGAGCCGACTTGCCGCGTAGCCCTCCTGGAGATAGTCAACCAAGGACTTCTCGAATTCGATCTCTGCGTCACTACGACGTACCCCCACGGTCATCGACGTCTTGCCCTGGAAGATGAAGTTGCCGTGTTGGTCCGTGACGTCTGCCTTGCGATTTCGAATTATCAGTGTCGAGAGAACGCTCGGGTCGTTCCGCAGGTGTAGAAAGCGCTGCCTCCACTCCCGCCCGGGACGCAGAAGCTCCAAGAGTCCCCTGAACTGGTCGTCCCTACCTTGGTGTGGGGTGCCGGTCAAAAGCATCATCGCACTTGTATAAGGTCGAAGAGTCTGCGCCATTTGGTAACGCTCGGTCGGATCAAACGTAATGCCCCACTCACGGCGACTCAGCCTATGGGCCTCGTCCACGACTATTAAGTCCCACGTGCCGGCTTGCAGGAGATTGGGTAGATGATTGGGGTGTTTGGCGCGGTCCATGGAAACAATCACGCGATCGTAGAGGCGCCATTGCGCTGCCGTTTCCGGTTTCGCGGTCTCGCCATAAATGACGAAGTCGTCCAGCAGAAACTTATCTCGTAACTCCTCTTCCCATTGACGCGTCAGGCCCGCGGGAACGACGATGAGGAAGCGCCTGAAACGTCGTTGGCGTAGTGCTGCAAGCAGTAGGCCAACCTCGATCGTCTTGCCTAGCCCAACGTCATCGGCGATCATCCAATTGAGGTCCCCGGACGCCAGAATCCTGTTGACTAGGTAGAGCTGGTGAGGAAGTGGATCAATCTCTAGCCGACTTAGGCCGCCGGTGTTGATATTCCACTCCGACAGGGCATATGCAAGATTGCGTAGACGAAGAGCCTCCGCCTGCCCAGACTTGTTTGGAAGCTTGCGGAACATCCGTTCCACACTCTCTACGGGTCTCAGGCGCTGCCATGGCAGCCAACGCCTCTCGGAGCGGTGCCAAAACTCAACTAGGTGCTGAACCTCACCCGCGATCGTGCGAGAGGACAGGACGCGGCCATGGCCCAGCGACTCCATGCCCTGGTGACCGCCCTCATGTTCCACTTCAAGGCCGACTTGTAGGCCGCTGGTCAATTGCGAAGCGTGATAGCTGCCACCTCGATTATCGGCAAGCCATCGAACCATCAGCCTTTGTTGATCGTCGGGAGGTGAGCCCTGGACGATACCGACAGTTTTGGAGCCGTCACTCTTGAGGCGTACCAGGCAATTGCGGATAGGAATCATCTAAGCCCGCTAGTCACCGAGGAACAGGTCAAGAGGCGGTCGGCCTCCGGATCTCCAGGCGCCTCCCTGGTCCCAGACCCATCTTCGTATGTATTGATTACGAGTTAGGTGCTTATCACCGGCGCCTTTCCACCGCCTCTCGAGCTTGTGCAGTACCCCCAGCACCTCTTCGGTCTCCGGCGTGCCGCAAAACATGCCTACTAGCTTGGCAACAGTCTCATAATCGAGGACCTGGTCGAAGCGCCCAATGCCTCTCGACTCGTTCCACATATCCCTTACATGCCAAATCAGAAAGACTTCTTCCGCATCGAATCCCTTATCCTTCAAATGCTTTAGGAATCTAAGCTGCGGGGCACCGCGCTTATGAGCTAAGCGCTCGAGCAATCTGTCCCCAGCTGCGCCAAGAGGAATCTTCTCAAAAATTTCAAGGAGTTTTAGCTCAGCTATGTCGCTGTCATCTCGCAGATTTGGATCCCACTCTTCTTCCGGTCTGCCCTCCTCATCATCAGCGCTACTGCCTATCAGCTCATATGCGAGATCGAGATCTTCCTGACTGAGTTCAGTTTCGCCAAACTCCTTGTCCCAGTAGGTGGCGGGCTCATCCTGTTCCGCCAATGGATCTTCTTCCAGATAGTCACTAAAGTCTTCGTCTTCCGAGCCTTCCAGAGGGAAGCTTTCGTCTTCCGAGCCTTCCAGTGGAGAGTCTTCGTCTTCAGAACCTTCCAGTGAAAAGTCTTCGTCTTCAGAGTCTTCGGCTTCGGAGTCTTCGTCTTCAGAGCCTTCCATTAAGAGAGCCTCGTCTGGCCACGGCTCTTGCTCTCTTAGTCGTGGGTCATCATCGAGATCGACCAGGTCGCCTGGCAACACTTGTTCGAAGACATTGATCTCGATGTGTTCCGAGTCGCCTTCACCTATCGCACTATCAGGCTCACTGGCAGGCGAATCGGTTTCCTCAGCGTCTTCGGCATGATTGGGCTGGCGATCCCAGGGGTCCCCGGGCTTACATTCCCAGGAACAAGCGGTACATATTCCACCTT
>CAZQVC010000150.1:0-5048 GCA_964596625.1 uncultured bacterium | reverse complement strand
ACGGATGGAAGTAGCTTAGAAGATTATGTGGTAAATAGCTTGGGCACAAAGGTAATATTGGAGTCGGTAAAACGAACCCAGAGCGTGCAAAGTGTGGTTGTCACCTCTACCCAGTTCGTTCACAGACCCGGCGACCTGCCCAGGAATGACCAAGACTTCGATCCACATACGATATATGGTGAAAGTAAGGTAATCGCGGAGAGACTTACTCGGGACGCGGGCCTCGACGGTAGGTGGACGATTGTCCGGCCAACGAATATTTGGGGTCCCTGGCATCCGCGCTATCCGAAAGAGTTTTGGAGGATTCTTCAACGCGGACTGTATCTTCATCCGAGCGGACCCCCTGTAATTCGTTCCTACGGATATGTGGAGAATGTTGCGAATCAGATCTTTGAGATCCTTCTTGCGCCATCGAGCCGAGTATCAGAGAGGGTGATCTATGTTGGAGATGCTCCGATTGACCTCTATGAGTGGGTAAATGCGTTTTCGATCGAACTTACGGGTAGACCGGTGAGAGTAGCGCCACGGTCATTTCTCCGGCTTTTGGGATGGGCCGGAGACCTCGCTTCAGGGTTGGGGCTCAGGGCCCCAATTACTAGTTCTAGGTTCCGAAGCATGACGCAAGACTACTTAACCCCAATGGATGGGACGTTCGAACTACTCGGTAAGCCAGCCATCACATTATCTGAAGGTGTTGCAACGACTGTGAACTGGCTTCGGCGCCAAGGACAGTCCTAGTGTGGTGTTCTACGCAACGGGGCAAAACTTTCGCATGAGATAATCTTCGGCACTTTGGCCACTCACCTCACGCATTGGAAGAACATTGCCTGTTCGGCGCTTGTGCCGATCCTCCTGCTTCGAAACGTTGCCCGCGGACAAGAACCGTCGTGAGACCCTTTCAGCTAATTAGGCTTCTTGCGTTTTTGACGGGCCTCACGATAATAATGACAGCCTGTGGCGAAGCATCGCACGGTGTTGCCAACAAAGGCTTGGCCACGTTGGTCTTACAGGTCCAACCAAGCGCGGCGACCGTACACATCCGAAGTAGCCATGGTGGGGATGTGACCTTTGAAGGAAGCCGTGAGTTGCAACTTGAACCCGGCAATTACTCACTTCGAGCTTCACATGAGGGTTACGTTACCTCGGTGCAGCAGGTGGAATTGCACGCCGATTCTACGCACGTTGTGGATGTTGAACTAGCATTACTATCGCCAACACCAGCGATACCTCACTATGACGGATTCGAGAAGATTCATGTCAATGTCGCCAGCGAGGGGGCCTCGGATTCGAATCCTGGAACGGAAGAGCAGCCGCTAAAGGCGATATCTGAGGGGGTAAGGCGGGCGGTCCACAATAGGCGCTTGGGATTGCCCACACACGTCATAGTTCACCCCGGAGTTTATCGTGAGAGCATTACGGGGGCGTACGGAGGCATTGACTCCAGCGGCAGCCTTATCGTCATTGAGGCGTTGCACCCTGGAACGGCCGTCATTTCCGGTTCAGACTCATGGCCTGCTTTATCCTGTTCGTCCAATATCTGTTCTGCCCACTGGCCGTTCGATTGGGGCTTTAGCACCAACCCATGGCCAATGGCACCGATGGAGCCCATTGGTCTACGACGCGAGATGGTCTTCGTCAATGGCGTAAGACTAGATCAGGTTCTAACCGCAGGGGAGGTGGCGGCTCAACCTGGATCTTTCTTCGTGGACGAGTCCGCGGCGCAGATAACTGTTCACGCTCCGGTTGGTCTGAATCTTGCGCAATCTCAGGTTGAAGTTGGAGTTCGGCCGGTGCTACTTGAACTGCTAGGACTCAATGACCTGGTATTGAGTGGCCTTGATTTTGAGCATGCCGTGTCTCCATTTCCCAGCGTGGCCGTCAACATCGCGCATCAGAACAATGTGGTACTGCATGACCTGACTATCAATCAAAATAACTGGACCGGGCTGGGTCTTATGGGATCAAATATCACGGTAGTGAACAGCAGGATGAATGGTAATGGGGGTAGCGGCTTTGGGGCTTTTCAAGTTGAGACGTTACAGATTCTAGATAGCGAAGCTTCCAGCAACAATTGGCGTGGCTTCGCTGCGAATTACCTTGACTGGTCAGTCGGGCAGAAAATTGCCCACGTTCACGATCTGCTTATTCGAAATCTTGTTTCGACCGGCAATTTAACAAGGGGTTTGTGGTTTGATACTGATGTAAAGAATGCTGTAGTTGAAGGGGCGACAATTTGCGGGAATGTCTGGGATGGCTTATTCATCGAGGCAGTGCCTGGCGATTTAACGATCAAGGACAGCACTTTCTGTGAGAATGGCAGGTCTGGAATACTTACGTCGGCTTCTCACAATCTTGCGCTAGTACATAATCAGTTCTGGGGCAACGCATTCGCCCAAATCAACTTGAGCGGTGACCTACGGAGGACCTCGGCAGACTACATGACTGGCGAAGTTTCGAGCTTGAGAAACGAGAACTGGTACTGGAGGGGAAACACGTTCACTGCAGACGATGACCAATTGCTTGTTTCGACTACGCTGGCAATGCCAGATTGGCAATTGATTATGGACACGTCTGACTTGAATGAATCGGCGTACAGCGCATCAAGTGAGAGAGCATTTCGTGTTCCAAATGGCGTAAGAGTTGACTTTTCCGAGTGGCGCCGAGCCACTGGTCAAGACGAATCTTCCAGGTTTGAAATTCGCTAGGACTCTATGATGGTATCAATCACGTAGGTCAGTTACCACGTGGGTCCTGGGCTCTATTGAGTTGACAACGCGAGACGCCATTTGCGAATGGCGCTTAAGAGCTGCCTAGCAATTGATGACTTCTGAAGCGCGAAAAGTAGCATGCGGTCTGAAGGGCGTAACATCTTTCCGTATTTCACGAAGTAGGATCTGGCCTCACTGTCTGCGTTACGATCCATCGCGTCGACTATGGCCCAGACTAAAACGCGGATAATTCTCAGTTGATAAAGGGCTGGCCGTTCAGAGGCAGCCATGTGTTCTGCAAGTGTCATCAGGGTGGCATCCCATAGTTTCGATCGATCATGCGAGAGCATTCCCTCATGCCTACGACGCTCAATCACGTCTTGCGCAATGCCAATCCCACGTGCGGAATCCTGACCTAATCGTAGGATTAGATCCAAGTCACATGCGTTTCTTGTGTCCGCTCTCATGTATAGGCCCGGCATACCGCGCTTAAACAAAAAGCTATCAATGGCGACCGTGAAGCCGCGACGCAGCACGTCGGCTTCAATGTCCTCAATCACACCTACTCTCGGCAGCCTAAGCGGATTGTAGTCAGTCTGTGACTCCGGCATTTGATTGAGAATGGCCGCCTGGCCATAGGCGAAGTCATAATTGTCTTGCATGACTGCTTCGACCAACTGCCCTATCGCACCGTCTTGGAGAACATTGTCAGCTGAGAGAATCAGGAAGTAATCTCCCTCTGCATGCTGGATCGCTCTGTCCCAGCTTTCGGCGACTGACACATGCTCCTCAAAATACAAGACGCGGAGCCTCGGGTCACACAAGCTCTCTAGAAATTCTTTAGTTCCGTCCTTTGAGGAGTTATCTACTACAATTACGCTCAGTTCAGGATAATCCTGACCTAGAGCACTGGCGATAGCTGTGCGCAGGTGGGGCATGCCATTGTATACAGGTATCGTAACGCACACTGAAGGCAACTCAGTTTTAGCAGCGCGCATCAGCTAATGAATTCCTGCAAGTAGACAAGCGAGATGACGTAGGGCCATGGTGGCGTCATTTTAGGGGACGAATGGTGGTTGCGCGCCGAACAAATCACACCGTTAAGAGAGGTCCTAGGATTTCCCTCAACGATATGGTTGCCCGTTACGTGAGTTGTAACGGAGGTTCAATCATCACCTTACTTCGCCGCCAACTAGCGCCTTACGAGAGACGCGGGTAGCACATCCTAGAAGGCTGCCCAGGAGTCTCGTCGATAACGAGATCATGATGTGTGCAACAGACAACGAGCGAACTGTCCAGGGCTCCACATCTGGCCAATTCTTGTGACAGCAATGTACGGAGGGACTAAGACAGCAGTTCAAGTAGTCAACGCATGAAGGACGCGGAGCCACTGGGACGACCGTCCTCCGTCCTCTTCGGTCATGACCGAGCACCGATCAACGATGTCGCAAGAGTTGGCCTTTCACAGACCTGTAGGAGTAAGAAGGGGGCATTGCAAGTCGGGCGCTCACTCTCGATTGTTGATCAGCCGTGCCTCATTCTATTGTTACAAGCTCCAGGGGAAGTATCAGGATGCCATCGGTGCGACTAACACGAGGTACTCGTGTGCGTGAGTCAGTGAGTCGGTATCTGGCTTGCGGGCCCAATTGCCTTAGTTGTACGGGTCTTGGTGGTGAAATTACGCAGTTGGGGTCAAGACCACGCAGCGGTCCCACGGCGGGGGCACAGCATAGCTTTACGTGCTCGAATCATGACTTCGACAAGAAGAGAAGTGGGCGTAGTCCTCAAAGATCTTGTTGGGAAGCGCAGGGTCCTGCGCCTGTACTAGGAGTATTTAGTCCGGACTTTATGAGCCGGAGATTACATCGTGGGACGCAGACTTCAAGACCAGTCTTGTAGGCATTTGCGCGCGTGCAGCGAGTGAACTTGGCCCCGTAGATGGTCACTCGTCATAGCGCTGTAGGAGAGCCGCGGGTATTGTGCGAAAGTTCTGAGAGGTGTGTGAGTTTGGCATGAAGGTAGTAATTTTCTGTGGGGGATATGGACTTCGACTAAGGGACCACGAACCGCGAATCCCGAAGCCCGTAGTGCCGCTTGGCGGGGAGCCACTCGTACTACACGTCATGCGTTACTACGCGTTCTTCGGCCACACAGACTTCATTCTCTGCCTGGGTTACAAGGGCAACGAGGTTCAGCGTTCGCTAGAAGTTGCTCTAGCTGCGCAAGGCTCAGCGACGGCTTACGAAGGTGCAAATCAAGACATTAGAGAGTGGACCGTAACTTTTGTCGATACCGGGCTCGACTCCACGATTGCCGATCGCTTAGTTGCGGTTAGGCCTT
>CAZQVC010000149.1:0-5070 GCA_964596625.1 uncultured bacterium | reverse complement strand
CCGACTTCGGCACGGCGCCGTGGCGCGGCGAGGCGGCCGCCACGCTCGGGGCGCTCGCGGTCCTGGCCCTGGTGAGCGCCCCCTTCGAGGTCGTGACGCACGCGGCGAGCTACCCCGGCACCGCGGTCTCGTGGTCGCTCCTCGTGCCGTTCCTGGCGCTGCTCGGCTACTTCGGGCTGGGCCTGCTGCTCGGCAGGGCCACGGCCCTGACGAGGCTCACGGCGCTGCTGCCGCTCCTGGTCGCGGCCGTGCTCGCAGGCAGCGTCTGGTTCGACCTCAACCTCGGCTTCACGGCGGTCAACCCTTGGACCGCGGCGCTGGCGCCGGCGCCGGTCTTCGCCGCCGTGACGGGCGCGCTCGCGCTGGTCAGCGCCTGGGCCGTGCTGGGCCGCAAGGCGCCGGTGACCGAGGGCGCCGCCGACGGGTCGCGGCCGTGATCGCAGCCTCTCGCCGGCGGCGGCCGGGTGTGATCGGCGCCGACGAGGCCTTCCGGCTGCACCTGCGCATGGCGCGCCGCGCCAGCTGGTCCACCAGGCTCAGACGAGGTTCGCTGCTGGCCCTGCTGGCCTCCGTGGTCGCGCTGTTCGCCGGAGCCGAGCTGGCCGTCCACCTGCTGGCCTGCGCGGCCGCGTTCGGCGCCGGGCTCGCCCTGCCCGTGCCCGGATCCGAGGGTGCGGCACTCGCCGAGATCCGCTCGGTGGCCGGGCTGTCGTACGAGACGGCCCTCGACCTGCTGGAGCGCGCCACGGCCACGAAGGCGGAAGCGGGCAGCGGCCCCAGCGAAGCCGACCCGTACGGCTTCCGGTCTGCGGTGGTCGACCGGGCGCGGCTTTCGGTCAACGACATCCGCCCTGCCTCTCCCCCGGCGTGGTGGCTGCCGGCGCTGGCCGTGGCGTTGGCGCTGGTGCTGTTCGGCGCGCTGGAGCGGCCGTTCGCCGGCGGCTCGGGGGGCGGAGGTTCAGCCGGAGGGCCCTCCGGCGGAGCCAACGGTCCGGCCACCCCCAGCGCCACTCAGGAAGGCGTAGAGCAGGAGCCGGAACTCAACGAGGCGGAGCCCGAGGTCGAGCGCGCCGACGAGCCGGAGGGGGCCGGCGGCGCGGCGGAGGATCGGGCGGCCGAGAGCTCGTCGTCGGCGCCGCCCGGGGAGCTCGGCGATTCGAGCGAGCCGATGTCGCGCTTCCTCGACTCGCTGCGCGAGCGCCCGCCGGAGGCGGGAGACCCGGGCCAGGGCGAGGACGGCAGCCCGCAGGCGGGCCGCGAGGCCGAGGGGCTCGGCGACCCTGCCGAGGAGTCCCAGGGCCCCGGGTCGCCGGAGGAGGGTGAGCCCCAACGCGCCGAGCTGCGCTCCAGCGAGTCGGCCTCCGGCGAGGAGCAAGGCCAGCAGGAAGGCACAGCCACGGAGTCGGGCGAGCAGACCGGCGCCACGGCCTCCGAGCAGGACGCGGCGGGGGCCGAGAGCGAGGACGGCGGGCCGGAGGCTGGTGAGGAGCAAGGCGACGAGCTGGGCGCCGGCGCCCAGCAGGACGGGGCGGCCGAGGAGGCAGTGGCTCAGCCGGGCGGCGAAGAGGGCATGCAGCCGGACGCAGGCGAAGGACGCCTCGAGTCGGGCGACGAAGGCGGGGAGTCTTCCGACTCCCAGGACGCCGGCGGCGCCGGAGCCGCTGGCGGCGCCGAGCAGGAGGCGGGCGTCGCCGAAGGGGGCCAGGAGCGCCCCGAGTTCCTCGAGGGCGTGCTGGAGAGCGGGCCGGAGAACCAGGCCGGCACGGTGAGGCTGCCCGGCAGCGGCGACGTCGCGCTACCGCCTGGCCGCTCGCTGACCGACTACCAGAGCGCGGCCGAGGACGCCATCACCGAGGGCGACCTACCGCTCTCCTACCAGGAGATCATCCGCCGCTACTTCCGATGAGCAGCTCGCTGAACAGGTAGGGCAGCTCGGCCGCCAACGACTTGGCGAGCTCGGGGGCGGCGCTCTGCATCAGCGCAACGACGGTCTGGTCGTCCTCGGGGTCGGGCAGCGGATCGTTGTTCGCCTCGACGCGCGAGCCCTGGTGGGTCCTGGTGCGCAACGTCTGCACCACGGCGTCCGTCCTGGGATCGACGACCTGGGCTTCCAGCGCCACGCTGACGTCGACGCGCCTTGACGCCTCGTCACGCGAGACGGTGACGTCGCGCTCGAGCACCGGGGCCGCGATCATGATCGCGAGGTCGGCGCTCTGGCTGCGGGCGATCCGGGCGGCCGACGGGGCTGCCCGGTTGTGGAACATGTCGTTGTGAGACTCGAGGAAGCGCATCGTGAAGCCGCTTACCAACTCGAAGCTGCGGGCCTCGCTGCGCTCCAGCTCGGCCTGCACGGCCTCGGCGCTGCCGGACAGCGCCACCTGCGCGGGGGCGTTCATGATCGCGACCAGCGGGCGCTGCTCCTCGGTGGCGCGCGGGGCGCAGGCGGAGAGGAGCAGGCCGACCACGACCGCCGCCCACAGCGGCAGGCCTGCCCGGTTGCGCCGACCTTGTTGACTGCGTGACATTCGCGTTCCTTTCCGCGGGCGCAGGGCGGGTACGCCGACCATGGCGCGCGTGCAAAGCGGTGTCTCTCCCCCACGAGTCTGCCTCAGATTAGCGCCGAACCCCGTAGGCGGCGCGGCACGGTTAACGAGCGGTTAGCGCCGCCCGCCAGCGAAGTGCCGCGTTGGCAGCCGGGTCACCCCGGTGGCAGCTCGCGAACCCTGGCCCCGCCGCGCGTGAGGTGAGCCAGTCGCTCCTCCAGCGGTTCGCGCTCGGTAGCCAGGATCTCCACCGTCGCCACCAGGCCCTCGGCGTCGAAGCTCGACTCGAGGCTGAGCGCACTGGGCTCGAGCGTGCGCAGCACGGCGTCGACGTCGGCGAACGGCGCGCGCACCTCGAGCGTCGAGCGCTCGAGCACCTCGGTCGTGCCGGCCAGGTCGAGCGCCTTGGCAACGACCCCGCCGTAGGCTCGCACCAACCCGCCGACCCCCAGCTTCTTGCCGCCGAAGTAGCGCACGACGACGGCGGCGCAGCGGTCGAGGTCGCGCTTGAGGAGCACCTCGAGCATGGGACGGCCGGCGCTGCCCCCGGGCTCCCCGTCGTCCGAGAAGCGCATCTCGTCGCCGAAGCGGTAAGCCCAACAGTGATGGGTGGCAGCCGGATGCTGCCGGCGAACCGACTCGAGCATCGCCGCGGCCTCCTCGGGCCGCTGGATGGGAGCGACGTAGGCGATGAAGCGCGAGCCGTTGACGATCTCCTCGAGCGTCGCCTCGGTCGCCGGGGTCAGGTACGACATCGTCAAGAGCCTAGCTCGGCGGGAAGCGCGGAATCGCTCAGTCGGCCGGTGCCGGCGCGTGATAACGTGCTGCCATGCCTCACGTCCAGCGATGTCTCAGGACCACGCGGCGTTCCTTCCACGATCGCGAGCAGGCGACTGACGCGGTCTGTCGGGTGGAGCCGGGTGCCACCGCCTCGCTGGCCTTCAGCGCCCGGTCGCTGTAGCGACCACGGGCGCTGCCCGTTCGACCACGAGGCATGAGGCGACGCTCGACCTCGAACCACTTCGCGAAAACTGTGATCACGCGCAGCGACAAGGTTGCGCCCTGAACCGGAGGAGCTAATGCCTCTAGAGCTGTACGACACGATGAGCCGCAGCAAGGTCCCGTTCGAGCCGGTCTCACCCGGCCGCGTCGGCATGTACATGTGCGGACCGACCGTCTACTCCGACCCTCACCTGGGGCACGCCAGGGGCCCGATCGTCTTCGACGTGCTGCGCCGCTGGCTGGAGCACGAAGGTCACGAGGTTCGCTTGGTCACCAACGTCACCGACGTCGGTCACCTCACCGATGACGACGACGAGGACAAGCTCGCCAAGCGAGCCAAGATCGAGCGGCTCGAGCCGATGGAGGTCGCCGAGAAGTACTTCTGGAGCTACTTCGACGCCATGCGCGCGCTGAACATCAGGCGCCCGAGCATCGTGCCGCGCGCCTCCGGTCACATCGGCGAGCAGATCGAGCTGGTCCAGGAGCTCCTCGACGCCGGGGTGGCGTACGAGCGCGGCGGCAGCGTGTACTTCGACGTCTCGGCCTGGGACGACTACGGCGAGCTGTCCGGCAGGGACACCGAGGAGATGTTGGAGGGCACGCGCGTCGAGGTCCGCGAGGACAAGGACGACCCCCGCGACTTCGCGCTGTGGAAGAAGGCGGAGCCCAACCACATCATGCGCTGGAACAGCCCCTGGGGCCCGGGCTTCCCCGGCTGGCACCTGGAGTGCACCGTGATGAGCACCAAGTACCTGGGCGACGAGTTCGACATCCACGGCGGCGGGCTCGACCTGGTGTTCCCTCACCACGAGTGCGAGCTGGCCCAGGGCAGGGCCGCAGGCAAGCCGTTCGCCAGGTACTGGTTGCACTGGAACATGATCACGCTCGACGGCGAGAAGATGGCCAAGTCCAAGGACCACTTCGTCACGCTCGAGGCGCTGTTCGCCGAGCACGACCCGATCGCGGTGCGCTTCCACCTCCTGGGGTCGCACTACCGCAGCGTCTCCGACTTCAGCGACGAGAGCCTCGTCGCCTCGTCCCAGGGCCTAAGGCGCCTGCGCGAGACCTACCAGGCCGTCAAGGACGCCCAAGCGCACGCGGCGGCGTCGGCCCCGGCAGCCCAGCGAGGCCGCGACGAAGGCGACACGTTCAAGGTGGCGCGCGCGGCGTTCGCGGCGGCGATGAACGACGACCTCAACACGCCGCGCGCCCTCGCGGCGCTGTTCGACGCCAGCCGCGAGATCCGCAAGGGCCTCGAGGACGGCGCGAGCCCCGCCTACCTGGCGGCGGCCGCGAGCCTTTTCGAGGACCTGCTGGCCGGCGTGCTGGGCGTGCCGCTGACGACGACGGCCGCCAGCGAGGGCGTCGACGAGGTGCTCGGGCAGCTGGTCGAGCTGCTGCTCGAGCAGCGCCACCAGGCCCGGCTGCGCCGCGACTTCGAGGCGGCCGACGAGCTGCGCGCCCGCCTCGAGGCGATCGGTGTGGCGGTCGAGGACGGTCCGGAAGGCAGCCGCTGGCGCCTGGT
>CAZQVC010000148.1:0-5089 GCA_964596625.1 uncultured bacterium | reverse complement strand
CGGCGCCGCGCGCGTGCGGCTCGGACGTTTGTTGACACCGTGGAGGTCACTGCATATACTCCACCGCAATGACCGTCGCATGGCACCCGCTGCTCGCCGCGTACAACGCGGACCAGGGCCTAATTCTAGGTAGCAGGGGTCATGCCGGCTGACTGAGTCAGTCTCCACCGGTTCGAACCCCGCCGTAATAGTTCTCGGCGGGGTTCTTCTTTTGCGTGGTGAAGGGCACATGGAGGTGTGATGAAGGGCGCAGAGGTAGTCATGAAGATGTTGGAGCGTCACGGCGTCGAGGTGGTGTTCGGCCACCCGGGTGGCGCGATAATGCCGATCTACGACGCGCTCTACGACTCGCCGGTGAAGCATGTGCTGGTCCGCCACGAGCAGGGTGGGGCCCACATGGCGGACGCCTACTACAGGGCGAGCGGCAAGGTCGGGGTGTGCTTCGCGACCTCCGGGCCGGGCGCCACCAACCTGGTGACGGGCCTGGCTACGGCGCAGATGGACTCGTCGGCCGTGGTGGCGATCACGGGCAACGTCGCCACCGGGCTGATCGGCACCGACGCCTTCCAGGAGGCCGACGTGTTCGGCATCACGGGGCCGGTGACCAAGCACAACTACCTCGTCAAGACGGTCGAGGAGCTGCCCCAGGTGCTCGCGGAGGCGTTCCATATCGCCTCCACCGGCCGGCCAGGCCCGGTGCTGGTCGACGTGCCCAAGGACGTGCAGCTGGCCCTCTTCGAGGGCTCCCTGGAGGCCGAGATCGACCTGCCCGGCTACCGGCCGACGGTGGTCGGTCATCCCAAGCAGGTCAAGCGCGCGGCCGAGGCGCTGATGAGCGCCAAGCGGCCCGTGATGATGGTCGGCGGCGGCGGTCAGGTCGCGCCCGAGGCCGTGGCCAGCTTCGTCGAGAAGACGGGCATCCCGGTCATCACCACGCTGATGGGCATCGGCGCGTTCCCGGCCGGTGACGACCACTCGCTGGGCATGCCGGGCATGCACGGCACCGTGACGGCCAACAAGGCCATCACGCACTGCGACCTGATCCTCGGCGCCGGCCTGCGCTTCGACGACCGCGTGACCGGCAAGATCAGCCGCTTCGCGCCCAACGCCACGGTGGTCCACATCGACATCGACCCGGCCGAGATCTCCAAGCTGGTCAAGGCTCACGTGCCGGTCGTCGGCGACATCCGCGACGTTTTGCCAAGGCTCGAGGCCGAGCTGCCGCGGCTCGACATCGACGAGTGGCGCGAGCAGGTCCAGGCCTGGAAGGCGCAGTACCCCGAGCGCTACAAGACCGACGAGAAGCACCTCGTCTCGCAGGAGGTCCTGGCGCTGCTGCGCGAGGCCGCCGACGACTGCATCGTCACCACCGAGGTGGGCCAGCACCAGATGTTCGCCGCCCGCCTCTTCCCGACCAAGCGCCCGCGCAGCTTCATCACCTCGGGTGGGCTCGGCACCATGGGCTTCGGCCTGCCGGCCGCCATCGGCGCCGCGTTCGCCCGGCCTGACGAGACCGTGGTCTGCGTCGCAGGCGACGGCAGCGTGCAGATGAACATCCAGGAGCTCGCCACGCTCTCCAAGCACCAGCTCCCCGTCGTCATCGCGATCCTCAACAACGGGGTTCTCGGGATGGTCAGGCAGTGGCAGGAGCTGTTCCACGCGCAGCGCTACAGCGAGATCTACCTCGCCGACTCGAACCCCGACTTCGCCAAGCTGGCCGAGGCTTACGGCATCGAGGGCCACAACGTCTTCGACCGCGAGACGGCCGAGCGCATAATCCCCGAGGCGTTGGCCAAGAAGAAGCCGGTGCTGCTCAACTTCGTGGTCTACGAGGCCGAGAAGGTCTGGCCGATGGTGCCCGCCGGCGCCGGCGTCGACGAGATGATCATCGGCGACCAGGAGCCGGACGACGTCGAGGCTGTCGCGGTCGAGGAGCCGGTGGTCGCCTGATGATCCACCGCCACGTCCTCTCCGTCACGGTGCGTGACCGCCCCGGCGTGCTGCTGCGCATCGCCAGCCTCTTCGCGCGGCGCGGCTACAACATCGAGTCGCTCTCGGTGGCGCAGACCGACAAGCCGGGCCTCAGCCGCACGACCTTCGTCGTCACCGGCGAGGAGCGCACCGTCGAGCAGGTCGAGAAGCAGCTGCAGAAGCTCATCGACGTCATCACCGTCATCGACCACAGCGGCTCGAAGTACGTCGACCGCGAGCTGATGCTGATCAAGGTCGCGGTGCGCACGCCGGACGACCGCGTCGAGATCAGGCAGATCGCCCAGGACTTCAGGGCACGCATCGTCGACGTCGCGAGGAGCGCCTTGATCTTCGAGGTCACCGGCGACGCCGGCAAGATGGACGCGTTCATCGCGCAGATGCGGCCGTTCGGGATCATCGAGCTGATCCGCACCGGCATGGTCGCGCTCGAGCGCACCGAGCAGACCGGCGCGGCTCACGACGGCGGCCCCGGCAAGCGGGAGACGAGCCAACAGGCCGCGGCTTCACGAGCGGCGGAGGCTCAGAGGTCGGGTTCTCAACGGAAGGGCGAGAGGCCGAGCGGCGGCCGGGTGCGCGCGGCTTAAGCAGATCGACCACGCTACCCAATGACCGTCACGCAGCCACCTCGACCCTAGTCACGAACTTCCCAGGAGAACCTAGAACATGGCAACCATCTACTACGACAGCGACGCCAACCTCGAACACCTCGCCGGGCAGACCATCGCCGTCATCGGCTACGGCTCGCAGGGCCACGCCCACGCGCTCAACGCGAAGGAGTCCGGGCTCGACGTGGTCGTCGGCCTACGCCGCTCCTCGAAGTCCTGGGCCGAGGCCGAGCAGGCCGGCCTACGCGTGATGGAGGTGGCCGAGGCCGCCAAGGCCGGCGACCTCGTGATGATCCTGCTGCCCGACGAGACGCAGGGCGCCGTCTACCGCGAGCAGATCGAACCGCACCTCGAGGAGGGCAACGCGCTGCTCTTCGCGCACGGCTTCAACGTGCACTTCCACCAGGTCAAGCCGCCGCAGGGCGTCGACTGCTTCATGGTCGCGCCCAAGGGCCCCGGCCACCTGGTGCGGCGTACCTACCAGGAGGGCGCCGGCGTCCCCTGCCTGGTGGCGATCCACCAGGACGCGACGGGCAACGCCATGCAGCGCGCGCTGGCCTACGCCAAGGCCATCGGCGGCACCAGGGGCGGGGTCCTGGAGACCACCTTCAAGGAGGAGACGGAGACCGACCTGTTCGGCGAGCAGACGGTCCTCTGCGGCGGCGTCACGGCGCTCATGGAGGCCGGCTTCCAGACGCTGGTCGAGGCCGGCTACCAGCCCGAGATCGCCTACTTCGAGTGCGTCCACGAGATGAAGCTGATCGTCGACCTGATCTACGAGGGCGGCTTCGAGAAGATGCGTCACTCGATCTCGAACACCGCGGAGTACGGCGACTACGTGACCGCGCCGAGGATCGTCACCGACGAGGTGCGCAAGGAGATGAAGGCGGTGCTGCGCGACGTGCAGTCCGGCAGCTTCGCGCGCTCGTTCCTGCTGGAGAACCAGGTCGGCCAGCCAACGCTGCAGACGGGGCGCAGCAACGCGTCGCAGACGCAGGTCGCGGAGGTCGGACGGCGTCTGCGCAAGATGATGCCGTTCATCAAGCAAGAAGAGGGGTGAGCATGGGATACGTACGGTTCTTCGACACCACGCTGAGAGACGGTGAGCAGAGCCCGGGGGTCGCGCTGAACACCGCCCAGAAGCTCGAGATCGCTCACGCCCTCGCTCGGCTCGGTGTCGACGTGATCGAAGCCGGCTTCCCGATAACCAGCCAGGGCGACTTCGCCTGCGTCAACACGATCGCCAAAGAGGTGGACGGACCGATCATCTGCGCGCTCGCCCGCACCCACGAGGGCGACATCGACAGGGCCGCGCAAGCCGTGGAGCCGAGCTCGAAGCCGATGATCCACATCTTCACCAGCGCCAGCGACGTGCACCTGAAGTACATGCTGCGCAAGACCCGCGAGGAGATCCTCGAGATCGCCGACCGCACCGTGCGCTACGCCAAGCAGTTCGCCGACGAGGTCGAGTTCAGCGCCCAGGACTGCATGCGCGCCGACCCGGAGTTCGTCTACCAGCTGGTGCGCGCGGCGATCGCCGCCGGCGCCAACACCGTCAACATCCCCGACACCACCGGCTACGGCACGCCGCAGGAGTACGGCGGGCTGATCAGGAACATCTTCCTCAACGTGCCGGAGGCGGCCGACGTCCGCATCTCCACGCACTGCCACGACGACCTCGGCCTGGCCGTGGCCAACAGCCTGGCCGCCGTGGAGAACGGCGCGACGCAGGTGGAGGCGACCATCAACGGCATCGGCGAGCGCGCCGGCAACACCTCTTTCGAGGAGGTGGCGATGGCGCTCTACACCCGCAAGGACCACTACGGCGTGGACATCGGCATCAACACCCGCGAGATCGCCCGCGTGAGCAAGCTGGTGGTGCGCCACACCGGCATGATGGTGCCGGCCAACAAGGCGATCGTGGGGGAGAACGCCTTCTCGCACGAGGCCGGCATCCACCAGGACGGGGTGATCAAGCACCGCGAGACCTACGAGATCATGAACGCCGAGCTCGTCGGCCGCGACGCCGGCGTGCTGGTCATGGGCAAGCACTCCGGCCGCAGGGCGTTCCGCAAGACGCTCGCCGACCTGGGCTACACCGACGTATCTGACGAGCGCCTCAACACGACCTTCGAGCGCTTCAAGGAGCTCTGCGACCGCAAGAGCCTGGTCACCAACGAGGACATCAGCGCCCTCATGGACAACGAGACGGGCCGCGTGGCCGAGACGTACAAGCTGCGCTCCGTGCAGTTCCAGTCGGGCACCAACCTCACCCCGGTCGCCACCGTGAGCATCGAGACCGACACCGGCACCGAGACCCTGGCCGCCACCGGCGACGGGCCGGTGGACGCCGTCTACCGCGCGCTCGAGGCGCTCACCGGCGTGCCGCTGGAGCTCGACTCCTACGAGCTGCGCAGCGTCGGCTCCGGCAAGGACGCGCTCGGCGAGGTCACGATCCGCGTGCGCAACGAGGCGCGCCTGATCCAGGGCCG
>CAZQVC010000147.1:0-5120 GCA_964596625.1 uncultured bacterium | reverse complement strand
AGCACGTTGTGGGTGGCGTTGACGTTGTTGTCGACGGTGTAGCGCTTGTGCCTGCTCGACTTCATCGAGTACGGCGCGGCGCGCTGCTCGGCGAAGTGCACGATCGCGTCCGGCCGCTCCTCCTTGATCAGCGAGAGCAGGCGGTGGTAGTTGCGCGCCACGTCGAGCAGCTGGAAGCGGATCTTCTCGCCGCTCAGCTCCTCCCAGGCCCGCAGGCGCTCGCCCATCGGCCTGATCGGCGTGAGGCTCCCGGCCTCCAGCTCGTTGTCGATGTTGCGACGTGAGAGGTTGTCGAGGATCACGACCTCGTGACCCAGCTTGCTCAGGTGCAGGCTGGTCGGCCAGCCGCAGAACCCGTCGCCACCCAAAACGAAGACCTTCATCTTGCCTCCAGAAGCCAACGACCCCACCACCCGGTGCAGTGCCGCGTTCGTGGGCGTACGGGTGGAGTGTGGGCGTCGCGCCTGCGTCCTGGCTAGAGCCGCGCGGTCAAGGACCTTCGCAGCAACCGCCAGCGCCTGCGCGCAAGGCTGCGGCGATAGCCTACCGCGCCGGCGCGCCAGTCGCCCGGTGCGACCCACGACCACACGACGGCGACGGCGATGATGAGCGGGTGCATGAGGGCCCAGGCGAGGGTCGTGAGCCCGCCGAGCTCGCGCCTGTCGAGCTGCCGCGCGCCGATGTTCATGCCGACGACCATCGCGGCGGTCTGCGCGGCGTAGCAGCCGAGCACCACGCCGGCCAGCTGCGGGGTGAACGGCAGCGCCAACAACGCCAGGCAGATGGCGATGCTCTCGAACCCCAGCACGCAGAGCCCGGCGAGGAACGAGGGGCGGTAGTGCACGGCGTGCCGGTAACGCGACACCCAGCGGCTGCGCTGCCTGAGGAAGCCGACGAAGCTGCCGGCACTGGTGGTCCGCACCCGCGCGTCCTCGTCGGCGGCGAAGACGACCCGGCCGCGGACGCCGAGACGTTGCGCGAGGAGGTCCTCGTCTCCGCTCGGGGCCCTGGCGCTCGCGCCGAAGCCGCCGGCCGCGTCGAGCGCGCTGCGGCGATACGCCTGGTTGTTGGCCGACGAGGCGTAGGCCTTGCCGAAGCGCAGCATGGAGCGCGACACCAGCATCAGCGAGAACCAGTCGGCCGCCTCGATCCAACGCCACCACGGCAGCCGGCCGCGCCGGTCGCGCGGGGGCAGGGTCTCGACGTAGCCGCAGACCATGGCCACCTCGTCGTCGGCGCTGAGGTGCGCGACGAGCGCGGACACCCACCGCGGGGAGTAGCTGCAGTCGGCGTCGCTGGTCACGATCACGTCGCCGCTCGAGGCGGCGACCCCGTTCATGACGGCGTTCACCTTGGGGGCGTAGCGGCGGCTCGGCTCCTTGATGGTGACGACCTTCACGCGGGCATCGCGAGCCGCGGCGGCTGCCAGCAGCTCGCTGGTGGCGTCGGTCGAGCGGTCGTCGACGAGCACGAACTCGAGCGGCCCTGCGTAGTCGATGGTGGCCAGGCTGGCCAGGGTGCCGGGAAGGCGACGCTCCTCGTTGTGCGCGGGGATTATCACGCTGACGGAGGGCGGCTCGGCGCGCTCGAGCGCGGCCCCCGCAGGCTGCGCCGCGGCGGGCCCGGGCGATCGGCGTCGTCCGCCGCGAGCGCCCGGCGGACCGTCCTTGAACATGCCGAGGATGATCCAGGCTTGAGCGGCGACCAGGGGCGCCGCCAGGGCCACGAGGACTAGCGAGATAAGGCTCATAAGATCGTTGTGTTCGCCGGGTGAAGCTACGTGAGCGCCGGTTTGCCCGTGAGTCTAGCACCGGCAGGATGTCGCGGTACGCTCGCTGTGGATGACGTCGGCACGACCAGACGCAGCGGCGGCGACGAGGGAGACGAGCTTCCACGCGCTGCTCACCGGGCTGGAGGGCTACAGCTCCCAGGTGGCGTCGTACGAGTTCTTCCCGCCGCGCCGCGCTCGGCTCGAGGACGGTTACGACGGCCCGTTCGCGGGCGCGCTCGCGACCCTCGGCGCCGTGCCGTACCGCCACCAGGCCCGCGGCTTCGAGGCGCTCGGCGGCGGCGCCGACCTGGTGGTCGCGACGCCGACCGCCTCCGGCAAGTCGCTGCTGTTCCAGGTGCCGGTCGTCAGCTCGATGCTGGACGGCCGCACCAGCCTGCTGCTGTTCCCCACCAAGGCGCTCGCTCACGACCAGCTCGAGCGGTTACGCGCGGTGGCTCGCGACCTAGGCGGCGGCGAAGCGGGCAGCGCGGACGGCGTCATCACCTACGACGGCGACACGCCGGCCGAGAAGCGCGGCGAGCTGCGCGACGCTGCCGGAGCCGTCCTCACCAACCCCGACATGCTGCACTACGGCATCCTGCCGTACCACGACCGCTGGGCCTCGTTCCTGGGCCGGCTCGACTACCTGGTGCTCGACGAGCTGCACGCCTACCGCGGCGTGCTCGGCACGCACGTCGCCAACGTCGTGAGGCGGCTGCTGCGGCTGGCCGAGCGCTACGGGGCGCGACCGCAGGTGATCTGCGCCAGCGCCACCATCGGCAACCCGGCCGAGCACGCTGCCCGACTCACGGGGCGCGACTTCGCGGTGATCGCGGAGGACGACGCGGCCAGCGCCGCGCGAGAGTTCATCCTCTGGCGGCCGGCGCAGCTCGACGGCGGCGAGCGGCGCCGCAGCGCCAACTCCGAGGCCGCCTTCCTGGCCGCCGAGTTCGCCAGGCGTGGGCTGAGGTCGATCTTCTTCTGCAACTCGCGCAAGAGCGCCGAGCTGATAAGGCGCTACGCCAGCGGGCAGGTCGCCCCGGAGCTGGCGCTGCAGATCCAGAGCTACCGGGCCGGTTACACCGCCGAGGACCGGCGCCTTCTCGAAGCCGGCTTCAAGAACGGCGACATCACCGTCCTCACCGCCACCAGCGCGCTCGAGCTCGGCATGGACATCGGGGGCGTCGACGCCGTCGTCATGGTGGGCTATCCGGGCTCGAAGATGGCGCTGTGGCAGCGTGCGGGCCGCGCGGGTCGCGCCGGCCGTCGCGCGCTCGCCCTCCTCATCCCGGCAGCCGACCCGCTCGACGAGTACTACCTCACTCACCCCGAGCTGCTCGTCGACGGGCCGGTCGAGAACGCCGTCGCCGACCCCTTCAACACCGTCGTGCATCCGCTGCACATGGCCTGCGCCGCCGCCGAGGCCCCGCTGTCGCAGGACGAGCCGCTGGTCGCGCCGTGGCTGGACCTCGACACCGTGCCGCGGCTGTACCGGACGCCCGCCGGCTACGCTCACCGCGGACGCTACCCGCACCGCAGGATCAGCCTGAGGGGCAGCGGCGGCCAGCTGGTGCGGCTCAAGGACGGCAACGGCAAGACCATAGGCGTCACCGACCGCGGTTCGGCCCTGCGCGACCTCCACCCCGGCGCGGTCTACCTCCACCAGGGCGACACCCACCTGGTCGCTCGCCTCGACCTCGAGCGAGGCGTGGCACACCTGCTGCCGCACATCGAGGACTACTACACCCAACCGCGCTCACAGACCGAGATCGAGATCATCGCCCAGACGCCCGCGGTCCTGCCGCGCGGCGTGCACGTGGGCGAGGTGCTCGTGCGCCACGACGTCACCAGCTACGTGCGCAAGCGCTACTTCAGCGAGGCCGTGCTGGAGGAGAGGCCGCTCGACCTGCCCGAGATCACCTACACCACCCAGGCCGTCTGGTTCTGCCCGCAGGAGGTGGTCGCAGGGGGCGAATCAGCTGGCCCGCCGGACCCGACCGAGGTCTCGCTGCCACATGGTGAGGCCGCCGGTCCTGCGCCGCTGCCATCGTCCGCCGACCTGCCGGCGGCGCTCCACGCCCTCGAGCACACCATGATCCAGCTCCTGCCGGCCTTCGTGCTGTGCGAGCGAGCCGATGTCGGCGGCGTCTCGTACCCTCTCTACCCGCCCACTGGCAGCAGCGCGGTCTTCGTCTACGACGGCTACCCCGGCGGCGTCGGTTACGCCAGGGCGGGGGCCGAGGTGTTCGAGCGTTGGCTGCGCGCGGCCTTCGAGCTCCTGGGGCGATGCCCCTGCGTCGACGGCTGCCCGCGCTGCGTGCTGTCGCCGAAGTGCGGCAACGGCAACCAGGTCCTCGACAAGGCCTCGGCCCGCTCGCTGGCCGGTGCGATGCTGACGCGCCTGAGCAGCGGTCCCCGCCCGGCGGCGGCCGCCTGAGCGCGTGCTAGACTCGCCCGCCGTGCACGCGACTGACAACGGTGGACCGGGCCCCCTGCGAGTGGGCTTCGTCACCCAGCTCTTGTGGGATCGTTACGGGGAGTTCTGGCGCGACCTGGTGGTGGGGGCGGGAGCCGTGGCCGAGTTCCCTCGAGCCGAGCGCGTGAAGGAGGCGCTGGCCGCCGACGAGACGCAGGGCGCGCCTTCGGTGTCCTTCAGGTTGGCGGTCGCGCAGGCGGCGGCCCTGACCCACTGCGACCTCGTCGTGTTGCCTCGGCTCAACCCCGAGACCGATTCGCAGCGGGGCAGCGCCCAGGACCGCTGGGTGGCGGACCTTCCGGGCGCGGTGGCCGACAGCGTCGGCTCCCTCGAGCAGGTCTACGGTGTGGCCGCGTACCCCGACCCCGAGATCGAGACCAGCGCCGTGCTGCTGCTGCAGCGGCTGCTGGGCGACCGGGCGGCGGTGCCGCGCGTCTGGTCGCGTCACCGGAGGGCCGCGGAGCGACAGGCGGTCGCCAGGCCCGCCCGTGGGGCCGGTGCCGCTGCGGCTCGGCCGCTGGCGGCCGGCGGGGCCGTCGCGGTCGTCTCCCAGCCGTGGCTGCTCAGCGAGAAGCTCGAAGCCAGGCTGCGGGGCGAGGACGAGCGCCTCGTCACGCAGCTGTCGCTCGACCCGGCGCGCTGCAGGGCGGAGGCCTGGCGGGTCGACGACCGCCTCATCGGCAGCGACGCCGAGGTGCTGGGGGCCGCCCGCATCCTCTCGCGCCGCGCCGGGGTGGAGAGCCTGAGGTTCCTGCTCGACGAGGGCTCGGACAGCGACGCCTGGCTGCTGCGCCGCCTGCGGCAGGCGAGCCACAAGCCCGTCGAGCCGTGGCCGTGGCAGCGAGCGCTGGGCGCGCGCGGCGAAGCGGACGC
>CAZQVC010000146.1:0-5280 GCA_964596625.1 uncultured bacterium | reverse complement strand
GCCTGCAGGGCCAGGCGGTCGACCTCTTCGTTCTGCGGGTGGCCGGCGTGGCCCCTGGTCCACGACCAGGTCACGTCGTGCCTGGCCGTCTGCTCCAGCAGCTCGAGCCAGAGGTCCTGGTTCTTCACCGGCTGCCGCGCGGCCGTGCGCCAGCCGTTCGCCTGCCACTTGTCCAACCAGCCGTCGGTGAACGCCTTCTTGAGGTACTCGCTGTCGGTCACCAGGGTCACCTCGCAAGGCTCCTTGAGCGCCTCCAGCGCGCGCACCGCGGCCGTCAACTCCATGCGGTTGTTGGTCGTGCCGGCCTCGAACCCGGAGGCTGTCTTCGTCCTGCCGCCGTGCTCCAGCAGGTAGGCCCAGCCGCCCCGGCCCGTTCCCGTGTCGCACGAGCCGTCGGTGTAGATCGTCACGTGACGCTTCGCGCGCGAGGTCACGAGTCGTCGCGCGTGAGGTGCTGGGGCGGTTGGCCCTGGTCCGGCAGCGAGGCCGGGGGCTCGACTTGCTCCAGCACGACCACCGCAGAGGCGTGCTCCGCGGTGTGGGTCATCGAGAGGTGGGTGACCAGGTGCTCGGCGGCGAGGGCGCTGGTCAGGCGCTCGCTGGTCAGCAGCACGGGCCGCACGCCGTCCTTCACGACCCACACGTCGGTCCAGCTGAGCGACGAGCGCCAGCACTTGGCGAAGGCCTCCTTGGCCGCGAAGCGCGCCGCCAGCCCGGGGTACGGGTCGACGCGCCCCTCGAGCTCGGCGATCTCGTCGGGGTGGAAGCAGCGCCTCACGAAGCGCGTCGGGTGACGCTCGACGGCCCGCTTGATGCGAGCGACCTCGACCAGATCCAGGCCCACGGCGACGATCACGGCGTCACGTCCCGAGCGTCGGCGGCGGCGTCGGACAGCGGCGGCCGGCCCGCGGGGCTGGGCGTCGTCGCCCCGTCCCGTGCGGCCCCCGCCTGGCTGGCGGGGAGCAGCCGCTTCACGCCTTCGGGCCCGGCCACCAGCGCCTCGTGAGCCATGCCGAGGAACAGGCCGTGGCCGAGCACGCCGGGCAGCGCGTCGAGCTCGCGCGCCACCTCGTGCGGCGCGAAGGGGGCCTCGAAGCGGCAGTCGACGATGTGATTGCCGTTGTCGCTGACGAACGGCTCACCGTCGACGACCCGCAAGGTCGCCTCGGCGAGCTGAGACAGGCTGTGAGCAGTGCGGCGCCAGCCGAAGCGCGCGACCTCGACCGGCACCGGCGCTCGCTCTCCGAGGCGTGCGACGAGCTTCGAGGCGTCGCCGATCAGCACGAACCGCCTGGCCGCCGCCGCGACGATCTTCTCGCGCAGCAGGGCTCCGCCGAGGCCCTTCACGGCGTCGAGGTCGGGGCTCAGTTCGTCCATGCCGTCGACGGCCAGGTCGAGGCCGTCTGGGGGGAGCTCGACGAGCGGGATGCCGAGCCGGGTCGCCTGGCGGCTGGTCGCCTCCGACGTCGGCACGGCGCGCAAGCCGCTCAGCTCGCCTCTCGCCAGGCGCGCGCCCAGCTCGGCGACGAACGCGGCGGCGGTGCTGCCGGTGCCGAGGCCCAGCAGCATGCCGCTCTCGACCAACGCCGCGGCGGCGCTCGCCGCTTGGCGCTTCAGGTCGTCGGCATCGGTGCTCACGGGGGCCTCCTGATCGGTGGGGTGATGGGGCGTCGAGCCCCGGCGGCGGGCGTCGGCCGAGCGGCCGTGCGGCCCGCCTCGGCAGTCTATCGCGTGACCGGCGCGCGGCCGCGTCGGCCCCGGCTTCGCCGCCGGCGGCTAAACGAGCCCAAAGTCGCGCGAGCCGCCGGCGTGGTGATCGCGCTTGCGCCATTCACGACGCCCCATGGTGCAAGCCCGCGAGGGGTCGGCGCCGGGAGCGCCAGTTACACTTGTGCGCATGAGGGACATCGTGCTCGCCAGCGCCTCGCCTCGCCGCCGCGAGCTCCTCAGCGGCCTCGGCCTCAACGTCGTGGCTCACGCCGCCGACATCGACGAGACGGTGGCCCAGGGCGAGGATCCCGAGGGCCTGGTCGCCAGGCTCGCCGCGACCAAGGCGGCGATCGTCGCCGCCCGCAACCCCAGTGAACTGGTCGTCGCTGCCGACACGATCGTGGTCGTCGACGGCGAGATCGTCAACAAGCCGGCCGACGCCGCCGAGAACCGCGCGTTCCTGGCGCGCCTCTCCGGCCGGACGCACGAGGTCTACACCGGCCACGCGCTGCGCCTCGCCGGGCGCTCGGACGACGTCGTCGTGCGCACGCTGGTCACCTTCCGCGAGCTCGACGCCGAGGAGATCGAAGACTACGTCGTCACCGGCGAGGGCCTCGACAAGGCCGGCGGCTACGCCATCCAGGGCCGCGGCGCCGCGCTGGTGAGCCGCATCGAGGGCTGCTACAGCAACGTCGTCGGCCTCAGCCTCCCCGCGGTCGTCGAATCCGCCCGCCGCCTGGGGGTGAGGCTTGTCTAGCCTGCTCAGAGCGTGGTACGCGTTCCTCGGCCTCGGCCTCGTGACCATCGCTCTGACGGCTTTCGTCGGCAGGGTGCCGGCCGAGCTGACGGCCGCGGTGGCGCTGCCCCACGACCTGCTGCACCGCGCCGGCACCAACCTCCGCCTGACCGTCGACAGCTTGCTCGACCGGCGCGACCTCAGGGCCGAGCTGGCGGCCCTGGAGACCGAACTGGCTGCCGCGCAGCAGCAGCGCCGCTTCCTCGAGCTGGAGATCCAACGCCTCGAGCAGGTGCTCGAGGTGAGGCGCATGCAGTCGCCCGGCGTGGTCGCCACCGCCCCGGTGGTGGGCGGCAGCGTCGGCCCCGACATCTCGCGGTTGATCATCGGGCTCGGCACCCGCGACGGCGTCACGCGCAACATGCCGGTGACCGTGCCGAGCGGCCTCGTCGGCATCGTCTCGGAGGTGACTCCGACCACCGCCGTGGTGAGGACCGTCGTCGACCCGCAGTCGCGCGTTGGCATCACCGTGAGGGGCAAGGGCGGTCAGGGCATGACCGTCGGCGACGTCGCGAACCAGGTGCGCGTCACGCGCTTCACCGGCGACGTGGAGGTCGCGGTCGGCGACCTGGTGGAGACCACCAGCTACGGCGGCCTGTTCCCGCTCGGCATCCTCGTCGGCGAGGTGATCGAGGTGCTGCCGCCCGACCCCAACGAGCTGAGCCGCAGCTTCATCGTCAGCCCCAGCGCGGAGCTGGCGACGCTGCGCGAGGTCGTGCTGCTGGCGCCGCAGTGAGCGCAGCGGCAGCGACCGTCCGCAGTCCTGGCTTCAGCCGTCCGTCACGAAGCTGACCAGGCGTCCCGGCACGACGATCTCGCGCTTGAGGGTCGCCCCTTCGAGGTAGCGCGCGACGTTCTCCTCGGCCTTGGCCAGCGCCAGCAGCGCGGCCTGGTCGGCGTCCTTGGGCGCCTCGATCTGACCGCGCACCTTGCCGTTGACCTGCACGGCCATCTTCACGGTGTCGGCGACCAGCGCGGCGGGGTCGAAGGTCGGCCAGGCCTGGAGGTGGACCGAGCCCTCGAAGCCGCTGCGGTGCCACAGCTCCTCCGCCAGGTGCGGCGCGATCGGAGCGAGCATGAGCAGGAACGTGCGCACGGCGTCGCGCCACTCGTCACCGAGCGCCTGACGCGACGGACGCGCCTTGTACATCGTGTTGAGCAGCGTCATGAGCTCGGCTATCGCGGTGTTGAAGCGGAAGCCCTCGAGGTCCTCGGTGACCTCCTTGACGGCGCTGTGGACGGCGCGCCGCAAGGTCGCGGCGTCGCCCTGAGCGGCGGCTGCGCCGTTCTCGGCGGCGGTGTCGACCACCAGGGCCCAGACGCGGTTCAGGAACCTCGAGACGCCCTCGATCCCCTGGTAGTTCCACGGGCCGCCCTGGTCCCACGGGCCGATGAACATCAGGTACGCCCTGACCGTGTCGGCGCCGTACTCGGCCACCAGCGGGTCGGGGTTGACGACGTTGCCCCGCGACTTCGACATCTTCTCGTTGTCCTCGCCCAGGATGATGCCCTGGTTGCGCAGGCGCAGGAACGGCTCGTCGGCGTTCACCAGCCCGAGGTCGCGCAGCGCCTTGGTGAAGAAGCGCGCGTAGAGCAGGTGCAAGATCGCGTGCTCGATGCCGCCGGTGTAGATGTCGACCGGCGTCCAGGCTTCCGCGAGCGCGCGGTCGAACGGCTGCTGGTCGTCGTGCGGGCTGAGGTAGCGGAACCAGTACCAGGCGGAGTCGACGAAGGTGTCCATGGTGTCGGTCTCGCGCCGCGCGTCGCCGCCGCACTTGGGGCAGGGCGCGTGCATGAACGACGGGTGTGACTTCAGCGGCGACTCGCCCGTCGGCATGAAGGCGACGTCGGTCGGCAGCTCGACGGGCAGGTTCTCCTCGCGCTCCGGGACGATCCCGCACTGGTCGCAGTAGAGGATCGGGATCGGCGTGCCCCAGTAGCGCTGGCGCGACACCAGCCAGTCGCGCAGGCGGTAGGTGACCTGCTCCTGGCCGGCCCCGATCTGCTCGAGATGGTCGATGGCGGCCGCGACAGCTGGACTGGCCCTGCCCTTCTCGCCGTTGTGGCGCAGGCCGTCGAGCGGACCGGAGTTGATGAGCGTGCCGGCTCCGCTCCAGGCCTCACCGAGCCTGTCGACCTCGGCCTCGTCCATGCCGTCGGGCAGCACCACCGGCACGATGTCGAGGCCGAAGGCCTTGGCGAACTCGTAGTCGCGCTGGTCGCCGTACGGCACGGCCATGATCGCGCCGGTGCCGTAACCCATCAGCACGTAGTCGGCGATCCAGATGGGCAGCCTCGCCCCGTTGACGGGGTTGACGGCGTACGCGCCGATGAACTCGCCCGTCTTGTCGTGCGTCTCGGCCTGACGGTCGAGCTCGCTGAGGTGGCTGGCGCGCTCGACGTACGCCTCCACGGCGGCTCTGCGGTCGTCGGTGGTGAGCTTCGCGACCAGCGGGTGCTCGGGAGCCAGCACCATGAACGTCGCGCCCCACAGCGTGTCGGGCCGCGTGGTGAAGACGCGGATCTCGTGGCCGTCGGCGTCGAACACGACCTCGGCGCCCTCGGAGCGGCCGATCCAGTTGGTCTGCATGAGGCGCACCCGCTCGGGCCACTCGACCTCGCTGAAGTCGAGCAGCTCGTCGGCGTATTCGGTGATCTTGAAGTGCCACTGCGGCATCAGGCGGCGCTCGATGAGCGCGCCGGAGCGGTCGCCGCGACCGTCGATCACCTGCTCGTTGGCCAGCACCGTCTGGTCGACCGGGTCCCAGTTGACG
>CAZQVC010000145.1:3829-5318 GCA_964596625.1 uncultured bacterium | reverse complement strand
AGCGCGCTCCCGAACAGCGCGACGGCCGCGCGGTCACGCAGGTCCTGGGCCGTCGCGAGGTCCTTCGCAGCCCGCCTGAGGGCGGCGGCGGGGTTGTTGAGCTCGTGCGCCAGCCCCGCCGCCATGGTGCCGAGGGCGGCGAGCTTCTCCCGGCGCGCCAGGAGCGAGGCAAGGTAGTGCTCGCGCTCGAGTGAGGTGCGGTAGATCGTGGTCGCGGCGCCGGGGCACGAGAGGAGGGTCTCGAACGCCGCCTGGCTTACCACCAGCAGCGTCGACCTGCTCAGCGCCCTGACCGAGGCCGTGCGGGTGGTGCGGCCGAGCAGCGCCATCTCCCCGACCACGTCGCCCTGGCCGCGCGTCGCGACCTGCTCGTCGACCGCGCCCTCGCGGACGCTGACCTCCAAGAGCCCTTCGAGCACGACGTACATCTCCTCACCGACGTCGCCCTCGTGGATCAGCCACTCCCCGGCCTCGAGCTCGAGCTCGCTGGAGTTCTCCAGCAGCTTGGCGAGGTCCTGCGCCTCGAGGCCCCTCAGCAACTCGACGTTGCCGAGGTACTCCATCACGTTCGACGCGTTCGCGATCGCCTTGGATCCGCCTGCCTGCGCTGCGCTCACGAGCCTCAACCTCCGGCCAGGTGCTGGTGGATGAACTGCACGGCCATCGCGCCCTCGCCCACCGCCGACGCGATGCGCTTGACGGAGCGGTTCCTCACGTCGCCGGCCGCGAACACGCCAGGGACGCTGGTCTCCAGCCAGAACGGGCCGCGCTTGAGGTTCCAACCGTCGGGCTTCGAGCCTTCAGCGCCGAGCTGCTGGCCGGTGTTGACGTAACCCGCCGGGTCGCACGAGATGCTGGCGTCGAGCCAGGCGGTGCGCGGCGACGCGCCGATGAACACGAACAGCGCGGCCGCCGGCAAGCTCGTGCTTTGGCTCGAGTCGAGGTCGCAGACCCTCACCGCCTCCAGGCGCGCCTCGCCGTCGAGCTCGACGACCGCGCTGCGGGTCCTCACCTCGATGTTGCGGGTCTGCTCGATCTGCGCGATCAGGTAGCTCGACATCGAGGCGGCAAGGGAGGAGCCGCGCACCAGCATCGTGACCTTTTCGGCGAAGCGCGAGAGGTACATCGCCGCCTGGCCGGCGGAGTTCCCCCCGCCGACGACGAAGGCCTGCCCGTCGCGGGCGCCCATCGCCTCGGTTATGGCCGCGCCGTAGTACACGCCGCTGCCGGCGAGGCGCTCGGCGCCCGGGACGTCGAGCATCCGGTAGCTGACGCCCGTTGCGACCAGCACCGCTCGGGCGGCGACCTCCCTGCCGTCGGAGAGCTTCACCACGCGGTACGGGTCCTCGCGCCGCAGCTCGATCGCCTCGGTCGGCGTGAGGATCTCCGCGCCGAAGCGCCGCGCCTGGGTCGTGGCCCGTCGGCTGAGATCCGCGCCGCTGAGGCCCGACGGGAAGCCGAGGTAGTTCTCGATCCGCGAGCTCATGCC
>CAZQVC010000145.1:2069-3729 GCA_964596625.1 uncultured bacterium | reverse complement strand
CGGTACGGCACGATGTTGCGGCCGAGGAACTCCTTGAGGTCGTGTGCCCTCGCCGAGTACGAGTGCCCGATCAGGGTGAGGCCGCTGAACGGTGGCTCGTAGGCGGCGCGCCAGTCGTCGAGGAGGTCGTTGAGGACGGGGTAGAGCCGCTCCTCCGGCGGGTCCCACGGCTTCATGAGGTAGTAGTCCAGGCGCGTCTCGTTGATCGCCTGGATGGACGCCTGCGAGTCGGCGTAGGCTGTCAGCAGCACCCGCTTGGCGTCGGGGAAGTGCTCGCGCGCCTGTGCGAGGAACTCGAGGCCCGACATCTGCGGCATGCGCTGGTCGACCACGAACAGCGCCACGCTGTCGCTGGCCAGCCTCGCCTGCTCGAGCGCCGCGAGGGCCCGCTCGCCGGAGTCGGCGCGCATCACGCGGTAGTGCTCGCCGTACTCGCGCCTGAGGTCGCGCGCGATCGCGCCCAACACCCCGAGGTCGTCGTCGACGGCGAAGATTATCGGCTTCCTGCTGCCTGCCACGCCTCAAGTCCCTCCCGGTCCAACCGCCCCTGCCGGCCCCTGCTGCAACCCCGCCTCAGGCGACCTGCGGCCTTCAACAGGCCATTCGATGCTCGTGCGCACCTCCGCGGCGCGCCGGGCCGACTCCTCGCTGCCCTGCTCGTCGCCGAGCGCTGAGAGGACCGCGCTCAACAGATTAAGGCTACGGAGCACGTACGGCCTCATGTCGCGCGCCGCGAACCACTCGACTGCGGCCCTTACGTGGGTCTGCGCGCGCTCGGCGTTGCCGATGGAGAGCAGTGCCTCGGCCAGCGCGACGCGCGCTCTAGCGGCGCCGTAGCCGTCCTTCAACGCTTCGGCGTTGTCGATCTCCTGCTCGATGGCCAAGGTCGCAGCGACGTCACCAGACAGGAACCTCACGCTGGCCAGCGACGCCCTCACGTTGTGAAGCATCGCGTCGAAGCCGACGTCGACGGCGAAGCCCAGCGACCGGTTCAACGACGTCTGCGCCTCCGCCAGACGCTTCTCCTCCATCTGCCCAACGCCCAGCAGGTACAGCCCGTTGATGGCACACTCCATGCCGTTCACGCTGAGCGCGAGCTCGGTGCCGCGTCCGATGTGCTCGAGCCCAGCCTGCAGCTCTCCCATCTCGAGTAGGGCGGAGCCGACCAGGAGCCTGACGTCGGCGCGCTTGATGATCGAGCCGCTGGCGTCTCCGGCGGCCACGGCCTGCTGACCCAGGTCGAGGGCCGCAGCGAACCTACCGAGGCGCGCCAGGGCCAACGTCTTGGTGCCCAAGGCGTGCGCCTCGATGTCCTTGTTGCCGACCTTGCGAGCGAGCTCGATGACCTCATCGAACTGCTTGGCCGCGGCAGCAGGGTCGTCGTCCAGGAGGATCTCGCTGGCCACCCACAGCGGCAGCAGGAAGAGCTGCTCATCCCCCAGCTCCTTGGCCAGGTCCTGGGCCTCGAGGATGTAGTCGAAGCCGGTAACTGGGTAGCCGGACAGCACGTGCACGTTGCCGAGCGTGACGAGGCTGGTGACGAGCGTGCGCTCGTCCGCCGAGGCCCTGGCCAACGCGACCGCCTTCATGGCTCGCTCCACCAGGGCGGGACGCCGCTCCGGGTCCTCGTGTGCTCGCGTGAGCATGGCGAGGTTGATCA
>CAZQVC010000145.1:0-1969 GCA_964596625.1 uncultured bacterium | reverse complement strand
CGATGAGCGAGCGGAGGACCTCCTCGAGGTAGAACGGGTTGCCTTCCGCCTTCTCGAGGATCGTGGACCTGGCCTCTTCCGGCATGTCGTCGATGTCCATGAGGTCGTCGAGAAGCGCGGCCGCCTGGCTCTCCGGTAGCGGCGCGAGGTCTAAGACCCCCACTCGTCCGCCCGCCCCCGGCAGCGCGTCCTCCCTCGCCTTCCCCACCAGCGGCCAAGCCCCCGAGCGCCGCTCGGGGCGCAGCGTGGCGAGCAGCAGTACCGGCGCCTCACCCAGGACGCCGGCCAGGTTCTCGAGCAGCTTCAACGAAGCCTGGTCCGCCCAATGCAGGTCCTCGAGCACTACGGCCAGGGGGCCATCGAGCGCCAGGCGCCTGAGGTGCGCGGCTACCGCGGCGGTGATCAGCCTGCCGGCATCCTCCGGGTCGGCTCCCGGTCTGAGGACCTCCCTGGTCGGGTCATCGAGGCCGAGCAGGAGGGCCAGGCTCTCGAACAGGGCTGGGCGCAGCGGCTCTGGGCCCGCGTTTTGCACCGAAGGTGCGCCGTTGGTCGTCGGGTCGTCCGGGTCGTCGGGCGCTGCCGGGGAGGCGACTCGACCAGCTGGTCGCTCGTGAAGCTCACTCAACTTGGCCCTCAGCTGCGCCTCGTTCGCGTCTGCGGGTAGCCCGAGCGAGGCGGTGAGCAGCTGCTTCCACGGATGGTACGGAGCGGTGCGGGCGTACGAGATCGCCCGGCCCTCGAGCCACCGCCACTCGCCGCCGAGCTCGCGCTTGAGCTCGGCGAGCAGTCTGGACTTGCCCAGACCAGCCTCGCCGACGACGAGCGCGAGGTTGGCCTCACCGCCCTGAGCGCGGCTGGCGGCCCGCTCGAGCTCGCGGAGCTCGGCCTCGCGGCCGACGAACGGGGCGAGTCCACCGTCGAGACCGCGCGCCTTCCCGACCGTAGGGTGCGCCGACGTCACCTCGTAGACCGCCACCGCGCTCGCCTTGCCCTTGATGACCTCGGGGCCGAGCGGACGGGTGACGAACGCGTGACGCACGAGCGCGTGCGTGTCCGGTCCGATCAGGACACCTTGCGGCGGCGCCAGCGATTGCAGCCTCGCGGCCAGGTTCGCGGCGTCGCCCATCGCGGTGTACTCGGCCTTGTGCTCGTCGCCCACGCGCGTGAGCACGCTGAGACCGGTGTTCACCCCACTGCGCACCGCGATCCCGAAGCCGTGGCTGCCGAGCAGCCGAGCCGAGTGCTCGGCTGCCGCATCGCGGATCGCGAGCGCGGCGAGCACGGCCCGCTCGGCGTCGTCCTCGTGCGAGGCGGGGGCGCCGAACAGCGCCAGGATCCCATCGCCCATGAGCCTCGCTACCGTGCCCTCGTAGCGCGTGACCGCATTGATCATGAAGCGGATGACGCCGTTCATGACCTCGGTCCACTCCTCCGGGTCGACCCTCTCGGCGAGCGCCGTCGAACCGACGACGTCGGCGAAGAGGATGCTCACCAGACGGCGTTCGGCGGCGCTGGCCGGTGCGGTAGCAAGCAGCGTTCCGCAGTTGTTGCAGAACCTCGCTCCAGCCGGGTTCTGCGCCTGACAGGTGGGGCAGGTCACGTCGTGCCTCCCGTCCTCGAGGTGCTCGCCATCGGGAGCCGCGTCCGCGCGGACGATTCAGAAGGTCTGGCGCCAAGGGATGGACGACGACGGCGTGCCCTTGGATGCGGATGCATGCGAGTCGCTGACGAAGTCGGACTCCAGCGTGGGACTTTGGCCTCGCAACGGCATGCTACTGCAACGACACCGCGAACCCTCGGCATTCGCCACCGCAATCTCTCTCATGAGAGAAGCCCCTAACATGCTCTGTAGTCACACTCTGGAGGTAGCACTGATGCGTTCACTGACCACGATCGGCGTGATCCTGATAATCCTCGGCATCCTCGGCTTCATCATCCCCCGCATAACCTTCACCGAGGAGACCACCGC
>CAZQVC010000144.1:0-5335 GCA_964596625.1 uncultured bacterium | reverse complement strand
GAAGTCGTGATCGGCAACCTGCGCGAGCTCGCCGGGATGAACGGCCTCGGCAGCGGCTGGGCCATCCTGCACGACGAGATCGGCCTGGACGAAGCGATCGCGGCCTACGGCAACTGGTTCTCCGCAGCCGGGCTGTCCCTGGCCAGCGATGCCGGCACGCCGAACGTGCGCCCCTACGACCTCACGGGTGACGCGATCGACTCTGACCTCCGCGTGGTCTTCGCCCGCAAGGGCACGGGCGTCCGCGTCTACATCGGCCCCCGCTGAGCCAGAGCCTCACCTCTCGAGCGCCGACCGTCTCTTAAGGGCGGTCGGCGCTCCGCTGTTGCGCCGGCGCCAATCGCGGCCGCAACTGGTCTAGAAGTTGTATGGTCGGCCCACGCGAAGCACGCAGCTCGAGAAAGGATCGACCATGCCCAAGACGCGAAACCTCGTCGCCGCTCTGTTGCTGGGAGCGCTGCTCCTCATCGGGTCGGCAAGCGCCCAAAACGGCACGCTCGAGATCGCCATCGACACGGCCCCCGTTGGTCTCGACCCGCACCTGGTGACCGCGTTCTCGTCGTTCGCGGTGATCGGTCAGATCTACGACAGCCTGGTGGAGACCAACGCCGCGCTGGAGATCGAACCCGGCCTCGCCACCGAGTGGACCGTCTCGGACGACGGCCTCACCTACGTGTTCCAGCTGCGTAACGACGTGCGCTTCCACAACGGCCGAACCATGACGGCAGACGACGTCGTCTACTCGCTGGAGCGGATCGCCGATCCGGAGACCGCCTCTCCGCAGGCCAGCCGCTTCGCGACCGTGGAATCGGCCGTCGCCACCGGCGAGTACGAGGTCACGTTCACGCTCACCGAACCGTTCGCCCCGTTCCTCTCGAACCTGCCCAACCTCAGCATCGTCCCGCAGGAGGTCGTCGCGGAGCACGGCAACCTGCAGCAGGTGGCGGTCGGCACCGGCCCGTTCAAGCTCGCCGAGGTCGTGCCCGACACCTACGTACTGCTCGAGGCCAATCCGGACTACTACCGTGAGGGTCAGCCCGGCGTCGCCCAGGTGCGGTACAACATCGTCCCGGTCGCCTCGACCCGCGCCGCGGGCATCCGCACCGGCACCTACCACCTCATCCCCGACGTGGACCCGGCGACCGCTCAGACCTTGAGCGGCGTCCAGGGTGTGGAGCTGCTCGAGATCCAGGACCTGGCCTACACCCTGCTCGGCCTCAACGTCGCTCGCGAGCCGTTCGACGACCCGCGGGTGCGCCAGGCGATCAACTACGCCATCGACCGCGAGGAGCTCGTCGAAGCCGTGTACTTCGGCAACGGCGTGCCCGGCGGGCCCTTGAGCCCGGGCCTGCAGGCTTGGGCCACCGACACCAGCGAGTTCGCCTGTTACGCCACCGACCGCGACATGGCCCGCTCGCTGCTGGCCGAGGCCGGTTACCCCGACGGCTTCAGCGCTGGCATCCTGACGTTCGGCACGATCCAGACGGTCGTCGATTCCGCCCAGGTGCTGCAGGCGCAGCTCGCCGAGGTGGGCATCGACGTCGAGGTGAACGTTGCCGAGTTCGGCACCTTCGTGCAGGACTGGACGAACTCGAACTTCGACATGTTCGTCAGCCTCAACGGCGGCAGCGCCGACCCCGACGGCTACCTGCACCGCACCTTCGTCACGGACGGCTCGACCAACGTCTTCAACTACTCCGATCCCGAGGTCGACGCGCTGCTTGACGAGGGCCGCACCACGACCGACATGGCCGCGCGCGTCGAGATCTACGACGAGCTGCAGCAGCGACTGGCCTGCGAGGGTCCGATCGCTCACCTCGTCTACGGCACGCTCTTCACCGCGGTCGCCGACGAGGTCGAGGGCTACCAGCAGCTGCCGACGCGCAGCCTGCGTTACCTGCGTGAGGTGACCCTGCGCTGAGCGAGAGCTAGCGGACGATGTTCCAGTACTTCGTTCGGCGACTGTTCGACCTCCTCTTCGTGTTGTTCGGGGTGTCGCTGCTCATCTTCTTGATGGTCCGCTTCATCCCGGGCGACGCGGTGGCGATCATGCTCGGCGCCAACACCGACATCACGCCTGACCGGGTCGAGAACCTACGACGGCAGCTCGGCCTGCACCTGCCCGTGTACGAGCAGTACTGGCAGTGGCTCAAGGGCGTCTTGCAGGGCGACTTGGGCAACAGCATCTGGACAGGCAGGCCGGTGGCCGCGGAGATCGCTTCGCGGCTGCCGGTCACCTTGGAGATCACCGGCCTGGCACTCCTGCTGGCCGTGGTCGCGGCGTTCCCCCTTGGGGTGCTCGCAGCCCGGGCCCGCGGCACCACGGGGGACGTGGTGGTGCGGATCCTGGCCATCGCCGGCCTGACGCTGCCGTCGTTCTGGGTCGGGGTGCTGCTCCTCTACTTCTTCTCGATCTACCTCCCCGCTTGGCCGGCCATCGGCTACGTGCCCTTCACCCAGGACCCAGCCGGGAACCTGGCCCGCATGGTGTTACCCGTGATCGCGGTGAGCCTGCCGATGGTGGCCGGCCTCACCCGCATCCTGCGCTCGAGCCTGCTGGAGGTCCTGACCAGCGACTTCGTGCGCACGGCGCGTTCGAAAGGCGCGGGCGAGCGCGCCGTGCTCTACAAGCACGCCATGCGCAACGCCCTGATCCCGGTGATCACGGTCATCGGCGTGCAGCTCGGTTACCTCCTCTCGGGCGTGGTCGTCATCGAGCAGGTGTTCGCGATACCGGGCCTGGGCCGCCTGATAATCGGCGCCATCAACGAGCGCAACTACCCGCTGGTCCAGGGGGTGGTGCTGGTCGTGACCGCGGTGTTCGTGCTGGTCAACATGCTCGTCGACCTGGCCTACGCCTGGATCGACCCGCGGGTGGAGTACGCGTGAGCGCTCGAACCCTGGGCGGCGTGAGCGGCAGCGGCCGCCGCAGTGCGTTCTCGCGCAGCTTCTTCGGCCGGCTACTGCGCAACCCCGTGGGCTTCATCGGCTTCTTGCTCACGGTGTTCGTGATCTTGGCTGCAGCCTTCGGCCCCCTCCTCTCCCCCTACGACCCCTTGGCGCAGAGCATCCGCGAGCGCTTCCAGGGACCCAGCGCCACGCACCTGCTGGGCACCGACAACTTCGGTAGGGACACGCTAGCGCGCGTGCTGCACGGCTACAGGACCTCGATAGGCGTGAGCCTCGGTGCAGTAGGCATCGCTACCGTGGTGGGGGGACTGCTGGGCTTGCTGGCGGCGTTCTTCGGCGGCTGGGTGGACCGTTTGATCATGCGGCTGATGGACGTGCTGCTGGCCTTCCCCATCATCCTGCTGGCGATCGCCGTGCTGGCGGTGCTCGGCCCGGGTAGCTTCAACACCGGCCTGGCCATCGGCATCGTCTACACGCCGATCTTCGCGCGGCTGGCACGGGCGCCGGCCCTCACCGTGCTCAACTGGGACTACGTGTCAGCGGCGCGTGCGCTCGGCAGCTCGCCCGCCCGCATCCTCGCGAGGCACGTGACGCCCAACATCTTCGCGCCGATCATGGTGCAGGTCACGCTGTCGCTCTCGACCGCGATCCTGGTCGAGGCGTCTCTCAGCTTCCTCGGCCTCGGCACTCAGCCGCCAACGCCGTCGCTCGGCCTGATGCTCTCGGAGAGCCGCAACACGATGCTGCTCTCGCCGTGGGTGTCGGTGTTCTCAGGGCTGGCCATCCTACTGGCCTCACTCGGCTTCAACCTGTTCGGCGACGGCCTGCGCGACCTGCTGGACCCCACGTTGCGCGACGCGTGATGCGCGCGGCTTCAGCACAGCCGAAGGCCGACCGTGGCCTGGCGTGTCAACGCTGAGGTAGGCCGCCGCTCACAGCAGCAGCGCCAGCTCGATGACCGCCGTGGCCCACGAGACCAAGGCCGTGAGCATCACGCCGTACGTCATCCCGACGGTCATGCCTGCGGGTAGCGAGACGCAGCCGAGCAGCATCACGTACTCCTGGCCGCCGCTGCAGCGGCTTGGCGGCTTGCGGCTGTAACGGTAGAACTTGCCGTCCTTCTCGTAGCCGATGGTGTTGGCGGTCTTCGGGTCGACCACCCAGCGAGGTCCGCCCGTCGACGCGTTGGTGTAGTTGCCGCCGCCGATGAAGCCGATGCGCAAGCCGGGCTCCATGACCGACCGCGTCGCGCCGGTGGCTGGATCGATGGCCCAGAAGCCGCCACCCCTGGCGGCGTCGCCGACGACCACGGCCAGGTCGCCGGCACGAAGCGCGGCTCGCAGGGCGGCAGCTGACCCGGCGACCGACTCCGCCGCAGACGGGGTCATCACCTCCAGCGAGCGACCCTGCTCCTGCGCCTCGCTCAGCGCCAGGCTCACGCTCATGAGCCGCGCGGTGGCCGGATCGACCGCTCGCGAGCGCGCCAACGTGACCTCGGTCTCGAGGGCGGACTGCAGGGCGCCGTACCAGAGCTGCCAAGCGTGCGCGTCGGTCACGGCCAGCGCCTCGCCGCTCGGCGAGTTGAAGGAAACGCCGTCTAAGGCCAGGTCGATGGTCATGCCCGTCGCGCCCGCTTCCCCAGCGAGCGGCTCGAGCGAGCTGAGGAAGACGCGCGGCCGGCCGATGTAGGCCCTCACCTCGTCGCTGCGCAGGCCGTCGACGACGGTTCGTTCCGACGCGACGACAACTGCCTGGTCGGCCACCGCGAGCGGCAGCAGGAGGTCGCCGAGCGGGTAATCGCCGGCCGAGCCTTCCAGCAGCTCGTTGCCGGCGAAGTTGACCGCGAACGCCCGCGCGACCGCGTGCTCGCGCGGATTGGCCCCGCCCGTCGACACCATCACGTGGTGCAGCGCAGCGAGCGCCGTTGGCACGCCGTCTTCCGGCAGCGGCTCGAGCAGCTCGGTCATGATCACGCCCGCCTCGCGGTCGCCTGGCGCCACGCGGTCGAAGAGCGTGCGGGAGGCCGTGGCGGTAGCGAAGCCGGGACCGCTAACGGCCAGTTCGAGGCGCAGGCCTATCAGCTCAGGACCGCCCCCGCCGAGGAAGCCGCCGAAGAAGCTGTCGTCACCACCGCCGCCGAGACTGAAGGGCGAGCCCACCACGGTCTCCCCGTCGATCATGAGCACGGGCACGTAGGTCTTGCCCTCGAACAGGTCGGCCATGGCACCGCCCAAGCCGGCCGCTTCGGGCTGGAAGTAAAGCCAGATCTCTCGTGAGGCGGCGTCAACGGCGCTCAACCGCTGCTCGAGAACCACCTCGCTCGCCGTGTCACCCCCGTCCAACGACTCTGCCACCAGGCTAAGCATGACCTCGTGGAACAGCTCGGCTGGCACGGCATCTGCCGTGGTGGTCGCGGCAAGCGCCG
>CAZQVC010000143.1:0-5337 GCA_964596625.1 uncultured bacterium | reverse complement strand
CCTGGCTTAGTTACACTCGGCCGCATGGCCGCCGAGGGTCAGCAGGAGGAACCGGAGTTACGCAGCCGCGTCGTGAGCGGCGCTCGCGGCTACTACGGCTGGACGCTCTTGGCCGCTGCGACGTTCGGCATGTTCATGACCGCGCCCGGGCAGACGCTCGGCGTGTCGGTCTTCCTCGACCGCATCATCGAGGACCTGGGCGTGACGCGCTCGACGGTCTCGCTGCTCTACACGATCGGGACGCTCACCGGAGCGCTGGCGCTGCCGTGGGTCGGCCGCTTCATCGACCGCCGCGGCCCACGCGTGGGCGTGGTGGTGATCGCCTCGCTGTTCGCCGCGGCGTGCGCCTACATGAGCCTCGTCAACGGGCTCGTCATGCTGCTTATCGGCTTCGTGCTGATCCGCGGGCTGGGCCAGGGCTCGCTCTCGCTGGTGAGCCTGCACGCGGTGAACATCTGGTTCGTGCGGCGCCGCGGGCTGGCGGTCGGCCTGCTGGGGCTCGGCATGGCTACAGCCACGGCCGCGTTCCCCCTGCTGATCGAGGTGCTGATCGGCGCGTTCGACTGGCGAGGCGCGTACCTCGCACTCGGCATCCTGGTGGCGGTGGTGATGGTGCCGGTCGGCGCTCTCTTCTACCGGCCACATCCCGAGCGCTACGGCCTACGACCCGACGGCCTCCCCGCCCCGGACCGGCCGGAACCCGAGGTGGAGTACACGGCCGCGCAGGCGCGGCGCACCAGGACCTTCTGGCTCTTCATGGCCGGGGACTTCCTGGTGGCGATGCTCAGCACCGCGCTGGTGTTCCACCACTACAACATCATGGCGAGCTCCGGCCTCGACCGCGTTCAGGCGGCGACCGTGTTCGTGCCGGTCGCGGTCGCGTCGGCCGCCGGGAACCTGCTCGGCGGGGTCCTGATGGACCGGGTACGGCCGCGCTACGTCCTCAGCTTCGGCCAGCTGCTGCTGGCGGTCGCCCTGGCGTTGGCCGCGCTGATCGACGGCGCCTCCTCCATGCTCGTCTACGGCGCGCTGCTCGGCTCGGCGCAGGGCGTCAACGGGGCCGTCAAGGCGAGCGTGCACGCGCACTACTACGGACGCAAGCACATCGGGGCCATCAAGGGGTTCGTCAGCACGATCTCGGTGGCCGCGACGGCCGCCGGTCCGCTGGTCGTCTCGCTCGGTGTCGACGCCGTCGGCCGCTACGCCCCGGTGCTGATCGCCTGCGCCGTCGCCCCACTGGCGTTGGCGTTGCTGGCGCCGTTCCTCAAGGCCTTCCGGCCCGACGGGACGGTGGCGTGAGCACGCTGCCCGAGGCGAGCGCTCAGGGATCCGACCTCGCAAGGGCGAGCTCGAGGTCCTCGATCGCGTGGTTTAGCTCGGACGGCCGCAACGACCGGCCAGCGAGAGCTTCGAGCCGACTCTGGCTGAAGCTCGAAGAGGCCACCTGTGAGGCACCCTTGGCGATCCGTCCGACCAGCGGCAGGGAGCGCAGGCGGGCCGCGTGGCGCAAAGCCCGCCTGAAGTGGGTGGCTGCGTGCCGCGGCTCCCCCTTGGCCGCCAGCGATTCGGCCAACCCGCACTCCGCCCGCGCGATCTCCCGCCCGTCACCGGCGGCCTGGCTGGCCTTCAGACTTTCGCTGAACAGCCGCTGAGCGGCTCCGTAGTCCCGCCCCTGCAGGGCCACAGCCGCGCGGCGGTTCATGGCCTCGGCGATGCCTCCGCGGTTGTCGAACTCTCGACAGATCGCCAGACCGGCTGCGTAGTGGCTGTCGGCCTCTTCGATCAGGCCCTGGCTTAGCGCGACGTCCCCCAGTTCGAGCAGACAGTCGCCCATGAACCAGCGGTCGCCGTCGCGGCCGCTTGACACCAGGGCTCGGCGCACGTGCTCCTCCCCGTCGTCCAGACGTTCACCGCCGATAGCGGCCCTGGCCAAGGCGTAGTGTGCGATCCGTTCGTTGAGCGCGTTGCCGTGCTCACGGCTCGACTGCAGTGCTCGCTGCCCGTACGAGAGCGCTTCTGCGAAATCACCGCGGATGGACGCCATGAGGCTAAGCGGCAGCTTGGGGTCCGCCGCCGGGTAGCGGGGCTCGAGCGCACCGGCCGATTCTCCTGCGAGGGCTTCGAGGAGCGCCGCCTCGGCCTCCTGATACCGGCCAAGACGCATGCTGCTCCAACCGATGTGGGTCAGGAGTACCGCCAGCAAGGTGTCGTTGTTCTCGGAAGGCGGTAGCTCCCGCAGCCGGTCGGCGGCCACGGAGAACTCCTCGAACATCTCGTGGAACCGGCTCCTGAACGTATGGAACACCGTCAGCGCAGGCAGCAGTCGCGCCAGCGCAGCCGTGTCGCCTCCCTCCAGCACAGTCGCCCACGCCACGCGCACCTCGTCGATCTCGGCAGCGATCTCGCTAACGGCGCGAAGCTGGTCGCCGCCCGCCAGGGGAGCAGCGCGCTCCTCGAGGAACGAGGTGTAGAAGTCCGCGTGCGCTGCCCGCGTCGCCTGGACGGCGGCAGCGCCGTCCACTTCCTTGCGCAACTTCTCGGCGGCGTAGCTCTTGACGAGCGGGTGCAGGCCGTACCGGCCAGGCTCCGGCTGCCCCAGTAGCGACTTGTTGACCAACGCCCCGACGACGTCGACGGTCGCGCCAGCGACCGCGGTCGCAGCAGCGAGGTCGAACGTGCCCGCGAAGCTCGACAGACGGGCCAGCACGCGCTGATCACGGTGGGAGAGCACACCCCACGAGTAGTCGAACGCCGCCCTCACGCTGGAGTGCCGGCCACGTCCGGAGGTAGCGACGCCCTCCAAGATGTCGAGACCGCTCTCGATCGCTGCGCCGATCTCGTCGGGTGTGACCGATCGCAGCCAGGTAGCCGCGAGCTCGATGGCCAGCGGCATCCCGGCGACCAGGCGGCAGATGCGGGAGACGGACGCCAGGTTGCTCTCCGACAGGCTGAAGTCGGCTCGCACCCGGCGGGCGCAGCTCACGAACAGCGCCAGGGCAGGCGCCTCGGCGATGACGGTCGCGACGTCCGCGCCCGTTGCGGCGGCGACGCGGTCAGCCGCCGGCAGACCAAGGCCGCCGACGTCGACGACGCGCTCGAAACGGGAACCGAGCAGCCCGCGCGATGTGGCCACTACGCAGATCCTGGGGGCAGACTCGAGGATCTCGTCGAGCACGGCAAGGCGGCCGCTGAGTTGCTCGAGGTTGTCGAGCACCAGCAGCAACCGACGTTCGGCCAGGAACTCGAGCAGTTGCCGCCGCGGCTGACCGGACCCGATGAGTGGCAGGCCCACCGCGTCAGCGATGGCGGCGATGAGCTCCGCTGACACCGTCGCGGTCTCGCAGCGGACGAACCGCACGCTGCCTGCGAGGTCACCAGTGTCGAGTTCGTGGGCGACGGCCAGAGCCAGGCGGGTCTTCCCTATCCCCCCAGGACCGCTCAGGGTGATGAGGCGCGCGCCCTCCTGTAGCAGACCGGTGATTCGAGCCAGCTCGCTCGCGCGCCCCACGATCTCTGATGGCACGCTGGGCAGCCGGCCCGACAAGCGCGTCGGCACACGGCCCACCGAGTGGCCCGAGGGGCCAGGCACTCGACTGGGCGCCACTCGATCGACCGCCGGGTCAAGCGCACCAGCCGACTCGCCCTCGGCGATACCGACGGCTGCATCGGCGGTGGCGGGCTCGGGTTCCGCGCCGACCTCGTCTAGCAGCCAAACCCGGAACGCCTCGTACTCATGGCGCGCCACCTGTTCCCGGCCGGCCGCGTTGAGCGCGAGCAGGCGACGACGCAACGCTCCCTCGTCGAACGGGTCGGCCGCAAGCAGCCTCGCGAGCACGTCGGCGCAGCGCGACCACTCACCGGCCGCCTCGAGCTGTGCGCAGACCTCGAGCCCGGCCGCGCGCCAACGGCCGTGCAGGGACGCTCGCTCCCCGGCAAGCCACGCCTGGAAGCCCGCCGCTCTGCGCACCTCGAACCCCTTCAGCAGCTCACCACCGTAGACGGTGAAGGCCTCCGCGTGGCGGCCGTCGGCGAGCGCATCGAAGAGGGCGGCGATGTCGCTGGTGACCTTCCACCTCACCCGGGACGGCTCCACCTCCAGCCCGGCGCCGTAAACCCGTGACGCGGCGGTCCGGCTGAGTAGGCTGCGCAGGTTGCTGCGGGCGGTGGACTCCGCTACGTCGCGCCAGAAGAGCTCGGCGAGCTCCACCCGGGCGACCCAATCGTTGCAGTAGGCCAGGTAGAGAAGCAGCGCGGAGGTCTTGCCCGGCTTCACATCCAAGCACTGACCGTCGACCGAGATGGCAGGCGGCCCCATCAACCGCACCCGGATCGCCATGGTCGAGTATAGAGACGACGCGCGAGGCTCGGGCAGGCAGGCCCAGGCCGAGCGCTCCGGGATGGGCTGTGGTGTCGCTGCGAACACCGGTGCCGCCGAGTTCAGTTCGGCGGCATGACGTTGTTGTTCAAGCGGAACACGTTCTCTGGATCGTAGGCCGACTTGAGGGCGGCGAGCCGGTCGTAGTTGCCCCTATGGCCAGCCTTCGCCATGGCAGCTCCTTCCTCCTTGGTGCCTGCGAAGTTGAGGTAGACACCGCCGTTCGAGTACGCCTGCATGGAGGTCCAGAAGTCTCTGACCCAGGCGATGTTGCGCTCGTCGTGGCTCGGGTCGACCCAGGCGTTGTCGAGGCTGAGGAGGTACGGTGCCGACCTGTTCGCCACGGCGGTCTCGCTGTCGGAGACCCTGCTCATCGCACCGCCCAGGTGCCGGATGGGGATGAAGGTGAGGTCGGAGGGTCGTTCGATCGCGCGATCGAGGATTGCGTCGATCGTGGCGTCGGCGAGGTCGTCCAGGTACAACGACTTCCAGTAGTAGCGGATCCCCTTGGGGAACGGACCATCGAACGCGGACTGCAGCGCTGTCCACGGGATGGGTCCGCTCATGTCGAACAGCGGCGTGCCGATCTGCCTCAGGGGAGCCAACGTGCGCTCGCCTTCCGACGTGTCTCCGCAGTGCACCGCCGCGATGGCCACGATCGACCGGCCATGGATCTCCTCGGGGAACATCGGCGCCGGCGGAACCTTCCAGATGATCGCGTCACTGCTGACCTCGTCGGGCGCCGTGTGGTTGTAGTCGCGCCAGAAACGCAAGACCTCGGTCCCCATCTCGAGCGGGTACATGACCATCGCTAGAGAGACGAGCGGGCCGAGCTCATGCAGCTGGAACTCGAATGAGGAGACGACGCCGAAGTTGCCGCCTCCACCCCTGATGGCCCAGAAGAGCCCCGCGTTCTCGTCGGGGCTGGCCCTGTGGATGTCGCCGTCCGCCGTAACGACTTC
>CAZQVC010000142.1:2565-5344 GCA_964596625.1 uncultured bacterium | reverse complement strand
TTTCACCGTTTAGCGATTCACCTGTTAGTGAATAGCTGGAGACTACATACCGTTGACCACGCCCGTCGCTGCGCTCACTTACTAGTAGCGAACCTCTACTCCCCTGTCTACCAACGCCTGGATCTCGGCCTGAATCACAGGGTCCTCTAGGTCGAGCGGATTGGACCCGACGTCGACAAGGTCTCCGTCGCCGATGCCGAGATTCGCCACCAACGGGGCGAGGCTGGTGATCTCGTTGCCCCAAAGGAAGAGGTATTTCAGGTTCACAAAATCCTCGAGAAACGAGATGTCGCTCAACCCAACCGAGCTAAGTTCAAGAATCTCGAGTTGGGTCATCGAATGAATCGGCGTTAGGTCCGCGATCGAACTGTTCCACAGGTCCAAGGTCACGAGCTTCGTCAGGGCCGCGACCGGAGTCAGGTCGGTTATATCGCTGTTGGCGAGACTGAGCAGCCGCAGTTCTGGATGGTCAGTCAGAGGAGTGAGATCCGTGAGGTCGTTGTCGCCGATGTAAAGTCCGCTGATCGCCGGGAAGTTCTCGATCAACGGCCAGATCGCGTCGTCTCCCAACTGGTGACCCTCCACGTGCAGGATCTCGAGCTTGTTCAGGCTGGACAGCGGGTCCACGTCTGAGATAGTGCCTTCCAGGGGGCAACAAACGTACAGGCTCTCGAGGTTCGTGAGGTTCTCGAGCGGCCCAACGTCGGTAATGAAATTCGCGTTCAGGTTCAAAGAGACGAGGCTAGTAAGCCCGGACAGTGGGGTAACGTCGGAGATCTCGTTGGCCGAGAAGGACAAGTTTGATACGTTCCTTGCGTGCTGCATGCCCTCGAGATCGATGATGCCGACATTGAAGGCGTTCAGACTCTTGAGGTCGGCCATGGCTGCGCAGCTGATGCCACCGGTCGGTATGCCGAGCTCGTCACGCACGGCTTGTAGCAGCGCGGCGTCGGGAATTCTCACCAATTGGCTCGGCTCCGAACAGTCATGCGCCGTCGGCGGTTGTTGTGGCCCGCTACACGCCGTCAATACCACTAGCGCCAGCACCGCCAAGACGCTCACTGACCCATATATGTGCCGCATCTTCCCAGTTTCCATAGTCCTCCCTCTTCACCCTGGTGGGTTGAGGAAGTCTGTCCTATGTGGTCCGTCCATGACCCGTCCAGCAACGAGCGAGTCAAGTCAAGACCGTTCGCGTGTGGTCGGCGGCTGACGACTACTCGCCGTTCACCGCTCACTCCCGATCTCGCCCAACATCGCCCTGGCGTACGACGCGTGGACCGACTCCGCGCTCGACGGTTGGTAGATGGCCGCCCGCACGTCCCGGGAGAGCCGCTCGAGCTCCGAGCCGAGGTAGTAGTGCCGCCCCCCGCTCGCCAGGAGGCACTCCTCCACCGCCCCGCTGGCCGCGTTCGACACCCGGGCCTTGAGCCCCGAGAACTGCAGGAACCAGCGCTTCCCGTGGTCGGTCGCGCCGGGCAGCGGTTGGTCCATCCCGGCCGCGTCCAGGTCCCTCGAGAGCTTGTCCAGCTGCAAGCCGGCGCCGTCCATGGCGATGGCCGCGCTCGCGATGCGCCACCTCACGTGGGGGTCGTCCGCGGCGGCGATCCCCTTGGTAGCCGACCGGCGCTTCGACGCGCCGTCCACCGCGATGGCGACGGCCCGCTCACCGATGCCGCAGTAGACGGCGGCTATCAGCACCTCGAACCAGCCGAAGACCGCGAAGCGCCACGGGTCCTGGGCGGGCCCCACGTCGGTGAGCGCCAGGACGTCCTCCGACCGCAGGGGCGCGTCGCGTAGGCGGGTGGTGCACGAGTCAGTGGCGCGCATGCCGTGCGCGTTCCAGTCGTTCACCACCTCGATGGCCGGGGTTCGCTCGAGGACCCCGAACACCAGCCGCTCCTCGTCGGCCACCTTGGCGTGCGCGACCAGCCTCGTCCAGGCGTTGGCCATGGAGGTGAAAATCTTCGTGCCCGTCAACGTGTAGCCGCCGGCACCGTCAGGCGAAGCGCTGCTAAGCGAGTCGAACAGCATGAGGTCGTTGCCGGCCTCGGAGATCCCGAAGCCGAACAGCTCGCCGGCACCGACCAGCTCGAGCACACGCCTGGCCGGCTCGAGGCCGCGGCGTAGGGCCAGGCTGGCCGCGCCGGTGATGATCAGATGCATGTTCACGCCGAGAGCGGCGGCAGGATCGGCGCCGGCCAACCTGCGCTGCAGGCGCTGTGCGTCGGCTACGCCGGCGCCACGGCCACCGAACTCCTCGGGCAGCACGACCTTGAGGTAGTCCCGAGCGCGAAGGTCCTCCAGCGTCTCCGTGAAGAAGCGGTTCTCGGCGTCGTACTCAGCGGCGCGCGCCCGGAGGGTGTCGAGGAGATCGTCGGGAAGTACTTCGCTGGCCAGGTCCTGTGGTGCGCTCGTCATTCCTCAGGATAAGGCGGCTTGCGTTGGCGCCGGGACCGGTCGGGTCCGTATGCTGTACCCCGCTCATAACGTCGGTTGTGGTTGCACCAGCTTGCGGGGAGGCTAGTCGTGCTCAGCTTCATCTTGCGCAATCGGGGGCTGTCCCCATTCAGCACCGTTCTACGTCCTGGTCACCGATCGCCCCGCCCCTCATGGCTGCTGGCCGTCACGGCGATCACCCTGCTCCTGAGCGGTTGCGCCGAACCGCCACCCCCACAGGAGGCCAGACCAGCTCGCATCGGAATCCGCACGGTGGCGGGAACGGCCGAGCTGTTCGACACCAAGACCGGCCAGACGTTCACGCCGCGCGGCCACAACC
>CAZQVC010000142.1:0-2465 GCA_964596625.1 uncultured bacterium | reverse complement strand
GCCGAGCTGTTCGACACCAAGACCGGCCAGACGTTCACGCCGCGCGGCCACAACCTGGTGAAGTACACCTACGCCGACGACCCCATCAACGGCCCCGGCTACTTCGACATGGTGTTGTCGCCGAGCCGTTACGACCGAAGCGAGTACCGGGCAGATCTCGAGGGCATGGCGGCCCTCGGATACAACGTCGTTCGCGTGATGCTCGAGACGTGCGGCGCCAACGACTGCATCTACCCGAGCGGCGCGACTGATCGCGGTTTGTCCGGAAGGTACCTCGACACGGTAGCCGACCTCCTCGACCTGGCTGCCGAGACGGGGATCTTCGTGTGGCTCACCTCCAACACCCTTCCTGACGAGGGCTACTACACCCAGAAGGCCTACTCAGGTGCACATGGGCTGATCTCCGAGAGTCAGGCGACGTTCATGTCTCAACTCGGCCTTGACGCCTACAGCGAGTACTTCACCGATCTGTTCAAGGGCCTCATCGCGCGCGACGCTCGGCTCGACCACATGTTCTCGTTCTCGATCCGCAACGAGTACTGGTACGACCTGCGCCAGGAGCCGTGGCCCTCGACCTCTGGTGAAGTGACGACCGCGCTGGGCGCCACCTACGACCTGGGGCTGCCGGCGGACCGGGAGGCTCTGGCGGAAGAGACGCTCATCCACTTCGTCGACACCCTGAGCGCGGTGATCAAGGACCTCGCTCCCACGGCTCTGGTATCGGTCGGGTTCTTCGCGCCCTCAGGCCCGAACCCGTACAGGCCCGGCGACTTCAAGCACGTGCTCACCGCCAGGGCCTTGGCCGAGTCGAACGCCGATCTCTTCGATCTGCACTCCGGGCCAGGTTCACACGGCCTCAGCGTCGCGGAGTTCCAGGAGAACTACGGCGCCCTCGGTTACCAGGCCAAGCCGCTGGTCATGGGCGAGCTGGCGCTGTTCCGTTCGGACTACCCCTCGCCGCACGTCGCGGCGCAGGCGGCCGTCGATTGGCAGACGGCGTCGTGCATGGTCGGCTACGACGGTTGGCTCACCTGGCATTGGGACGGTGACGAGATCGAAGGCGACGGCCTCTGGGGCAGCGCCGGCACACCGCTCGGCGAGGCGCTCGCTCCGGCCATGCACCCCGACCCTTGCGCCGACGTGAGCGTGCCGAACCCGAACCTGGCGTTCGGGCGTCCCGTAACCGCGTCCGACTCCTTGCCGGACGAGCCGGCGGAGAACGCCGTCGACGGTACCGGCGAGCAGTGGGGTTCGGGCGGGGACGCGCCGCAGTGGCTCGAGCTGGACCTAGGCGAGGTAACCGAGGTCGGCTCGCTGCGCCTCACCGTCGCGCAGTTCCCCGACGGAGCCACCGTCCATGAGGTCTACGGCGGCGTCACCAGCCCCGCAGGCGCGTTGCTGCACACGTTCAGCGGCGAGACCGCAGAGGGCGACGAACTCGTGCACGACTTCGCGACGCCGCCGGCGGTGCGCTACCTGCGGATACTGACGACCAGCAGCCCCAGCTGGGTCTCTTGGCGCGAGGTCGAGGTGTTCGCAGCGGAGTGAAGGGCGCCTCGCCGACACCGGTGAGACCGGCTACTCGGGCCAGCTAGCCGCCGGAACCGACTTGGAACTCCGTGGTGAAGGAGCCTTCCGGCAGCGGAGTCATGTCGTTCCCATCGAAGTCGATCACGCCCGCCACGGTCCAGGTGACCAGCTTCGAGTACCCGTACGGCGCGCTGGGGGTGAACGTCAGCCCGGTCTTGTCCATCGACCAAGCGGCGTCGCCCGGTACGGCGGCGCCGTCGACGCTGACCAGGAACCACCTTCCCAAGACCACCGACGTCACCGGCTCGCTGAACGCCAAGGTGATGGGCGACAGCGGGTCGACGTTGAGCGCACCCAGCCCGGGGACTACCGATGTCAACCGCGGCATGAGGTCACCGACCTCGAAGGTGCTGGTGTACTGCTTCTCTAGGGGGTTGCCCGCCAGGTCGACCGCCGAGGCGGCTACCTCCAGCGCGTAACTGCCGTTCTGTACGACCACGAAGTTCGCGCAACTCAACTCGGTTGCGCTCGTCCAGGTCCACGTGCACGAAACCGTCGGCGTAAGTGAGACGGCTGCTGCGGTGGCGTCCTCGTCCATGGCCTCGCTGAAGCTCAGCAGCAGCGAAGCGCGGTGAGCCGCGCGGTTCACCTCGAAGGCGGTCCCGGTCACGGTGGGCGGACCCAAGTCGACCGGCGTCACAACCCCTGTCGCGGCGGGAGACTCGTTGCCAGCGCGGTCCACGGCCGCGAGGCCGTACTCGTAGCTGGTGCCGTTAACCAGCCCAGTGACGTCGACCGAGGTGTCGGGCGCGGAGACGAACAGTTCACCGGTGAGCGGCGCGTTGCGCTTGCCCCAGGTGACCGCGTAGCCCTCGAGATCGGTCTCGGTGTTGGGTCGCCAGCCCAGGGTGAAGCCGCCGTCACGCGCCTCGGCA
>CAZQVC010000141.1:0-5355 GCA_964596625.1 uncultured bacterium | reverse complement strand
CGGCGTCACCGCCCGGCGGCGCGTCCGATCCCGGCACGGTCCGGTAGAGGTACGCGTTGCCCCTCTTGCCCACGCGCTGCAGCGCCTCGGCGCGGTGCAGCGTGTAGAGCGCCTGGCCGGCCAACCGGGGCGTCACCGCTGCCGCTGCGGCCAGCTCGCGACTGGTGAAGGGCTCGGCCAGCGCCGGCAGCAGGCGCCGCAGGTCGCCGGGGCCCCGGAACAGCGTCCGCTGGTTGACGGCGAGAAGCTCACGCCCCGTCACGACCCAGCCGCGCCTGCGCCAGGCCTTGCCCGGCACGTGCTCGCGGAGCTCGAGCTGGTCGGTCATCACCGCCTCGACCTCGAGGTTGGGGTGGGGGAGAGCGTCCGCGATGCCGACGAGCTCCTCGAACAGGTGAAGCAGGCTCGCGCGCTTGGGCGAGCGCCTGCGGCTGGAACGCCCCTCAGCGCCACGGCGCTCGATCCACTTGTTCTGGGCGAGGGGGATGACCAGGCGGACGCGGTGTGACGGCAGTAGCGCGCCGAGCTTGGGCCGCAGCTTGCCGACCGAGCGCGTCTGCACCTCGATGAGGAGGCCTGGCGCCACGACGTCGACGATGTAGCCGTCGACCGGCACCTCGTGGCGACTGCCCGGGGGCGACACCAACTCCTTGAGGGCCGCGTGGAACGGGGTCTCCCTGAGTGAGCCGATGCCGGTCTGCGGCGACGGGGATGAGCCGGACACGTCGCCCGACGATAACCGCAATGGGCAGGTGCCTATGAGAGTTAGGCAATTGCCCGACAGCCGGACGTGGCGCTAACGCCGGCGCGCCATGCTTGGCGCATGGAACGCGATCAAGCGCCACCCAGCAAGGCCATGCTGGCGGGTCACGAGGGGCACATCGTGGGCGTCAGCGGTCACCTCATCCAGTGGGAGATAGACCTCGTGCCACAGCAGCTCTCCGGCTTCATCGCCAGTTGCGGCGGGGGAGGGGTCATGTCGATCGTCACCAGCTACGGCGTGCTCGCGGTGCGGGCACGCCGCTGGTGGGTCTGGCCGCGAGAGGACACGGTGAAGGTGAGGCTGGCGCTGGAAGACGGCGCCCTCTAGCCCCCACGAAGCCTGGCAAGGCTCAGAGCAGCGACCTCTCCCACCACCAGCGCGCCCAGGTTGTCGGCGTGGAACCGGCGGTCGGGGCAGCCGTCGGTCATGACCACCACGACGTAGCTCTCGCGCGGGGCTCCCGGTGCCCGGTCGTCACCCGTGTCGTCACGGTCCCAGTACTCGACCACGCCGGCGTCGTTGCGCACGCCGCGGATCGAGCCGCTCTTCGACGCGATCGACATCTCCGACACGCCGATCTCGGCGCTGTACGAGTCGTAGTCGAGGCTGCGTCCGAGCTCGGTGAACTGCTGCCGGCGGTAGATCTGCTTGGCGGTCTCGGTCAGCCCTGACGGCAGCAGCTCGCCGCTCCACAGCCTCGAGAAGTAGTCGGCGAGGTCGCGCGGGCTGGTCTGGCTGGGGGAGCTCTTGCTGCCGGCCACGACCGGCGCGAGCTGAAGCTTGCCGCGCAGGTAGGTGTCGTGCCAGCCGTGATCCGCGACGCTACGCCTGATCGCTTCGATCCCCAGCGCGTCGATCAACATGTTCGTCGCGGTGTTGTCGCTCACCGTGATCATCAGGGTCGCCAGGTCGAGCAGCGAGAGCTCGGTGCCGGGCGTGAGCAGCTTGAGCACGCCGGAGCCGCTCACCGCGTCGTCGCCGCTCAGCGCACGCTTCTCGGCCAGGTCGCGCGTCCCCTCGGCCGCAGCCTCGAGCAGCGCCTGCAGCACGAACACCTTCATCGTGCTCGCCGCCGGGAAGCGCTCGTCGGCCCGGTGCGCGAGGGTTGGCGACGGCGCTCCAGCCGGCCCCGCCGCTTCCCGGTCGGCTGCCCCGGTCGACGGCTCGCCGTTCGCCCCGCGCCGGTACCCGCCGCCGGCGAGGCTCGTGGCGACGACGCCGATGCGGGGCGGACCGCCGTCCTCCGGCGCCTGCCAACCTTCCGGCCACCGCTCCCGGTCGCGGCCTCCCAGCCGAGCCTCGAGCCTGGTGAGCTCTTCCGTCCAGCCTGGCTGTCGCGCGCGCTTGACGCTCTGGTGCCTGCCTGACGCTGTGTTGGGTTCGTCTGCTGCCGCCATGGCTGCGCACGATACCGCTCTCTGGCGCGGTGAGATCTCGCGGGTGTGTAGGCGTCTGCCGAGCCTGAGTTGTAACCTGCGACGCCTTTGCCCTACACTTCTGGCGTCAGGTACTCAGTGGCAGGCGATGCGATGGCGGCCCCACGTGCGATTCGACGCCGACGCGCTTACGGCAGCGTGGCTGCGCGTCAAGCGGCGGCAGACGTCGGACGGCGGGCGTCGTGGTCACCTCGCCAGACCAGCCATGCCTGACAGTTCTAGCGGTGCCCGACAAGAGGCGGGCAGATAAGGAAGGTCATGGCAGAAGGCAAGGTGAAATGGTTCAGCAGTGAGAAGGGCTACGGCTTCATCGCCCAAGACGAAGGCGGCGACGACGTCTTCGTGCACTTCTCGTCAATCAACGCGGACGGTTTCCGGACGCTCAACGAAGGTGATGAGGTGACGTTCGACATCGAGCAGGGCCCCAAGGGACCGCAGGCTCGCAACGTCGTCGTCACGCATCACGCGCCGGTACAGGCGGCTTCGTTCGACGCCGGCTTCGGGGGCCCCGACCGCGGTTTCGACGGAGGAGACAGAGGCGGCCGTAGCGACCGCGGGCGGAACAACGACCGCTCCGGTGGCCGCAACCGGCGCTACTGAGCCGCTAGAGCCGAGAACCCCTCCAACATAAGGCCTCCCCGCAGAGCGTCCGCCTAAGGCCACGGGCCTTGAGCGCGTTCTGCGGGGAGGTGTGCCAGGGCTTGCACCGGGATGTGCCCTGGCGGCGGCTTCGCCTGTATCCGGTCTAGCTACTGGGTCGACCGGGTGCAGGCTCCCGGATGCGGGCGCAGGAGTCTAGGCGCCCGAGCCTGCGGCGGTGGAGCTCATCTTGGCACTGCGGCGGCGACTGAAGGGGCCGGCAGGAGCGCCGAGCCAGGGCAGGACCCAGTAGTCGAGGCCGTAGTAGCCCGCGGTGCGCCAGGCCAGCACCAGCCAGGTAGCCAGGATGAACATGATCGGGTTCGAGGAGAGGGTGCCGGCGAGCATGAACGAGACGTTCATCAGGCCGCCGAGGAAGGCCATCAGGCCGGTGAGGAACCCGAGCACCAGCGCGATGCCGATGAGCAGCTCGCCGTAAGCCACCAGGTAGGAGAAGACCGGCGCGGCTGGCAGGAAGATGTTCTCGATGATCCAGGCGTACCAGGCCGTCACGGTCGGCGCGTCGCCGGTGGAGAGGCTGATGGCCCGGTTGAGGAACCCGCTCACGGCGGTGCCCGCGCTCTCACCCGTCCAGGCCGGGTTGGTGACCTTGTGCCAGCCCGCGTCGATCCACAGCCAGCCAAGGTACACGCGCAGCACCGTCCACAGCGGCGCCAAGGTCTTGGAGGCGAAGAGGAACTTGCTGATGGGCGGTTCGGGGTAGTAGCTGGGGTTCGTCATGATGCGACTCCTTTTCGTCTCCCAGTATCCTGTGTGGGCATGGAACCTGCCAGGGACGTAACTCATCCGACAGATGTCCCGGTCGCGGCCCCCCCGACGGCGTTGCGGTGACGAGGCTGGAGGGCAGCCTGCTCCTCGACGGCGCCGTCGTGCGCGGCGCGCTGGAGTTCGCTGACGAGATCACGAACGTGGAGGTCAAGGGCTCGCCCGCCGCGGGCGGCGCCGCTCCTTACCTCGTGCCCGGCTTCATCGACGTGCACGTGCACGGCGGTGGCGGCGGCGACACCATGGACGGCCCGGACGGCGTCGTCGCGCTGGCCTCGTTCCACCTGACGCGCGGCACGACCACGATCCTGCCGACCACCATGACCAACCCGTGGGAGGCCGTGGTGCGCGCGCTCCACGGTGTGGCCGAGGTCATGCGGGAGCCGGACGCTGCCGGCGCGGCGCTGCCCGACGTGCTCGGCGCGCACCTCGAGGGCCCGTTCATCAGCCCGCACAAGCTCGGGGCGCAGCCGGCGTTCACGCAACTGCCGACGGCGGAGCTGGTGTCGGAGGTCTTGAGCCTCGACGTCGTGAGGCTGGTGACCATGGCGCCGGAGCTGCCTCACGCGGCCGAGGCCGCCGCGTCGTTCGCCGCGGCCGGGGTGAGGGTCAGCAGCGGCCATACCGTGGCGACGTACGAGCAGGCGACCACGCTGCTCGAGGCCGTCTGGGCCGGCGGCGGTGAGGCGGGCTTCACGCATCTGTACAACGCGATGACGCAGCTCGGCTCGCGGGAGCCCGGCGCGGTAGGGGCAGCTCTCTCCTCGAGCCGTGCCTACGCCGAGCTGATCTTCGACCTGCATCACGTGCACCCGGCCAGCTTCAGGGCCGCGTACGCCGCCAAGCCCGACCGGTTGCTCCTGATCACCGACGCCATCCGCGCCACCGGCCTCGGCGACGGCGAGAGCGAGCTGGGTGGCCTGCCGGTCACGGTGCGCGGCGGCGCCGCGCGACTGGCCGACGGGACGCTGGCGGGCAGCGTGCTCACGCTCGACAAGGCGGTGAGGAACGCGGTCGAGGCCGGCCTGGAGCTGCCGGAGGCGGTCGGGCTGGTGACGAGGGTGCCGGCCGCTTACCTGGGCCTGGCCGACAGGGGCGCGCTCGAGGTCGGCAGGCGCGCCGATGTCGTCGTGCTCGACGACGACCTCGAGGTCACCGACGTGTACCTGGCGGGACGCCGGGTGAGCCGCTGAGCGGCGGTCCGCGCTTCGCCTCGAGCTACGCCTGGGCCAAACCCTCGTCGACCAGTCGCTGCACCAGCTTCGGCTCGGCGCGGCCCTCGGTGCGCCGCATGACCTGTCCGATGAAGAAGCCCCGCAGGCCGGTCTTGCCGGCGCGGTAGGAGGAGAGCTCGTCGGGGTGGGCCCGAATGACCTCGTCGACCACGGCCTTCAGACCGTCCTCGTCCAGCTGCTGATCGAGGCCGCGCTCGGCGGCCAGCGCGGCCGGGCTGGCACCGCTGCTCGACACCTCGGTGAGCAGGTCCTTGGCCACGCGGTTGGTGAGCGTGCCTGAATCGACGAGGCGCACGAGCTCGGCCAGCAGCGCGGGCGTCAGCCTGAACTCCTTCTCGCCGCGCCCCTGCGAACCGCGCTCGCGCAGCTCGCGGGCGACCTCGTTCACCACCCAGGGCGCCGCGGCCTCGGCCGGGGCGCCTTCCGCGACCGTGCGCTCGAAGAACTCCCTCAGCTCGTCGTTCGCCGCCAGCACGCCGGCGTCGTTGCTGCTCAG
>CAZQVC010000140.1:0-5424 GCA_964596625.1 uncultured bacterium | reverse complement strand
TGGCCAGCATCGGAACCGGTCGCGCCGACCACGATCGTCCCACTAACCCTCCCCTTCTGGTTGGTTGGTGGGTTCTGTCCCCCACACGCGCTGAGCAAGAGCAGTAGAGCGGCGACAGCGACGAGCACGAGCCGCCGTTGTACGCTGCCGGCCTTGGGTCTGGTGTCAGGCATATCTCCTCCGCCGCAGGGAAAGTTCGATGCATCACGGGCGTGGTGTCTGACCGACCTCACCGGCAAGGCGCGGTCGAGGGGTCGTCACCCTGAACGTGAGGGAGCATAGCGCGCTGTGCGGTGCGACTGACGTGTCGCTGGAGGAACCATTAACTTGATGATGGTTTCATGGGTCCTGGACGCAAAGCCGGCCCCTGAGTCAGGGGCCGGCCACGGTCCTCACCAGCTGGTGGAAACCCGCCGCTCAGCCCACCATCGCCGTTGAGTTGAGGCCGGTCCGCGAGATCTCCTGAGCCAGGTGGGTCGTGAACGTGCTCGGCTCGCTACGCAGCTCGTCGTGCAAGCTCTGGCGCAACCTGTTGAAGACCCTCAACGCCAACAGCGGCCTTCCCGAGGCTACCGCCACCTTCATGCACGCGTAGGCCGCCTCCTCATCGAGCGGATCGCTGAGGAGGGCGTCCTCGAGCAGTGCCGAAGCCCGCTCGAGCAGGCCGGCCTGCATCAGGCTGGTGACCAGGTCGAGCCGCAGCGCTCGCGTCTTCTCGACCAACCGCGTCCGCTCCTCCTCGATCCAAGCAGCCAGCGTCGTCGACTCCGCGCCGCTCGCCCCCTGGAGGAACGGGCCGCGTACCAGAGCCAGCGCGGTCTTCGGGTCGCCGCGTCGTGCTGCAGCTTCGATCTCCTGCAAGTCGGTCGTGCCCGCGAAGCGCAGGCTGTACTTGTTGCGCTCCAGCGCGAAGCTCAGCTCGAGCGCGCCGACTCTCATCAGCAGCTGCCTGAGGTTGCTGAGGGAGTGATCGGTGCTCGCGTCCGGCCAGAACAGGTCGGCGAGACGCTCGCGGCTGACCCAATCGCCGGCCCACGCCAGGTAACACAGCAGGAGGTAGCGCTTGTCGGAGCCGAACACGTGCCAGCTACCGCCGAACCTGGCCCTCGCAACGCCGGTGAGTTGAAGGTACGGGACCGTCTTGCCGCTCGTGACGTCAAGTGGCTCGATCATGCGATCCTTTCCTCCCCCATGCGCGTGGCGCGTAGAGTATGCCCCGGCCGGTATCCCGCCGTCATCGGTCAAAGCGTCCCGAGCGAGTCGGGACAAAACGGGCATCTGCAGCGCTTTATGCGCCACAGGGCGCTAGAATCCTGAAAACTCACGATCGCCGGCGTAGCTCCGCACGAGGCGGCTACGCGTGAAGGGGGGCAGCGACGAGTCTCGATTCGGTGTTGGCGCGCCTGAATCGTCCTCTTTCCGATCTCTCCTTGAAGTTCGCCAGGGCGGCGTGGTTCGCCATCGTCGGCCTGACCGTGGTGGTCTTGCTGCTCGGCTCGGTGAACGTCGTACGCGACTACAGCGACGTGTGCGCGCTCCCGAGTCGCGATGTCTGCCGTGCGCTCGAGACGCTGGGCTTAAGCTGGCTGGCGCCGCGAGGGCTTGCCCTCATCGCCCTTGGTTCCGTGCTGCTCATCGCGGTGCCGTGGCTGGCGATGGGCTGGCTGGTGTTCAGGCGCAAGTCGACCTCGATCGCCGAGCTGCTGCTCTCGCTCGGTCTCGCCACCGGCTGGGCCTCTGACGTATGCGCCCACAACATCCGCTTCCACTTCTTCCGCGAAGCCTCCGCCCTGCTGCCGTCCGACGCACCCGCGCTGATCGTGACGTTCGTCATCGCCGTGGTCTCGCAGACCTCCATCGTGCTCGTCGCGTACCTGGTGCCGGACGGTCGCTTCTTCTCGCGCTCGTCGTTGGTGCTCGCGCTGATCTGGCTGGTCCACATCACGAGCAACACCTTCTACCGCTACCCCTTCGAACGGTTCGGGGATTCGCTGCTCTTCGGCGGGCTCGATTACGTGTTCAGCCTCTACGCGCCGGTCTCGATGCTGTACGTGATCTGGTTCCGCCTGCGTCACGCGGACTCCTCGCGGCAACGGCAGCAGCTGCGAGCGATCCTCCCGAGCATCGTCTCGCTGCTGGTCGTCACGGCAGCCTTCAGCATCTGGACCGACGCGCTCTGGTCAGGCCCGGACACCACGACGCTGACGACCGCGCGGCTCACGGCTCAGTTCTCCCAAGCGGCCGTGCAGGCGGCGTTCGCGGCCTGGTTCGCGCTGGCGACAGGCCTGGCGATCAGCCGCTACAACCTGTTCGGGTTCGACCTCGCGCTGAGCCGGACGTTCGTGTACGGCAGCCTCAGCGCCACGCTGCTCGCGCTGTTCATCGCCGTCGTTCTGGGGTTGGGGTCCATGTTCGGCCGCGAGACCTGGGCGCCGCTGGTCGCCACCGTCGCCATCGCGTTGACCCTGCTGCCACTCCACAACGCGCTGCGCTCGCTGGTCAACCGCCGCCTCTACGGCGGGCGCGACACCTCGCCGTACGAGGTCCTCGCCCGGCTGACCTCCGGCGCGACGGAGGGTCTCGCCCTGGCCGAGCTCGCGCAGAGGATCAGGGAGGTCCTCAAGGCGCCGTACGCCGGCGTGATCGTCGACGCCGGTCAGCACCGGCAAGAAGGACGGTCCGGCGTGCCCGGAGGCAAGCTTTGGCAGGTGCCGCTGCTCGTCCAGGGATCACCCATGGGACACCTGGAGGTGTCGTTCCGCGAGGGCGAGCTGACCGACCAGAGCGAAGGTCGACTGCTCAGCAAGGTGGCAGAACAGGTCGCGCTCATCGTCAAGGCTGACCTGCTCGCCAGCGAACTCACCCGCGCACAGCACGACGTCGTGGAGTCACGTGAGCAGGAGCGGCTGCGGTTGAGGCGCGACCTGCACGACGGCCTAGGTCCGGCTCTCGCGGCACAGTCGATGTTGGCAGCCTCCGCGCGCCGCCTGCTGGCGGACGATCCGCGCCGGGCCCGGGCGCTGTTGAGCCAGCTGGAGCGCGAGCTCGCCTCGACCCTCGAGCAGGCACGGGGGCTCATCTACAGCCTCCGGCCACCGGAGCTCGACGACCTCGGCCTGGTCGCGGCCTTGCGGGCGAAGGTCGACGACCTCACGCGCGGCACCGTTGCGGTCGATTTCGTAACCGACGACCTCGAGGAACCCCTGCCGGCGGCCATCGAGGTCGCGCTCTACCGCCTCGTCACCGAGGCGGTCACGAACGTCGTTCGCCACGCCCGGGCGACGAACTGCCGCGTCGAGTTGCGAACGTCCGGCACGCAGATCAGCGTGTCGATCGCCGACGACGGGACCGGCATCGTGAGCGACCGCAAGGGTGTTGGACTCAGCGCGATGCAAGAGCGCGTGCTCGAGCTCGGCGGGCAGCTCGAACTCCACCCCGCGTCGGCCGACGGCAGAGGAACGGTGGTGTCGGCAACGCTCCCCTTGCCGAGCACCACGGACGACACTCTGCCGCTCGGCGCCCAGACGACGACGGAGGGGGTCAAGTGACGAGAGTACTCATCGCGGAAGACCACGCGATGTTCCGCGAGGGCCTGAAGGCGCTGCTCTTAACGACCCCGGACTTCGAGCTGGCGGCCGAGACCCCCAGCGGCGCGGAAGCCGTGCGCCTCGCCCGGGAGTTGATGCCCGACCTGACCGTGATGGACATCCAGCTGCCGGACCTGAACGGGATCGAGGCCGTCACGCGGATCAGGCAGGCGCACCCCGAGAGCCGCGTGCTGATGCTCACCATGTTCGACGACGACCAGTCCGTCTTCTCGGCGATCAAGGCGGGCGCCATCGGTTACGTCCTGAAGGGCAGCTCACCGGAGGAGCTGTTGCGGTCGCTGGGCGCCGCCGCTGCCGGCGAGGCCATCTTCAGCGCCGCCATCGCGGCGCGCATGCAGCGCTACTTCAGCCAGCTCGACCCGAGCAAGGCCACGGTCTTCGAGGAGCTGACCGCGCGCGAGCACGAGGTCCTGAGCAGCGTGGCGCAAGGCCTGAGCAACGCCGAGATCGCCCGACGCCTGCAGCTCAAGCCGAAGACGGTGAGGAACCACCTGAGCAACATCGTGTCCAAGCTCCACGTCGCCAACCGCCTCGAGGCAGCACAGAGGGCTAGGGAGCGGGGGCTTGGTGGGTAGCTGATGGAAGCCGTGAGAACCTGCGGATCAACCCTTGCAAAAAGACGCGGTCTCCTAAGAAACCGCGTCTAGCACGTCGTTCTGATGGTGCGCCCGAGAGGATTCGAACCCCTGGCCTTCTGATCCGTAGTCAGACGCTCTATCCAGCTGAGCTACGGGCGCATGCGAGACCTCGGCGATCCCGGCACGAGAGGATATCACGTCGAGACGGGAGAGATGCAAGTTCGAGGTGACGTTGAAACGCTGGTGACACGCGCCGTGTCGACGATGACCGTGGAGGAACGCATATGGGTCACCGTCGACACTTCAACAGCCGTTCTCGGGTCAGGAGCGCACGCCGGCCGTCGCGAGGAGCGCGCGTTCGTGTCCTCATCGCCGTCGGTGCCGGGCTGCTGCTTGCGGCGTGCAGCGCGCCTGCCCAGCCGGAAGGCCCACCGGAGATCCCCGAAGGCGTCACCGGCCTGGCGGTTCGGGTTAGCGGGCTCCCCGTCGGCGAGCCGGCAGCCGTTCGCGTCCTCAGGGAGGGGATCACGATCGCTGAGCTGGACGGCTCGGCGAACCTCGAGAACATCGAGGTCGGCACGTACAGCATCGAGGCCGACGACGTCGGCGTCGCGGGGTCTGTCTACCTCGCCAACCCGCCGGTGCAAGGCGCGGAGGTCGAAGCGGGCTCGAGCGTCAAGGTCGAGGTCGCCTACACGCTGCAGGATCCCAACCTGGGCAGCCTAAAGGTCGAGCTCAAGGGCCTGCCGACCGGCTCACGAGCGCGCGTCTCGCTCCGCGGATCAAGCGGCAAGGACCAAGCGCAGGATGGCGGCCCGTACGTCACGTTCACCAACCTCGAACCTGGCAGCTACCAGGTAGAGGCCGGTGCAGCCGCGCACGGCGCCGCGACGTTCGAGCCCGATCGATCGCCGATATCCGTCGTGGTGGGATCCGCACAGTCGAACGCCACCTTCGACTTCGCGTGTGCCACGGTGGACCCGCCAGATCCGGGACTGGAAGCGGCCTTCCGTGATGCGCTCGGCAAGCAGGCGGGACCCTTGGCCTGCTCCGACGTGGCAAACATGGAATACGTCGACGCCAGCGCGCGGGGCATCGTCGACCTCGAGGGCCTGCAGTACGCTGGCGGGCTACTCACGCTCAACCTAGACGACAACCTGCTGGAAGCCCTCGCCCCCGGTCACTTCGCTTCCCTCGAGCGCTTGAAGTTCTTGATGCTGGGAGCCAACCGCATCGCA
>CAZQVC010000139.1:0-5429 GCA_964596625.1 uncultured bacterium | reverse complement strand
TCTGCTGCGGGTTGCCACGGGCGCCGGACTGGGCCATGACGTAGAGCGGGTTGAACGGCATGTTCTGCTGGAAGTTCTCGAACACGGCGTCCTTGACCTGCTCGGTGGTCTCGTTCCAGAGCCTGATGACCTGCTGGAAGCGCTCGTTCTCGGTGGCGAAGCCGCGCTCGTAGCCCGCGGTGATCTTGGCCAGCTTCTCTTGCGCCTGCGCCAGGATCTCCTTCTTCTTCGGCGGGATCGCGACGTCGTCGATGCCGATCGTGATGCCGCTGGTGGTCGACAGCTCGAAGCCGTACTGCTTCAGCCCGTCGAGCAGCGCGGCCGTGCGTTCGATGCCGAGGCTCTTGAAGCTCTCGACGACGAGGTCGCGCAGCGCGCCCCTCTCGTAGACGGTGTCGTAGCGCAGCATCTCCTTGGGCACCTCGCCACCCTCGGCGAGCGTCTCGCGCACGATGCGCGCGAACATCGCCCGGCCGGGGCTGGTCTGGATGACCTCGCCGTCGATACGGATGCTGACGACGTCCTGCATGTCGATGCGGCCGCGCTCGACCGCCAGCAGGGCCTCGTCGACCGACGCGAAGCGGAACTTCAGGCGCCCGGCGCTGGTCTCCTCGCCACCGACGGTGATCGTCGAGTTGAGGTCGAGCTCGCCGGCCTCGTAGGCGGCGAGAGCCGCTGCGGGGTCGTCGTAGCTGTTGCCGGCGCCGCGGTGGCCGGTGTGCAGCTGGGTGAGCACGTAGAGGCCGAGGATGATGTCGCGGGTCGCCTGGACGTTGGGGTTGCCGTGGGCGGGGCTCAGCAGGTTGTGGCTGGAGAGCATCTGCAGCCGCGCCTCGGACTGCGCGTAGACCGAGAGCGGCACGTGGATCGCCATCTGGTCGCCGTCGAAGTCGGCGTTGAACGCCTCACAGACGAGCGGGTGCAGCTGGATGGCCTGACCCTCGACGAGCACCGGCTCGAACGCCTGGATGCCGAGACGGTGGAGCGTCGGGGCGCGGTTGAGGAGCACGACCTTGTCGGCGATGACCTCTTCCAGCGCGTCCCAGACCTCGTCTTGTACGTCGCGATAGCGCTCGAGCTTCTTGCGCGCGCTCTTGATGTTGTTGGCCAGCCCGCGCTCCTCGAGCTTCTTGAAGAGGAAGGGCTTGAACAGCTCGAGGGCCATGCGCTTGGGCACGCCGCACTGGTGGAGCTTGAGCTGCGGGCCGACGACGATGACGGAGCGTCCGGAGTAGTCGACGCGCTTGCCGAGCAGGTTCTGCCTGAAGCGCCCCTGCTTGCCGCCGAGCAGGTCGGTGAGGCTGCGCAGCGGACGGTCGGAGCCGGGGTGCACGACGGCGCTGCCGCGGCGGCCGTTGTCGATCAGCGCGTCGACGGCCTCCTGCAGCATGCGCTTCTCGTTGCGCACGATCATCTCGGGCGCGCCCTGCTGCATGAGCTTCTTGAGGCGGTTGTTGCGGTTGATGAGGCGGCGGTAGAGGTCGTTGAGGTCGCTCGTCGCGAAGCGGCCGCCCTCGACCTGCACCATGGGGCGCAGGCTTGGTGGCATGATCGGCACGGCGTCGAGGATCATCCAGGCGGGCTCGTTCTGCGAGTGCAGGAACGCCCTGGTGATCTCGAGGCGCTTGCGGGCCTTGGCGCGCTTGTGGCGGCTCGGCGACTCCATCTCCTCGACGAGTTCGGCCTCCAGCTGCTCGAGGTCGAGCGACTCGAGCAGCTCGCGGATCGCCTCCGCGCCCATCTTCGCCTCGAAGTCGTAGCTCTCGATGACGCGGACCTGGCGACGCACCAGGTCGATCTCGACGCGACCCTCGATGTCCGACTTGACGGCGCCGTCGTCGGCGAGGTCGTCGCCGCGCTTGACGCGGTCGCCGTTCACGGCGATCGGCTCGTCCTGGTACGGGTACACCCGAGCCCGGGAGACGATGATGCTGGCCGGGTGCGAGAGGTGCACCGTGCCGGCGGCAGCCGCGACGATCTCCTGGGCGGCGTCGATGGCCCCGACGACCTTGTCGCCGGCCTGCACCTGCGCGCCGTCACCGACCAGCACGTGCATGGTCGGGTTGGTCTCGTGGGTCTCCGAACGGGCCCAGTCGACCGTCAGCGTGGCGGTCGTGACGTTGTTCTTGGCCTTGGAGGCGCGCACGGAACCGGTGGCTCCCTGCGGCAGCGTGAGCGTGGTGCCCGAGGCGGCGCGAGCCAGCTCGGTGCCCTCCTCGACGAACTCGCCGCCGGTGACGACCGGCTCCATGCCGGCCGGCACCAGGTAGGAGACCAGCACCTCCTCAGTGTCGACGTCGCGGATCGAGATCAGGCCGCCGTCGCTGCCGATCGGCAGCAGCTCGACGACGCCCTCGTTCTCGCTGGTGACGACCAGGTCGGAGCTGAGCTCGGCGATCGGCTGCCCGCCCTTGTACTCCTCCTCCTCGATGAAGTCCTTCTTCGGGAGGATCAGACGCGCGTCGCGCGACTCCTGGTAGTCGAGGCGGATGCGCCGCGGGAAGCGGTACTGCGCGATCCCGGCGATCTTGGCCTTGACGCCCTTGGCCAGCTGCTGGCCCTGCTCGACCGACTCCCCGTCGGCGACGACGGCGTCCTCACCGCCGGAGACGGTGTAGGTCTCCTGCTGGCCGTAGCGCAGCTGGCGGTACTCCTCGTCGGAGAGCAGGTCGCCGCGCTTGAGCGGGCGGTCGTTGAGGCGAGCGTCCTGCGGGTCGGTGACGATGTACTTCGCGAAGTACAACACCTGCTCGAGCTGAGCGGTCGAGAGGTTGAGGAGCGCCCCGACCTTGTTGGGGATGTCCTTGACGTACCAGATGTGGGCGCACGGCGTGGCCAGCTCGATGTGGCCCATGCGGTAGCGCCGCACGGTGGCGCGAGTCACCTCGACGCCGCAGCGCTCGCAGGTCTTGCCGGCGAAGCGCTGGCCGCGGTACTTGCCGCAGGCGCACTCCCAGTCCTTCTCCGGACCGAAGACGCGCTCGTCGAAGAGGCCGTCGCGCTCGGGCTTGAGCGTGCGGTAGTTGATGGTCTCCGGCTTGGTGATCTCACCGTAGCTCCAGTCGCGGATCGTCTTCGGTGAGGCGATGCCGATCTGGACCTGGGTGAACTCCCGCTGCTGCTCTCTCAGGCGCGCCATCTCACGGGCGGCCGTCTGAGCGCGGCTGCTGGTGCCACCTGACTGTGTCTGACTCGAAAGTGCGCGATTGAGGTCGTCGCTCACCAGTGCCTCCCTGATTCATCGAAGATGTTCACGGGCTTGTCGTCGGCGTCTAGCACCTTCACGTCGAGCCCCAGCGAGTGGAGCTCCTTGACGAGCACCTTGAACGATTCGGGGATTGTCGGTTCGAGGACGTCGTTACCCTTCACGATCGCCTCGTAGGCCGCGTTGCGGCCGTCGATGTCGTCTGACTTGATGGTGAGCATCTCCTGCAGGGTGTGCGCGGCGCCGTGCGCCTTGAGCGCCCACACCTCCATCTCGCCGAGACGCTGACCGCCGAACTGGGCCTTGCCGCCCAGCGGCTGCTGCGTGATGAGCGAGTACGGGCCGGTCGAGCGGGCGTGCATCTTGTCCTCGACCATGTGGTAGAGCTTCATGATGTACATGATCCCGACGACGATGGGCGCGTCGATCGCCTCGCCGGTGCGGCCGTCGAACAGCACCGACTTGCCGGTGCGCGACAGGCGCTTGTGCGCCTCGTCGGAGTCGAGGCCTTCCGGCAGCACGCCGAGCTTCGCCGCGCGGCGGTAGACCTGCAGCTCACGCTTGTCCTCCGCCAGGCCGGCCTTCTTGTTGGCCTCGAGGTCGTGGACCGCGGTCTCCTCCAGCAGCTCCTTGATCTCGTCCTCGCTGGCCCCGTCGAACACGGGCGTCACGTAGGAGACGCCGTTCTTGAGGGCGGCCATGCCGAGGTGGGTCTCGAGGATCTGGCCGAGGTTCATGCGCGAGGGCACGCCGAGGGGGTTGAAGACGACGTCGACGGGTGTGCCGTCCTCGAGGTACGGCATGTCCTCGGGCGGCAGGATCTTCGCGACCACGCCCTTGTTCCCGTGGCGGTTGGCGAGCTTGTCGCCCTCGATGAGGCGGCGCTTCTGCGCGATGTAGACGCGCACCATCTCCTGCACGCCGGGCCTCAGCTCGACGCCCGGGTCGCCGCGGCGGAACCTCACGGTGCGCAGCACGATGCCGCCGTCACCGGGCGGAACCTTGAGGGAGGTGTCCTTCACCTCCTTGGCCTTCTCGCCGAAGATCGAGCGCAGCAGGCGCTCCTCCGGCGTCGGGTCCTTCTCGCCCTTGAAGCTGGTGTGGCCGACGAGGATGTCGCCGGGCCTCACCTCGGCGCCGATGCGCACCACGCCGTCCTCATCGAGGTCGCGCAGCGCGGCCTCTGAGAGGCCGGGGATGTCGCGCGTGATCTTCTCTGGGCCGAGCTTGGTGTCGCGCGCCTCCTTCTCGAACTTCTCGATGTGGACGCTGGTGAAGACGTCCTTGCGCACGAGGTTCTCGGAGAGCACGATGGCGTCCTCGAAGTTGTAGCCGTCGAACGGCATCAGGGCGATGAGCACGTTCTGGCCGAGCGCCAGGCGGCCGACCTGCGAGGCCGGGCCGTCGGCGATGACCTGGCCGGTGGTGATCTTGTCGCCCAGCTTCACGACCGGCTTCTGGTTGAGGTTGGTGTTCTGGTTCGAGCGCTGGAACCGCGTGAGCAGGTACTCGGTCTCGACGCCCTTGGCGCCCTCCACGACGATCCTGTCGGCGTCGACGTAGGTGACCGTGCCGTCTGCGGTGGCCAGCACGACCGTGCCGGAGTCGCGCGAGACGCGCTCCTCGACGCCGGTGCCGACGAACGGCGCCTCGGCCTTGATGAGGGGCACGGCCTGCGACTGCATGTTCGAGCCCATCAGCGCGCGGTTGGCGTCGTCGTGCTCGAGGAACGGGATCAGCGAGGTCGGGACGGAGATCACCTGCTTGGGCGAGACGTCCATCATCTCGACCTCGTCGGCGGTGACGAAGAACGGGTCGCCGAGGCGGCGCGCGACGATCGTCTCGACGGCGAAGGTGCCGTCGTCGTTCAGCGGCGTGTTGGCCTGGGCGATGGTGTGCTTGTCTTCCTCGTGGGCGGTGACGTAGACGACCTCGTCGGTGACCTTGCCGTTCTTGACGACGCGGTACGGCGCCTCGATGAAGCCGAGGTCGTTGACCTGGGCGAAGCTGGCCAGCGACGTGATCAGGCCGATGTTGGCGCCTTCCGGCGTCTCGATCGGGCAGATGCGCCCGTAGTGGGTGCGGTGAACGTCGCGGACGTCGAAGCCGGCCCGCTCACGCGTCAGGCCGCCCGGCCCGAGGGCCGAGATGCGGCGCTTGTGGCGCAGCTCGGAGAGCGGGTTGACCTGGTCCTTGAACTGGCTCAGCTGGCTGCGGCCGAAGA
>CAZQVC010000138.1:0-5532 GCA_964596625.1 uncultured bacterium | reverse complement strand
TCGTCGACGTCCTGCTCAACTTGCCGGTAGACTGACTCACGTGCAATTGCTGGTGTGTCTGCTGGCGTTGGCCCTTGGCGCGGTCAACGTGTTCGGGGCGTGGGCGGTGAGCCGGCGCCGTGCGGTGGTCGCCCGGCTCTTCATGCTCGCCGCCACCGTGCTCACCGTCGCAGGCGTCGCCTACGCCTTCAGCTTCGTCGGTGCCTGGTGGATCCTGCTGGCCGGCAGCGTCCTCACCGTCATCGCCTCGTTCCTCAACGCGAGGTTGGTGATCGGCCGCGTGGCCTGGCCCAACCACCTGGCTCGCATCGCGGCGGTGGCCGGCCTCGTGATCCTCGGCCGCCTCGCCCTCGGCTGAACTGCCCGAGAATCGCGGCTAGAACGCGTTCAGCCCGGTGATGGCGCGGCCGAGCACGAGCGTGTGCACGGTGTCGGTGCCCTCGTAGGTGGCGACGGTCTCGAGGTTGAGCATGTGGCGGATCGCCCCGTACTCGGTAGTGATGCCGTTGCCGCCGAGCAGGTCGCGAGCGGCCCGAGCGACGCTGAGCGCCGAGCGCACGTTGTCGCGCTTGGCGAGCGAGACGCGCGCCGGGTGGTCGGCGCCCTCCTCCTTGAGCCGGCCGAGGCGGTACGCCAGCAGGCTGCCCTTGGTGATCTCGGAGAGCATGTCGGCGAGGTCGGACTGCACCAGCTGCTTGCCGGCCAGCGGCTCGCCGAAGACGGGGCGGTCGGCGACGTAGTCGCGGGCCTCGTCGAAGCAGGCCTGGGCGGCGCCCAGCACGCCGAAGGCGATGCCGAAGCGCGCCTGGTTGAGGCAGGAGAGCGCTCCCTTCAGGCCGACCACGTCGAGCCGGTTGCCGGCCGGCACGACGACGTCGTCGAGGTACAGCTCGGAGGTCACCGAGGCGCGCATCGAGGCCTTGGTCTTGATGTCGACGGCCTGGAAGCCCTCTCGTTCGGTCTCCACGACGAAGCCGAGCACGTCCCCGCTGTCCTCGTCCTTGGCCCAGACGATCGCCACGTCGGCCCGCGAGCCGGAGGTGATCCAGCGCTTCACGCCGTTGATCACGTACTCGTCGCCGACCTTCTTGCAGCGCGTGCGCATCGAGCCGGGGTCGGAGCCGGCGTCGGGTTCGGTGAGTCCGAAGCAGCCTACGGCCTCGCCCGTCGTGAGGCGGGGGAGCCAGAGCGACTTCAGCTCCTGTGAGGCGTAGCGGTGGATCGGGTACATCACGAGGCTCGACTGGACGCTGACGAAGGACCGCAGGCCGGAGTCGACGTACTCGATCTCGCGGCAGATCAGCCCGTAGGCGCTGTAGGAGGCCTCGGCGCCGCCGTAGCGCTCGGGCAAGGTCACGCCGAGGGCGCCGATCTCCCCGAACTTGCCGGCGAGGTCGGTGGGGAAGACCCCTTCCTGCCACCACTCGCCGACGTGCGGCAGCATCTCGGCGCGGACGTACTCCCGCACCGAGTCGCGGATGAGCCGCTCTTCGCGCGTGTACAGCGCGTCGACGTCGTAGAAGTCGTGCAGCGAAGGCGGCGCGGCCTTGACGGCCCGCTGCGCCTGTGCGTCGGCGTCACCGCCGCGCGACAGGGCGCTGCCCTCGCCGCCGGCTCCGGTCATCTGGGTCTTCATCTTGGCTCCAATGTCGAGTCGTTCAGCCCTCGCCGAACAGGCGCTTCAGCGCGTCCTCCTTCGAGGTCCGTTTGGCCGGATGATACCGGTTGCCGTCCTCGACGACGCGGCCCTCGGCCACGAGTCCGGCTAGGGAGGCCTCGATCGTGTCGATCGCGAGCTCCTCGAAGTGCTTCTCGTCGATGTGTCTCTGGATCTCGCGCACGGTGGCGCCCTTGTTGCTCGCCGCCTCCACCGCTTCGACCACCCAGGCGTCAACCGTCATGCGTCATCTTATGTCGGCCCCCGTCCGGCTCGCCGTGACCCGAAACCCTAGTTGGCGTCGTGCGTTCACCGGTGGACCGAGCCGGTGGCGCGCCTCTCGGGCGAGGCGACGTAGGCGTCGTACGGTCCGGCCCGCAGCTCGCCCCAGGTGACGCTGTCGTCCATGGAGATCACGCCGACCGGGCAGGCCGGCACGCAGGCGTCGCAGCCGACGCAGCGTTGGGGGTCGATCTTCAGCACGCCGGCTTCGCCGCTCAGGTCACGCGAGATCGCGTCGGTGGGGCACGCCTTGGTGCACAGCGGGCACATGATGCAGCCGTCCGCGACGCGCGGCAGCCGGTACGGGACCAGCTCGTCAGGGGCCGGCCTGGCCGCGGCGAGCACGGCCAGCTTCTTGCCGTGCTCGGTGGGCAGGTCGGCGTGGCGGGCCGCGACCTCGGGCGCCGGGAGGATCCGCTCGAGCGGCGCCAGGGCGTCGCTGGCGGCCTGCTTCACGCCCCGCACGCCGCCGCCAAGCAGCTGCCTGCGGCTCAGACGCTCCCCGGGCTCGTGCTCGTCGAGCCGGTCGGTGCGGCTAACCGAGATCTCGAGCTCGCGGCCCTGGACGCGCGCCAGCGCCTTGGCCTCGTCGGCGGCGCGGTCGACCGCCGCCGGCACCTGCGCCGAGCCGATCTTGCAGTTGTCGCAGTCGCCCCTGGCGAGCCTTGCCGTACCGCCTGCGCCGGCCAGCCGCAGCAGGTCGGTCGGCGCGAGCTTGGCCAGGCACTGGACGCTCTGCGCGTTGCCGGCGACCTGCGAGCAGCGCATGCCGACGCCACCCGCGTACGCCGTCGACGTCTCCAGCGCGCCCGACGGGCAGGCGCGGACGCACAGCCCGCAGCCGGTGCAGTCGACGGGGTCGAGCTCGACCCTGCTGGTGATCCGCACCGCGTCGTGGGGGCAGGCGTCGTAGCAGGCGCTGCAGGCGGTGCGCGAGGAGCGGGAGACGACGATGCACAGCTCGGGCTCGTACCGCGGGGTCACGTTGACCGCTCGGAAGACGAAGTTGAGCAGGTCGTCGAAGCCGGCCAACTCCTCGCCCCTTCCGCCCCGCCTAGAAGCTCGCGACCTCGAGCCGGTCGCGGCTCAAGGTCCCGTGGTAGCCGACGCTCTCGAGGTAGGCGTCGAACTGTGCGAAGTCGACCTGCTGCTTCTGATCGGAGAGCGCGACAGCCGGGTTGGGGTGCACCTCGATCATGATGCCGTCGGCGCCCACGGCCAGGCCCGCCTTGGTGAGGGCCACCAGCAGGTCGCGGCGCCCGCCGGAGTGCGTGACGTCGACCAGCACCGGTAGGTGCGTCTCGAGCTTGGCCAGCGCGACCGCCGAGACGTCGAGCGTGTTGCGCGTGTAGCGTTCGAAGGTCCTGATGCCCCGCTCGCACAGGATCACGTTGGCGTTGCCCTCCGCGAGGAGATACTCGGCAGCCATCAGCCACTCCTCCACGGTGGCCGAGAGGCCGCGCTTGAGCAGCACCGGCTTGGTGCTGCGCCCCACGGCCCGCAACAGGGTGTAGTTCTGCATGTTGCGAGCGCCGATCTGCAGCAGGTCGACGTACTCCTCGAAGAGCGGCAGGTCGACGCTGCTGACGATCTCGGAGACGAACTTCAGGCCGTGGAGGTCGCAGGCTTCGCGGGCGAGCAGCAAGCCCTCCTCGCCCAGGCCTTGGAAGCTGTAGGGGTCGGTGCGCGGCTTGTAGGCTCCGCCGCGGAACAGGCTCACGCCTTGGCCGGCCACGTGCGCCGCGGCGGCCATCACCTGCTCGCGCGACTCGATGGCGCACGGCCCGGCCACCAGCACGGGCGGCCTGCCGCCGCCGACCTCGATGCCGCCGACGGACACGACGCTGTCACCGGCCTTGGTGCTGCGCGAGGTGAGGTACGAGCGCTTCTCCTGCGCCTGGGAGAGTTGCATGCTGGCCTGGAAGATCTGCTTGAACAGGGCCTTCAGCGTGGCGTCGTCGAACGGGCCGGCGTTGGCCGCGACCAACGCGTCGAGCATCTGCTGCTCGCGCACCGGGTCGTACTGCGACATGCCGTTGGCCGTCTGCTCGCTACCGATCTCGGCGGCCACCGACGCGCGCTCGGAGAGCAGCTCGAGGATGCTCAGGTTCAGTTCGTCAATGCGGGCTCGTAGGCTCTGGATCTTCTGCGACATGACCAATACTACGTTGGCTGATCCTCACGACCAGGATGGTGAGCTCGAACAGCACGATGAGGGGCACACCGACCAGCGCGAGGTTGAAGGGGTCCCCGGTGGGGGTGATGACGGCTGCCAGCGCGAGGCCGATGACGACGGCCCAGCGCCGGTTCTTCCTGAGGAACTCGTAGCGCAGCAGGCCGGTCTTGGACAGCAGGAAGCCGAGGACGGGCATCTCGAACATCAGGCCGAACATGCCCATGAGCATCAGCAGCGTCGAGATGTAGCGGCCGATGGACAGCAGGCCCTGCGCCTCGTTGCCGAGGAAGCCGAGCAGGATCGGGATCGTGAACGGCAGCACGACGTAGTAGGCGAAGGCCACGCCGGCGAGGAACGCGACGGCCGAGAAGAGGATGAACGGGACAGCGTAGCGACGCTCCTCCTTGTAGAGGCCGGGAGCCAGGAAGCCCCAGACCTGGCCGAGCACGACGGGCGCAGCCAACACCAGGCCGAAGAACGCCGAGATCTGCATGGAGACGGTGAACGGCTCGAGCACCGCGAAGAAGTTCAGCGTCATCGCGGGCGGCAGCGGCTCCTTGAGCCAATCGAGGATCGTGAAGCGGAACGCGAACGCCACACCCGAACCGACCAACCAGGCAAGCAAGGCGATGAAGAGCCGCTTGCGCAGCTCCTCGAAGTGCTCGATAAGGGTCACGTCGTGTTCAGCCTATGTTCCTGCGTTCACGTCCCAAGGTGCGGCGGTGCGGGCTCGTTCACCGGCCGAGGCCTGTTCGCGTTGGCGTCGCTTCGCGGTGCGCGTGACGCCAGGCTCAGGACTTCTCGGCCGACGGCGTGTCGTCGGGGGTGGTCGAGTCGGGCGCGCCGGCCTCGTCGTTGGCGGCGCCGGGCGCGGCCTCGTGGGGGGTGGGCGCAGCGGCGGGTGCTGCAACGGCGCCGCTAGCGGCCGGGCTCGAGCCGGCGGCTGCGCCGCTGGTGGTCGCGGCCGACACGGGCGCCCCGGCGTTGGCCTGAGGCTTGTCGTTGTCGTTCGCCTCGTCGTCGAACTCCTTGCGCATGTCGCGCAAGCCCTTGCGGAACTCCCGAACCGACTGGCCGAGGCCCTTCGCCATGTCGGGCAGACGGCGGGGACCGAAGATGAGCAGGACGACTACCAGGATGATCAGTAGCTCAGGGATGCCTATGGACCCGATCTTGGGCATTAGCGCGCCTCCAGATGGGCCCATACTAGCAGGGCCGGCCCCGCTCCCGCGTTCAGCAAGGGCGCAGGGGTCGCAGGGGCCGCTCTCGCGGCCCGGCGAAACTCGGCTCATGAGCCAAGAACCCCGTCCTGGACGCGCTTGACACCGTTCGAAACGACATGCTATTTTAGCTCTTCGGGTCTGCGGCTCGGCTGCCACCCTAGCTCAATCGGTAGAGCATCCGACTTGTAATCGGA